>NZ_WJIE01000001.1:1147327-1503602 GCF_009649845.1 Polyangium spumosum
TTGGCTTGCAGGAGCGCTCGGCCCGCGCGCGCCGCATCGCGATCGGCATCGAGCCCTTCCCCGTCGCGGGCGGGACCAGGCAAAACGGCTTCGATCCGATGAGATCCGCCCGCCCCGCCTTGATCAACGCCTCCCGCGCCTCGTCGTGGTGGGCCGGATCCCAGTAGAGCAGGAGCGCCTTCTGGAGCCGCTTCTCGTGCATGTCCTTGGCCGTGTACACGGGCTTCTTCGTGAAGGGATCGACGCCCGCGTGGTACATACACGTCGCCATCGACATCGGCGTCGGGATGAAGTCCTGCACCTGCCGCGGCCGCATCCCCTTCTTCTTCAGCCAGAGCGCGAGGTCCACCATGTCCCGGAGCGACGAGCCCGGGTGCCCCGAGATGAAGTAGGGCACGAGGAACTGGTTCTTCCCCGCCTCCTCGCTGGCGCACTGGAACTGCTCGGCGAAGCGCTCGTAGCTCTCGATGCCCGGCTTCTTCATCCTGTCGAGCACGTCCTTCTTCGAGTGCTCGGGCGCGACCGAGAGCTGGCCGCCCGTGTGCCATTGCGCGAGCTCCTCGATGAACTCCGGCGAGCGCTCGGCGAGGTCGTACCGGATCCCCGAGGCGATGAAGACCTTCTTCACGCCCTCGCTCTCGCGCACGGCGCGCATCAGATCGAGCAGCGGACCGTGATCCGTCTCGAGGTTCTCGCAGACCCCGGGGTGCACGCACGAGAGCCGCCGGCATTTGCTCTCGATCGCCGGGTCCTTGCATTTCATCATGTACATGTTGGCCGTGGGGCCGCCGAGGTCGGAGATGGAGCCGCGGAAATCGTCCATCCGGCGCAGCGCGCGGATCTCCTTCAGGACGCTCTCGGCCGAGCGTGATTGAATGACGCGCCCCTCGTGCTCCGTGATCGAGCAGAACGTGCAGCCCCCGAAGCAGCCGCGCATCGTCACGATCGAATGCTTCACCGTCTCGAACGCGGGGATCTTCTCCGAATACGTGTAATGGGCCGCGCGCGCGAAGGGCAGGTCGTAGAGCGCGTCCATGTCCTTCGTCTCGAGCGGGATCGCGGGCGGATTGAAGTAGACCGCCTCCTCGCCGTGGGGCTGCACGATCGGCCGCCCGTTGCCCGGGTTCGTCTCGTACTGGAAGCGCCGGCTCATCTCGGCGAACGCCTCCTTGTCCCGCAGGACCTCCTCGTAACTCGGCAGGATCACGGCCTTGCCGTCGCCGACGAACCGGCTCGGCTCGACGTCCTCCCACTCGCCCTTGCGGAGCACGTACGCCGTCCCCCGCACGTCCCGCAGATCGCGGATGCTCTCGCCCTTGCGTAACCTGTCGGCGACCTCCCAGACCGGCCGCTCGCCCATCCCGAAGATGAGCAGGTCTGCCTTCGCGTCGAGCAGCACGCTCCTGCGCACCTGGTCCGACCAGTAATCGTAGTGCGCGATCCGCCGGAGCGAGGCCTCGATCCCGCCGAGCACGAGCGGCACGCCCGGGAAGGCGCGGCGGCAGAGGTTGCCGTAGACGATCGTCGCCCGGTTCGGCCGGAGCCCCGTGCGCCCGCCCGGCGAGTACTGATCCTCGCTCCGGACCTTCTTCTGCGCCGTGAGCTTGTTCAACATGCTGTCCATGTTGCCCGCCGTGATGCCCACGAAGAGCCGCGGCGCGCCCATCCGCAGGAGGTCGTCCGTCGTGCGCCAGTCCGGCTGCGAGACGATCCCCACGCGGAAGCCCCGCGCCTCGAGGAAGCGGCCGATCAGGGCCGCGCCGAACGCGGGGTGGTCGACGTAGGCGTCGCCGTTCACGAGCAGGACGTCGAGCTCGTCCCAGCCGCGGGCCTCCATCTCGGCGCGGGTCGTGGGCAGGAAACGGCGGAGGTCACGACCCGACGCGTGGGCGCTTTTGCGAATCTGGACGATGGTCACGGCCCCGTGACCCTAGCCTGCCCCGGCCCGCGCGTCAGCGCCGACGGCGACGCATTCGCGTTTTTCCCCGCTCCCGCTCCCGCTCCCGCTCCCGCTTCCGCTTCCGCTTCCGCTTCGTCCGGTGTAGCGTCCGCTCGCATGAAATACCTCTCCCTCGCGGCCCTCAAGGTCGCGCTCGCCAACCTCTTCGGCGAACGTCATCCGGTGCTGGTCCTCTCCAGCGCTGGCAAGATGTACGAGCCCATTCTCCTGGAGAAGAAGCAACAACTCGACGCGCTCCCCGCCGCCCTCACGGGGGGCAAGCCGCTCGCCGAAACGATTGCGGAGGTCGACGACGATCACGACGGCTTTGGCGCGGCCATCTGGCACCTCACCGAGGCATACGTACGATGCCCGAATGTCTCTGCGCCCGTGCGCGCCGCGGCCGCGCGTATCCGGGCCGCGTTCATTCCGCAGCTCGACGACCTCCAGGCGACGTACGTGCAAGAGGTCCACGCCGCGATCGATCATCGAAAGCAGCTCGATACCCTGAAGTCCGACCTCCAGCTCATCCCCATCGCGGAGGGGCTCACGCTGCTCGATTGGGCGGCGGGGTATGTCGGCGCGGGCGAGCAGATCGGCTTCCTCCTCGGCCAACGAGCCGACGCGGACACGGGATCACGCAGCCAGGCTGGCAAGCTCCGGACCGGGATCCTGGCAGTCCTGGGCCGCTTCCGCGCGGCGCTCGGCGACGAGATCACCATGAACAAGGCCCTACCGAGGGACCTCGACGCGCAGGTCTTCGGGCTCTTCGACGAGCTCGCCCAGATGCGCGCCGACGCCCTCGCGGCCAAGAAGGCCTCTGCCCCCGCGCCCATCGCGCCGATGACCCCTTGACCCTCACCTCCAGGTCCGACCGATCGGACCTCGGGGGCATCCCGATCACCCTCACGCCCGAACGATCGCACCTCGGCGTGGTCGCCTTCCCCCCGACGCTCCGGAGATCACGCCTCGGGGGTGGTCTTCGTCATGGGCCGGGTCCGTCCGGGCGTGGTCCGGGGAGGACGGCCATGCCTCGGACGAGCGGTCCGCCGTGCGTCGAGGGGGTCGGCGCCCTGGACCATCACCGATCGCGCGGGTTTCCAAGGGAAGGCGACGCCTCCGAGGTCCGATCGGCCGGGGACCGGGGAGAAGACCTTCCCCCCCGCGCCCCTGCCGACGGCGTAGCGGGCACGTTCGGGGCTCACCTGCCTCTTGCGGTCCCCTTGGGTTTCGTCCAAACATCGTTCGGCGGACGGACGCAACAAAAGTTCGCCAGGTCCGAGCGAACCGGGATACTTCCAGGATCATCATGAACCAATCGCGTTACATCACCGCCCTCTGCGCTGCCGTGCTTCCGATCGCGCTGGCCCTCGTGGCCAACGGCTGCGGCAACAAGGAAGAAGAAACCCCGCCCGCGCCCGTCGCGACGCCGGCCCCCACGCCGACGCCGGCCCCCACGCCGGAGAAGCTCGTCGTCGAAGAGGACGCGGGCTCGGACGCCGCGGACGACGCGGACGCGGACGCGGGCAAGAAGGTCACCGGCGGCAGCTTCGACCCGACGGGCATCCGCGCCTGCTGCTCTGCGCTCCGGAGCAACGCGAACTCGGCCCCGCTCGACCAGAAGGGCACGTACCTGGCCGCCGCCGGTGTGTGTGACGGCCTGGTCAACTCGCCGCAGGGCCGGCAGGCGCTCAGCGCGGTCCGCGCCATGCTGAAGGGCGCCGGCGCGCCCGCGCAATGTAAATGAGAGGGCGGCGCGCGCGTCGCCTCTCGCTCGCGGCGGGGCTCGGGCTCGTCGTCTCCTGGCTCGGGGCGCGCGACGCGAGCGCGCTCGAGCCCCCGCCGAACCCGGGCCGCTCCAAGATCACGGGCGGGATCGCCTTGATGGTGAGCGGCGCGGTCGTCGGTGGCCTCGGCGCGGGCCTCTACGTCGCGAACGAGAACGCCGACCGCGCCGCGTGTGTCCCCTGCGCCAAGTCGTCCTGGGTCTTTCCGACCGTCCTCATGGGCGTCGGCGGCGCCATGTTCGTCGCGGGCATCCCGGTGTTCATCGTCGGACAGGTCGAACGTAGCCGCGCGGTGGTCTCCCTCGGCCCGTTTGGCGCGTCGGCCCACTTCACGTTCTAGGGCGCCGCTTCATCCGGCGTGGGTCCAGACCAACGTACCCCCTTCGAGGTTGACAGCGCCGTGCCATTCCGGCGGGACGGGGGGATCGGTCCAGTCGAAGAGCCATTTCGCGTCGGCCGGGGCGAGGTTCACGCAGCCGTGGCTCCGCGGCTTGCCGAACTCGTCGTGCCAGTAGGCGCCGTGCAGCGCGTAGCCCTCGTGGAAGTACTGGATGTAGGGCACGTCGCGCAGGTCGAACGAGTCCGAGCCTTCCTCGCCGTCCATCGTCCCGGAGACGTGCTTCGCGTGTACGTAAAACACGCCCCGCACCGTCGCTGTCGTCTTCTCGGGATCACTCATCCCGCCGCGCCCCGTGGACACGAGCGTCGCGAACACCGGCTGCGTCCCCTCGTACGCCACGAGGAGCTGCTTCTTGATCGAGACGTCGATCCACTTCTTGCCCGCGCGCGCGTGCCCGATCGGATCCTCGCGCGGCGTCGCGATCAACATCGTCGCGGCGGGTAACCAGAACCCCTCGGTCGTCTCCCACAGTCCGCGCTCGCCGCCCTTCGTGTTGCCCGTGAGGACGACGCCGGATCGCCACGGCACGACGCCCTTCTCGTGCATCCGGCCGTCCGCGTCCGGGACGAGCTTCGCCGCGCCGTGGCTCGTCACGATGGCGGGCAGGCCGCCGGGGTTGTCCACGACCGCGCCGTGGAGCGAGCTGATCTTCGCGGGCTTCGTGCGATCGAGCGGGATGAGGTCGAGCTCGGTCGTGAGGCCGAACTTGCGGTCGGTCCACTCGAAGGCCGTGACGAGCCCGAAGGCGGACTCCTGCTTCGCGCGGCCGGCGTGAACGGAGTAGCGGAGCGGCTCGACGGCGCCGTAGGGCTTCGGCAAGTCGCGGCCCTCGGCGAGGAACGCGGGCACGGCGTCGAGCGGGACCTTGGGCGGGATGGCGAGGCGGACGTGCTCGCGCACGGTGGGGCCCTCGACGCGGCGCTGATCCTTCTCGGTGGGCAGGCGGAAGTAGAGATGCGGCGCGCGGGAGCGCGACATCACATAGGCGTAGGGCAACGTGGCGTCGCGGTCGGGTCCACGCAGGGCGGCCTGGATGACCTGATGGTCGAGCGAGAGCGTCGCGCCTTTGCCGACGCAGACGTAGCCGCGCGGCGCGATGCGGTACCAGCCGCCCTCGCAGCGCCGGGTGCCGGCGGATGTTTCGGCGCGATCGACGACGGCGCCTGCGCGGAGGTAGCCGAGCTTGGTCGATCGGTCGTCGGGCGCGACGTAGATCCAGGTCCGCATCGCGATGCTGCCGATCTTGGCGCCGCGGCCCGGCTCGAGGTCTTCCCCAGCGCGTTTGTCCTCTTCGACGATCGGCGCGGGCGCGCCGGGGAGCTCGAGCGTCGGGGCGGCGGGGGGCCGATCGAGGACGCGCCCCGGCGGATCCTCGACGTTGCCGCAGCCCGGGAGAGCGAGCAGCAGGGCGAGGAGCGCAGGCCTTCGAGAGGGACGCGCGCAGAGGGACATCAGGGAGGTTCGCCGCTGCTTAGGACGAACGCGCGTCTCGGGCAACGTCTTGACGAGGGGATATGTAGGGGAGGTGGGTCGGGTTACGGGGAGGCGGGCGGGGGGGCTCTAAAGAACCTGGCTCACGGCTCGCACACCTCGTCCACGCATTTGCCGGACAGGCAATTCTCGTTGACTTTGCACGTGAAGCCCGCGGCGCCGAGGCACGTCCCCGCGCCGTCGCAAATCTTGAAATCCGCTGCGGCGCAGGTGCCGTCGTTCTCGTTCGCCGGGACCGGCAAACATTGGCCCTCCGTCCCGTCGAGGCCGCAGGAGTAACAATCGACGTCGCAGGCCGTGGCGCAGCAGAAGCCATCCACGCAGGTGCCGTTGCCGCACGCGGCGTCGTTCGCGCACGCCTCGCCGATATCGGCGATGCACATCCCCGCGCCGTCGCACACGCCCGGCATCGTGCACTCCATGTCCGGATCGGCGCCCTTCGCGATCGGCCCGCAGACGCCGTCGTCGCCGCTGCCCTTCTTGTCGGTCGAGCACGCCTCGCACGTGCCCATGCAAGCGCTGTCGCAGCAGACGCCGTCCACGCAATGGCCGCTCGCGCATACGGCGTCGCTCAGGCAACTCTCGCCGGGGTTGGCGACGCACGTACCCGCGCCGCTGCACACATTGTTCGCCGGGCACTCCGTGTCCGGGTCCACGCCCGGGGGGATCGGGGCGCAGATGCCGTTGGGGCCGCCCGTCTTCACCGCCGAGCACGCCTGGCACGTGCCCACGCACGCCGTGTCGCAGCAGACCCCATCGACGCAGAACCCGCCGAGGCAATCGTCAGGGACGAGGCAACCGTCACCGTCCTTCGATCGGCAAACGCCCGTCGCGTCGCACGACCGCGTCCCCGCGCAGATGTCCGCGGGGCTCGTGTCCTCCACGGAGGTGATCATCGTGCAAATGCCGATGGTGCCCGGCAGGTTGCAATGCTCGCACGCGGTATCGCAGGCAATGTCG
Source organism: Polyangium spumosum (assembly GCF_009649845.1). NCBI lineage: Bacteria > Pseudomonadati > Myxococcota > Polyangiales > Polyangiaceae > Polyangium > Polyangium spumosum. The sequence continues at coordinate 1,153,905 of NZ_WJIE01000001.1, forward strand.
CAGCAAACGCCGTCCGCGCAGGAGCCGCTCACGCATTCGTCGGCGTTCACGCACGCCTCGGCGTCGTCCTTCTTGCACGCGCCATCGCCGTCGCAGGCGTTCGCGCCCGTGCAGAAGGGATCGTCCTCGACGGCGGCGGGCACGTTCACGCACGTCCCGACGCTGCCGGGCACGTCACACGCGGTGCACGTGTCGCCGCAGGCCACATTGCAGCAGACGCCGTCCACGCAATGGCCGCTCAGGCACTCCACGGCCCCGCCGCACGCCTCGGCGTCGGCCTTCTTGCACGACCCCGAGCCGTCGCAGACCGTGCCCCCGTCCTGGCTGCAGGCGGCCTCGAGAGGCCGGTCCGGGTTCGACGGGACGCCGGCCGCGCTGCACACGTCGTCGGTGCATTCATTGCCGTCGATGGGGATGTCGCTCGTGTCGACCGACGTAACGATGTTGCCCTGGGCGTCACACTCGACGACCCTACAATCCATGGCCGTCTGGCCGTCCGGCAGGTCCGTGCCCGCCGCGGTGAGGCTCACGCCGCACTCGTTGTTGATGCACGTGCGGACCTTGCAGAAATCGTCCGTGCCCTGGCATTGCGAGGCGACGTTGCAGCCGACGCACGTCCCGTCGCCGTCGCAGTAGAGATCCTGCCCGCAGCCCGTGTTGATGGCCTCGGGCGGGAACGACGGAGCGCCATCCGTGCAGACGTTCTTCGTGCAGGCGTTGTTGTCGTTCGGCAGATCCACGTCGTCGGCGACCTCTTGCGTGAGGCCCAGGCCGTCGCAGACGACACGTTTGCAATCGCCGGTCGTCTGGGTGGAGAACGGGGTGCCCTCGTCCGCGAACGTCTGCCCGCAGACGTGGTTCACGCAGGTGCGCTGCTGGCAGACGTCGTCCGGCGGCAGGTGCACGCAATCGGCGGGCTCGTTGCATTGAACGCAACTCGACGCGCCGTCGCAGACCTCGGGCTCCCCGGGCTCGCAGGGCTCGCCGGCGGTCACGGGCGGGTTCGTCGGGGCGCCCATCGTGCACACGTCGAGCGTGCAGGGATTCACGTCGACGGGCACGTCCGTGTCGTCGACGACGGCCGTGTCCTCGCCCGCGACGCAGATGCGCTGCACGCAATCCCCGGGCACGGACTCGTACCCGGGCGTCGGCAGGCCGTCGAGGTCCGTGAAGAGGCAAGCGCCGATGCCCACATTGCAGACGTCCTCCGTGCACGCATTGCCGTCATCGCAGGGGGTTTGCGCGTCGCACGAGACCTGACACGCCCCGCCCTGGCACGTCCCCTGCGCTCCGCCGACGAGGCAGCTCGTCCCGTTCGGCTCCGGAGGGTGGACCGGCGCGCCCATCGAACACGCGTCGTTCGTGCAGCTCTCGCCGTCGTCCTCGACGTCGACGTCGTCGTTCATCGTGACGACGGCGCCGGCCACGCAGTCGATCCGCTGACAATCGCCGGCGGTTTGTCCCGGCAATGGACCGTCTCCGAGCGCCACGTGGGAGCAGACCCCGTCCGCGGCGCAGGCGTCGATGGTGCAAGGGTTCTGGTCCTCGCAGTTCGCGTCGGCGACACACGCCTCCGTGTCCTCGGGCGGTCGGGACCCGCTGGTGTCGAGCCCACACGAGGCGATCTGGGCGATGGCGGCGGCGGAGAGGAGCGTGGTGAGGAGGACGGAGAGGACGCGGGGGCGGTGTGGCATCGGTCGGGTATTCTGTTTCGTTCCGAAATCAAACGTAGGAGAGGAACGAGGCAGCCATCTCCCCCGAACGACGGCTGCCTCGGGTCATGGTTGGCAGGTCATGCCACCCGGGCACTTGTTGCTCGCGCAGTCGCTGTTCGTGGCGCAGTCCTCACCATTGTCGAGCTTGCACGTCCCCGACCCGTCGCAGGTCATGGTGCCCGTGCAGATGTTCGCGGGGAAGGTGTCATCCGACATCTGCGCGATCGCCACGCATTGGCCTAGGCTGCTCGAATTGTTGCACTGGTAGCAGGCCGTGTCGCACGCGCTCTCGCAGCAGACGCTGTCGACGCAGTGGTTGCTCTCGCATTGGGAGTCCGCGGAGCACACGGTGCCGTCGTCCTGCTTGCATGCGCCATTGCCATCGCAGGACTGCGTGGGTCCGGTGCACATCATCGCACCGTTATCGTCGTCCTGGCCCGCGGGCACGTTGATGCACTTGCCTTCGTCTCCGGACACGTTGCAGGCCATGCAAGTGCCCGTGCATGCATTCTCGCAGCAGACATTGTCGGCGCAGACCCCGCTCAGGCAATCCGACTCCATCGCCGGGCAGGTCTCGCCGTTCTTGGTCTTGCAAACCCCACCAGCACACGCCTGCGTGCCCGAGCAAGCGCCATCCTCCTGCCCCGTCGGGACGTTCACGCACATCCCGAGGTTCGGCGCGATATTACACGCCATACACGTGCCGGCACAACCGTCGGCGCAGCAGACGCCGTCGACGCAGAACCCGCTCACGCATTCGTTGTTGTTGCCGCACCCCTGGCCGGTGACCTTCCTGCAGTTGCCGCTTCCGTCGCACTGGTTCGCGCCCGTGCACGCGTTCGCCGGGACATTATCCGTCTGTCCACCGGGCACATTCACGCATTTCCCGACGTTCTCCGCCACGTTGCACGCCTTGCACGTGCCCGTGCACGCATTCTCGCAGCAGACGCCGTCGACGCAGCTCCCGGACAGGCAGTCGTTGTTCGCCGAGCAACTGACGCCCTGCTCCTTCCTGCACTGGCCACTGCCGTTGCAGGAGTTCGCATCGCCCGTGCATGTCGGCGCATCGTCCTGCCCCGTCGGCACGTTCGTGCACGTCCCGAGGCTGCCGGACACGTTGCAAGCCTGGCACGAGTTGCCGCACGTGCTGTTGCAGCAGACCGCGTCGGCGCAGATGCTATTCGCGCACTCGCCGTTCGCCGAGCAGTTCTTGCCGCTCGACTTCTTGCACTGGCCATTGCCGTTGCAGATGTCGCCGCCGTTCACGTTGCAGGTGAAGCCGAAGCTCTCGTTCGGATACGAGTTGTTGCCCTGCGCCGTGCACTGGTTCTTCGTGCACGGGTTGCCGTCGTCGCCGAAGTCCATCGTATCGGGCCGGATCACGAACTGGCCCGCGCCGTCGCAGACCTCGACCTTGCAATCACCCGACGTCTGCCCCGGCGTCTCCGTGCCGTCGGCCTTGTAGTTGAACCCGCAGACCCCACCGTTGCAGGTGCGCGTCTTGCAGAAATCGTCGGTGCCAGGGCACTGGCCCGCGCTGGTGCACCCGACGCATTGCCCCTCCCCGTTGCACACGTTCGAGCCGCCGCAATTCGTGTTCAGGGCGGCAGGATCGGAGTCGGCCTGGCCGTTCGTGCAGAAATCGATCGTGCAGGGGTTGTTGTCGTTCGGCTTGTCGTTGTCGTCGTTGACCAGCACGGTGCCGCCGTCGACCCCGTTGCAGACGGCCCGCTTGCAATCCCCCGGCATCTGCGACGCCGGCCCTGCGGTCGTCTCGTTGCCGAGGTACGTCACGACGCACTGGTTGTTCACGCAGGCTCGCTTCGCGCAATCGGTCTCGACGATGCCGGTGCAATGCTCGGGCAACGTGCACTGGACGCACGATCCGCCGCCGTCGCAGACCTCGGGCATGCCCGGCGCGCAATACGTGCCGGAGGCCGTGCTCGGGTTCGACGGCACGCCGCTCGTGCAGACGTTGTCCGTGCAGGGGTTCACGTCGACGGGCACGTCCGTGTCGTCCGTGACGTCCGTGTCCTTGCCGTTCACGCAGAGCTTCTGCTTGCAATCGCCCGGGCTCTGCGTGACGCCCGGGGTGGGCAGGCCGTCGAGGTTCGTGAAGACGCACGTGCTCGTGCCGAAGTTGCAGAAGTCGTCCGTGCAGGGGTTGTCGTCGTCGCAAGGGGTCTGCGCGTCGCACGCAATCTGACAGACGCCCGCCTCGCACCTGCCGGTCTGGTTGCCACGCTGGCACGCGTCGCCGTCGGCCACGGGTATATTACTCGCCGCGCCGGACACGCAGGCGTCGACCGTGCAGGGCTCGTTGTCGTCGGGGATGTCGTCGGCGTCGTTGACGAGGACCTCCTCGCCGCCCGCGCAATCCAGCCGCTTGCAATCACCCGCGGTCTGGGCCGGGTTCGGCCCGTCCATCGTCGGCGTGAAGACGCAGATTTTCGCGTCGCCGCAGGTGTCGACGGTGCAGGCGTTGTTGTCGTTGCAATTGGCGGCGGTCTCGCAAGGAACCGTGTCTACCACGGGCTTCGAGCCGTCGGTCTGGAGCGCGCAGGAGGTGGCCTGCACGAGGGCAGAGGCCACGAAGGCCGCGGCGAGGAGGGTGGAAAAGAGGCGGGGGCGGGGCATGGCGAGTTTCCTTCGACCAGATGACGTCAGTTACAGGTACCTTCGACGCACGAATTCAGACAATCGCCGCCGCCGTTGCATTTCTTTCCGGGGCCGCACTTCGGGCAGCCGCCGCCGCCTCCGCAATCCACGTCGGTCTCCGTGCCGTTCGCCACGCCATCGCTGCAGCTCGGAGCGATGCACTTGTTCCCCGTGCAGACGCCGCTCGTACAGTCGGCTGGCACGTTGCACGATTGATTCGTCCCACACTTGTCGGCGCAGATTCCACCACAATCGACGTCGCCTTCGCCGCCGTTCTTCACACCGTCGAAGCAACTCACGCAGACACCGTTGTCACATGCCTCGGCGCAATCCGCCGTGACCTTGCATGCCTTGCCGAGCCCGCACCTGTCGATGCACTCGCCGCCGCAATCCACGTCGGTCTCGGTGCCATTCTTCACGCCGTCATCGCAGCGGAAACACACGTTGACGGTCTCGTCGCACGTGTACCACGGGGGCCCGCTCCCACACTCGGACGTCTGCGTGCACCCGAGGCACTTGCCCTCCGCGTCACACTTGCCCGTGCCCGTCGGGTTGTCCTGCGTGACGCACACCTTCACGGCAGGGTCCGGCGTGTACACGGGCGCGCCGTTGACGCAGGTATCCACGGTGCAATCATTGCCGTCGCTCTGCGGATCCTTCGCGTCGAGCACCTCCTCGATGCCGCCGCTCGAATTACATTGCAGGACCTTGCAATCCCCGTCGGTCTGCCCGGCCGTGAGCTTCGTCCCCGCAGGCGCGTTCGTCGATTTACACACCTTGTCGCAGGTGAACGTCCGACACTCGGTGTTCTCACCACAATCGGCGTCGCTGGCGCACGTGCAATTGCCCACGCCGTCGCAGCTCGAGCCCATCCCGCACGACTCGCCCGCCGGCTTGTTCACATGCGTCGGCGTGGTGCCCTCGCAGCTATCCACGGTGCAATCCTTGCCGTCGTCGGGCATGTCGTCGTCATCGGCGACCGTCTGGAGCACGCCGTCGACGCACGCCATCTTCACGCAATCGCCGCTGCTCCCGTCCGTCTCGTCGCCCGGCGTGCACGCCGCGCCGCCGTCCGGCCTCCCCGACGGGCCGCTCCCCTGCGAGTCCAGACACGCGGGAACGGACGCCACCATCGCGAAGCCGAGCGCGAGGATCGACGCCAGGCCGTACGAGCGAGCTTTGCTCCTGCAAAGAGAAGTGTCGGGCATGATCATGGAAAACTCCAAGGTAAGGCGCCGAGACGGGACGCCGCTGCCAGTTTCGCCGATCTCGCTCGCCTTGGGCGCAAAAAATCGGCGCCCCTCAGGGACGTCGCAAGACCGTCACGATACGCGCCGATGACGCCGCCACGACCACGAGTCGACCACTGGAAGCCACGGATACCACGTGGGATCCCTCCCCCGTTTGCAGCGTCGAAACGATACGGAGCGGCTCGCCCCCGAGCTCCACCGTCGTCGCCCCCTTGCCACGCGGTCCACCCCCGAGCGCCACGAGGATCGTCGCCCCATCCGGTGAGAGCGCCGCCGACGAGGGCACCCCGCCGAGCGCCACGGTCGCCAGGACCTCCCGGCGATCGAGCGACACGAGCGTCCCCTCCCCCGCCGCCCCGATCACCACGGCCCGATCCCCGGACCACGGGAACGCCGCGATCGGCTGCGGTCCCGCCGGCGCGAGGCGCGGCTCGTCGCCCACGGAAAAACCCACGACCTGCGCCGTCGCCCGATCGAAGAGCAAGGCGCGCTCGGAAGAAGCAGACCGAGGCGCCACAGAGGCGCGCGGCTCGAGGAGCGACGACCACGCAGCCCGCGCGCCGCCGAACGGTCGCGCCGCAGGATCGAGCACGATCACGGACCCCGGCTCGGTCGGCACGCGCCCGTCGAGCAACACGAGGAGCCGATCGCCGCCCGCAGAAGGCAGAGGCGCGAGGCCACGAATCGGGGTCGAGAAGACGAGCTCGCCGTCCGCCACGAGCGAGGGCCCCGCGAGCCGGACGACGCGGCCCCCCTGCGAGGTCGCGACGACGAGGACCGGTGGATCGCCGCTCGCCGCGACGTCGAGCGCGCCCTTCACGGCGATCGTCTTCAGGTACGCCGAAGGCGCCGCGCCCGAGAGCCACGACGCCGTGTCCACGAGCGGCAGCCCCGCGGCAATACCAAGGACCACGAGCCGGCCCGACGAGAGCCGCCGGAGCGCCGTGCCCTTGCCCGGAATGCGCGCCCGCGCCTTCTCCACGCCGGAGTCGAGCGCATACGCCCGGAGCGTGCCGTCCTCGCAAAGCACGAAGAGCCTCGACGCGTCGTCCGCGAGGGCGACATCCACGGGGGGTGCATCGAGACGAACGATCCTGGCCACCTCGAACGCACGAGGCGCCTCGGACGACGGCGGCGGCGCGGTGTCCGGGCCAGGCGCCGCAGAGGCCCGAGGAGGGGGCGCGGCGTTCGCCGAGGTCGGCGCGGCGGGCGAGGCCGCGGACGACGCAGGCGACGCCGACGCAGGCGCGCGTGAGGCGCCGAGGCGGCCTTGCGAGACGAGGACGGCCGCGCCGCCGGCGAGCATGCCGAAGCCGCCGAGCCCAGCCGCGAGGAGCACGACGCCGAGCGGTCCGAGCCGCATGCGGCTGCGCGCGAGCTTGGGCGAGCTCACCCAGGCGCGGCAGGAGGGGCACTTCGCCGCGCCCTGCCGGATCGAGAGGGCGCCGCACCTCGGGCACTTGGTCTTGCTCACCGCAGCACCCAGACGCGCCGCGCGCGCGCCGAAAAGGCCGCCGCGCTGCCCGCGTCCTTGCCGAACCGAACACTCGTGACCTGGTCGGTGACGTCCACACGCACGGGCTCGCCGGTCGCGAGGTCGACGACGTACACCGCAGGCGACGGCGCGCCGGTGACGACGAGCGCCTGGTCGCCGGAGGGCGAGACCTCGAGCGCGATCACGGGGCTGCCGAGCTCGAGGCGCGTGTCCTGAGCAAGCGTGGCCGGCGCATGCAGCGAGAGCGCGCGGCCCGCCCTGCAACCCACGACGAGTGTACGAGGCGCGGCCCGGACGAACACGGGATCGGCGCAGGTCTCGCGAGAAACGTCGGGCGCGGCGAGCAGCCCCTTGCCTTCGAGCGCGACACGCGCGAGCCGCGAGGAGCCAAGCGCGACGAACGCAAACCCCGACCTGACGGCGACGGCCGCGACAGGATCCACGAGCGAGAGGCGCCGCACGAGCTGCGCGCTCGGCGCGACACGAGGCGCGAAGACCTCGATCGCGTCGGGATAGGCGCGCGGTCGAGGATCGGCGACGGCAACGACGGCAAAGGCGCCCTCCGCGTCGAGGGCGACGGCGGAGGGGATGGCGCCCCCGAAGCGGAAACGCGCGATCTCGACGTGATGCTCGGTGCCGACGACGACGACGCTGCGATCGACGGCCGAAGGAAAAACCGCGAGCCCAGCCGAGGGAGCGGCGGCGCCCGGGAGGAGCGGGGCGCGGGGCTCGATCCAGCGCAAGACGCGGAGGCTCTCGGGCTCGAGCGCGCCGATACGCGTCTGGCCGAGCGCGTAGAGGGCGCCGCCGACACGCTCGATCACGCGCGCGCCCTGCGCCTCGCGCGAGCTCGTCACGACCACGCCGCTCTTCGGATCGACGACGTCGAAGGCCGTACGGCGCGCGACCGCGACGTGACCTTGCGGCAGGAGCATCACGGCCTCGGCGTCGACCGCGACGTCGATCTGCGCCGCGACCTTGCCTTCGAGCCGCCTCTGCGCAGGCGGCGCAGGCTCGTCCGGAGCGCGCTCGGCGCTCGTGCTGGCAGATGCGCTCGCCGAGGCCGGCGCGGGCGCGGCGTTCGCCGTGGGGATCGCGCCTCCCGCGGAGCGCCCCTCGCCCCGCACGGAGAGCGCACCTCCGAGCAGCGGCGCGAGCACGAGCGCGAGCCCGCCGAGCACGAGGCCCGAGGCGCGCGACACGCCGAGCCGCGGCTCCGCGATACCCACGAACTCGCCGCACATGAGGCAACTCGTGCTGCCGACCATGACGGGCTCGAGGCAATAGGGGCAGGTGAACGTGGAGAGCGGGCGCTTGCGGATCGCGGTCGCGCCTTCGAGCGCGGCCGGGAACACGGCCGTCCCGCGGATCCAGCCGGGGACGCTGACGAGCGAGACACCCGAGGACATGGGGATCCGGCCCGTCATCAGGCCACGCGCCACGAACGCGCCCGTCACGGGGCCCATGACGCCGTCGGTGTCCTCGACGAACCAGAGGAGTTTGTCCCGGGCCTGGGGCTCGAGCTTGGCGAGGTCACGCGGGAGCGCCTCGGCGACCACGCCCTCGGGCGGATCGGGCGGGCTCGGGGAGGAGAAGAGATCCGAGAGCGGATCCCACGCGGCGCCGGGGAGGAACCGCTTGCACCCCTCCATGCGGAAGAGCGGGTCCTTGAGCGAGCCCGATCCGATCTCGCGGCGGATCGCCTCCAGCCGCAAGGGTCCGCGGATGTTGCCCTGTTCGGAGACGAAGAATTCGGCGTTCGGGGACACAGGCGCCCAGAAGGGCGCATGCACTGTACTACGAAGCGTCCGTCCGCCGCATCAGTCCCAAGGGGGACGCCTCGCGTCCCCCTCTCGGCCAGGCGGAGCCCGGCCGATTCACCCCCTCGAGGCGAAATCGCTGCGCGATTTCGTTGAGCGCCAAACCCTTCGACGCATTACGCGGTCCGCTTCGTGATGGCCGAACGATAGACGTGCACGTAGCGGCGCGCCGGGCGATCCCAGCCGAGGTCGAGGCGCATCACGCGACGACGGAGCCCCGGCCAGCGGGGCGAGGTCATGGCCGCGAGGGCGCGCTGCACGGCGCCGAGCAGGCTCGTCGACGTGGGTTTGTCGTACAGGAACCCCGTGCCGGTCTCGAGGGCCGCGTCGCAGTCGACGATGGTGTCGAGCAGGCCGCCCGTCCGGTAGGCGACGGGCAAGGCGCCGTACCGCTGCGCGTAGAGCTGCACGAGGCCGCAGGGCTCGTACCGCGAGGGGACGACGACGATGTCGGCGGCGGCGAAGAGGCGGTGCACCAGGGGTTCGGCGGCGTCGCCGAGGAGACGCGCGCGCTCGGGCGCCTTCGCGACCGCCGCTTCGATCTTCGTGAGGATCGCGCGATCTCCCGCGCCTGCCACGACCACGCAGGCGTCACTCTTCAGGATCTTGGGCAACGCGGTGGCGAGCAGATCGCCGCCCTTCTGCGGCGAAATGCGGCCAACCGAGACGACGAGCGGGCGCTCGATGTCGATCGGGAGCCCGAGCTCGGCGAGCAACGCGCTCTTGCAGCGCGCCTTGTTCGTCGTGTCCTCGGCGTCGTACCGCGCGGGCAGCGCCGGATCGGTCATCGGGTTGTACACGGCGTAATCGATGCCGTTCACGATGCCGACGATCTCGTGCTCCTTCGCGCGCGTGGCCAGGACGCCGTCGAGCCGCTCGCCGTGCTCGGGCGTGAGGATCTCGCGCGCGTACGTCGGCGACACCGTGGTGATGGCGTCGGCGGCGAGCAGGCCCGCCTTGAGGAAGCTCACCTTGCCGTAAAACTCGAGGAGCGAGGGCTGGAAATGCTCGTCGCCGAGGCCGATGAGCCGCAGCGCCTCGCGCGGGAAGAGGCCCTGGCGCGCGAGATCGTGGATCGTCAACACCGAGGCGGGGCGCGCGTCGCCCTCGCGGTCGCGCAGGAGGTACGGGACCAGCGCCGAGGGCCAGTCGTGCGCGTGCACGACCTCGAACGGCGTGCCCGCGAGCGCGCGCTGGCGGACGAGCTCGACGACGGAGAGCGCGAACACGCCGTACCGACGCGCGGCCGCGAGATCCCCCTCGTCCTCGTCGGCGAGGCGTGACGGGCCTTCGGCGAAGAGCCCCGGGACATCGAAGAGCACGAGCTCCACGCCCGATCCGAGCCGCCCGTCGAAGACCGTGACCTCGACGCGCTCGCCGCCGATCGTCAGGACGAGCGGGGTCAGCCTCCGCGCGATCATGACGCCGGAAGCTTCGATCCCAGGGTAACGCGGCAGCGCGAGGGTGACCTTGTGCCCGAGGAGCCGGAGCGCCTTCGAGAGCGACGCGACGACGTCGGCGAGGCCGGTGACCTTCACCATCGGCGCGATCTCGGAAGCGACGAAGAGGATGTCCATGCGCGGGCGGGTGTAGCACGAGTCTCGTCCCGAGGGGGACGCCTCGCGTCCGTGGTTTCCGCTCGAGGCTTCGCATGGACAAGCCATGCTTCGCCCCGAACCCCGTCGTCCAGGCAAAGCCCGGCCGATTCACCCCCTAGAGGCGAGCTCGCTGCGCGACCTCGCGGCCGGCTGCCGCGCGGGCGGTAGCCCCGAGCGGCAGGCAGGCTAGGATGGCGACCATGACGCGCATCAGCGCGCGCGAGCTCGGCGCCACGGAAGGCCCCTTCGGCCGCGGGATGAAGGTCGTACGCCCGGCCGAGGTGCCCGAAGGGTCCGTCGTCTCCATCCTCCGCGTGCCCCCGGAGGCCAAGGGCATGCGGCTCGACCGCTTCGTGCAATCCCAGCTCAAGCGGACGAGCCGGACACGCGCCCAGAAGATCATCGCGCACGGCGCGTACGCCCCCGATGCGCGCCGCCTGCGCGGCAACGACCGCGTGCAGGCCGAGCAGCTCATCCTGCTCTGGCGCCCGCCCTGGGACGAGAAGGCGCCCGACGTCACGCTGCGCATCCTGCACGAGGACGACCACCTGCTCGCGGTCGACAAACCCGCGGGGATCCCGGTGCACCCGACGGCGCGTTATCACCAGAGCACGGTGGTGAAGCTGCTCGAGAACGCCCGCGACGGCGAGCGGCTCATGCTCTCGCATCGCCTCGACCGGGAGACCTCGGGCGTGCTCCTGCTCGCCCGGACGAGCCAGGCCGACAGGCACGTGAAATGGCAGTTCGCCCGCGGCGCGATGAAGCCCGGCGCAGAAGAGCGCACCGTGCACAAGGAGTACCTGGCGATCACCTGGGGCGCAGACGAGGAGGACACGTTCCGCGTGGACGCGCCGCTCGAGCTCGACCCGACGAGCCGCTACGGCGTGAAGATGCGCGTCGCCCGGCCCGGCGAGGGCCTGCCCTCGGCCACGCGTTGCGCCGTGATCGGGCGGCGGAGAAACCCCGCGACGGGGAACCTCTACGCCCTCGTACGATGCACCCTCGAGACGGGCCGGCAGCACCAGATCCGCGTGCACCTCGCGTCGCGCGGCACGCCCGTCGTCGGGGACAAACTCTACGGGCCGGACGACGAGCTCTTCGGCCGCGGCGCGGACGGCCTGCTCACGGAGGAGGACCGCGTCGTGCTCGAGCTCGATCGGCACGCGCTGCACGCGGCGATGCTGGAGCTCGATCATCCGGCGGACGAAGGGCGCAGGCTCCGCGTGGAGGCGCCGCTGCCGCCGGATCTCGAGGACTTCTGGGCGAACCTGGAGGAAATCTCGCCTTCCCCTGCTGCAGAAGCGCCTCAGTAAAGCGGGACTTGATCACCCGCCGAGGACCGAGGTGAAGGAGGCAGCGCGCCGCCTCGACGACGCCCGACGGCGCCGAGCGCGCCGCCGAACGTCGCCGCGAGCAGCGAGATCACGGCGCCGCCGAAGCTGAACCACGCGGCGCGGATGGCCTCACCACGATCGAACCGGAACACCTGTCCAAACGGCTCGGTTGGTTGCGCGACCGTGAACGCAGGCTCGTAGCTCGTCGGGCGACCGAACTCCTGCGTGTCCCAGAACGGAGGCGCCCCGCTGCCCACGACGAACACGAGCAGCGCAAGCGAGACGGCCCAGGTGAGCACACCCGCGAGCGCGCCGTCGCCGCGGCGGATCGCCCCGCCGAGCTTGGCCGCCGCGTAGCCACCCACGAAGAGGGCGACGAGCGACGCGAAGGCCATCCACAGGCCCATGCCCGCCCCGAGGCGCTCGAGCGACGCGCGGCCGGCCGGCTCGAGGACGGTCACGCCCGTGGCGAAGCCGAGCAGCCCGAGGAGCACGAGCGTGCCCAGCGCGAGGAAGAGCCCCGCGAGCACGGAGCTCCACCGGACGCGCTGGAGGTCACGCTCCTCGAAGGCGTCGAGCATCTTCCGCACGCCCGAAGGCGGCATCTGCTCGTCGATCGTTGCTGTCGCAGGGACCTCGCGGAGGTCCCTCGGAGGAGGTTCTATCGGCGCGTTCGACATCGATCCGGCGCGGTGCAAGCGCCGCGCCGCGGACGGATCAGAGCCCTTTCGGCACCTTTTCCAGATCGACCTGCTCGAGCGCGTGACGGATGAGCGCGCTGCGGTTCGCCTTCGTCAGGCCACGCGCCTTCAGGGCATCGACCATCTCGTCGAGGCGCTCGAGGTCATCCGTGTACATCGAGATGCAGATGACCTTGTAATGCGTGGGGCGCTCGGCGGCGGGCTTCTGCGCTCGCGCGCTCGGTCTCCCGGCCGGCGTGTAGAACGCCCCGGAGAGGACCCCTTCGACCTCGTCTCGATCGAGCAGCGCGTGCGCGGCATCCGAGAACTCGCCCTCGTGCTTCATCGTCCTCTCCTCAAGCGGTCGCTGCCGCCGTGCGCGCGGGCTTCGTTTCCTTCGTGTCCTTCGCGCCCTTCGTCGTGCCCTCGCGGCTCTGGATGATGCGGTCCACGACCACGCCGTAGTCCTCCGCGGCGGGCGTGCCGGCGGCGTACTCGAAGATCGTCTGCCCCTGCGCCGGCGCTTCCTTCACCTTGATCGCCGCGCGCACCGGCGGCAGGCACCTCTCGCCGAAGTGTTGCTTCAGCGTGGTGACGGCCTCGCGGCAGATCTTCGCGCGCGAATCGAAGAACGTGGGGAGCACGCCCCAGATCTGGACCGGGTGGTGCAGCAGCGCGTTCACGTTCTTCACGGTCTTGATGACCTGACGCACGCCGACGAGCGACAGGTAGTCGCAAGCGACGGGCACGAGCACGCTGTCGGCGAAGACGAGCGCGTTCTGGTTCATCAAGGACAGGCTCGGCGAGCAGTCGAGCACCACGTAGTCGTAACCCGCGGCGGCGGCGCTCAGGCGGTCGCAGAGCACGCGGTCGCGGTTCTGCCGGCCCGCGAGGTAGAGCTCCGCAGCGGCGAGCGTCTCGTTGGAGCCCAAAAGGTCCAGGTTCGGACGAACGACACGCGTCGCGTCCGAGACCCGCAGGCCCATCACGAGCACGTGATAGAGCGAGCGCTCGACGTTCGCGCCGAGCGAGACGGACACGTTGCCCTGCGCGTCCGTGTCGACGAGCAGGACCTTCTTGCCACGCGAGGCGAGGCCGGCCGCGACGCTCACGGCCGTCGTCGTCTTGCCCGTGCCGCCCTTGTGGTTGAACACGGCGAGGTAACGCGGCACGGCCGCGTCCGCGGCTTGCTCTTTCGGCGCCTCGGGCGCGGCCTGCGGGGCCTGCGCGGTCGCGGCCGCCCGCTTGTTCGGGATCTGCGGCACCACGGGCACGGCCACGGCCGGCGAGGTCGCCGAGGAGCTCCGCTTCGAAGGCGCCGCGCTGCTCGCGGGCCCCGAAGCACGCGTCGCCGTGGTTCGCGGCGCCGTCTGCGGCGGCGGCGAGGGCGCGACGGAGGGCGGCGTGACCTCGGCGGCGATCTCGCCGAGCCGGACGCCGCTCGCCTCGCGCTGGAGCTGGGTCCGGCAAGGCATCGAGCACGCGTAGGTGCGACGGCCCTGGAGGTACATCACCTGCGAGGCGAGCTCGGGCTGGAACCGCTTCGCGCACGCGTCACACGTCGCGAGCTTGTCCCCCTGCCCTTCGCCGCCGAGCTGGCTCTTCTCGAGGCACTTCTGGGAGCAATAAAACGAGAACCCACCGTCCCGCTCCTCCATCTGGTAGCGGAACTGGACGTCGAACTCCGACCTGCAAACGCTGCACGACTCCCTGATCCCAGCCACCGCCATGCTCCTTGAAGCTCGCCGCGGCGCCCCGCCGCGACGCTGTCAGCCACCAACAGCACAGCTAGATCGGGGTGGCCAAATTTTTTGTGCGCGTTTTTTTGCCAGGATCCGTGAGGCTGGATCCATCGGCGCGGCGGGAGGACGCCCCGAGGGGCGGAGGGCAGGGCGTTTGGCGAGGCGCGGGCGGCGCGGCCGTGAGCGCGGAGATGCCGCGATCAGTGCCGGAAATGCCGGACGCCCGTGAAGATCATCGCCGCGCCGGCCTTGTCGGCGGCCGCGATCACGTCGGCGTCCTTCACGCTCCCGCCCGGCTGCACGAAGGCGGTCACGCCATGCTCGAGGGCGAGCTCGACGCCGTCGGGGAACGGGAAAAACGCGTCGGAGGCGAGCACGGCGCCCTTCGCCTCGTCCCCGGCCTTGCGGCAGGCGATACGCACGCTCTCGACGCGCGACATCTGCCCCGCGCCCACGCCCACCGTGCGGCCTTCGTGGGCGAGCACGATGGCGTTCGACTTCACGTGCTTGCAGACCTTCCACGCGAGATCGAGCGCGGCGAGCTCCGCCTCCGTGGGCGCGCGTTTCGTGACGATCCGCGCCTTCACGACCTCGTCGCCCCCGGTCGCGTCACGCCCCTGCACGACGAGCCCGCCGCCCACGCGTTTCCACGTGAGCTCGCCCTGCTCGGCCGGCAGGAGGACCCGCGTGGCGAGCAGGCGCAGGTTCTTCTTCGCGCGCAGGATCGGGAGCGCGTCGTCCGCGAACGAGGGCGCCACGACGCACTCGAGGAACGTCTCGGCGAGGGCCGCGGCCGTCGCTTTGTCCACGGGACGGTTCAGCGCCACGATGCCGCCGAACGCGCTCAGCGCGTCGGCGTCCCGCGCGAGCCGATACGCGCGCTCGAGCGAATCCGCGACGGCCACGCCCGAGGGGTTCGCGTGTTTCACCACGACGGCCGCGGGCCGCTCGTGCTCGCGCACGGCCTCGAGCGCCGCGTCCACGTCGACGAGGTTGTTGAACGAGAGCTCCTTGCCGCCGGCGCCGAGCGAATCGGCGAGCGACAGCGAGCCCTCGGGCGCCACGCGCTCGCGGTAGAACGCGCCCGATTGATGCGGGTTCTCGCCGTACCGGAGGCCGTACGCCCGCTCGAACGTGAGCGTCAGGTACCGCGGATACGCCTCCCGCATCGGCTGCGCCTTCTCCTCGGCCGGATCCGGATCCCCGAGCGACGACAGGTACGCCGACACCGCGCCGTCGTACGCGGCCGTATGCGCGAACGCCTTCGCCGCGAGCTTGCGTCGCGTCGCCGCCGACACCTCGCCGGAGCTCGCCTCGATCTCGGCGAGCACGGCCTCGTAATCCGCCGGATCACACACGACGGCGACGCGCCCGTGGTTCTTCGCGGCGCTGCGCACCATCGCGGGCCCGCCGATGTCGATCTGCTCGATCACCTCGGCGAGCAGCACGCCCGGCTTCGCGACGGTCTGCGTGAAGGGATAGAGGTTCACGGCGACGAGGTCGATCGGCGCGCCGCCGAGGCGCTCGAGGTCGGCCTGATCGATGTCGCCGCGCATCAAGATGCCGCCGTGCACGCGCGGGTGCAGCGTCTTCACGCGCCCGCCCATGACCTCGGGCGAGCCCGTGAAGGACTCCACGCTGGTGACGGCAATCCCCGCGTCTGCGAGCGCTTTGAGCGTGCCGCCGGTCGAGAGGATTTTCACCCCCGCCTTCACGAGCGAACGCGCGAATGGGAGAAGGCCCGTCTTGTCGTAGACCGAGATCAGCGCTTGTCGGATCATGGCGGCGAGCGACTAGCGCGCCGCCGCGATGATTGCCAGGTGGGATACGAGAGACGCCTAAGCGCCAGGCTGTTCGGCGGGCGAATCCGGCGGCAGGGACGGCAAGGACGGAGCCGGCGATCCGTTCGGCGTGACGAGCTCGCCGTCGCGGTACTCCAGGCGGGCGTGCGGCGGGCCGAACGTCGCCTCCGGGTCCTTGACGATGAGCGCCTCGCGCAAGACGTCGTCCACGTGGTCGACGAGCACGAGCCGGAGCGCGCGGAGCACGCGGCGCGGGACGTCGCGTAGATCCTTGCGGTTCTCCTTGGGCAGGACGACGGTCGAGATGCCGCTCCGGTGCGCCGCGAGCAGCTTCTCCTTGAGGCCGCCGATCGCGAGCACGCGGCCCCGCAGCGTGACCTCGCCGGTCATGGCGAGGTCCTGACGGACGGAGACCTTCATGAGCGCGCTGCACACGGCCGTGACCATGGTGACGCCCGCGCTCGGCCCGTCCTTGCGCACGAAGTCGGGGAAGTGCACGTGCACGTCCACCTTCTGGTACGCGTCGCTCGAGAGCCCGAGCCGCTCGAGGTGCGAGCGCACGTAGCTCATCGCGGCCTGCGCGCTCTCCTCCATGCCCTTCTCGATCAGGCCCGTCACCACGAGCTTGCCCTTGCCGGGCAGGACCACGGCCTCGGCGGGCAGGAGATCGCCGCCGACGCTGGTCACCGCGAGGCCGTTCACGAGGCCGACCTCGTCCTTCTCGGCGCGCTTGCCGAGCCGGTACTTGGGCACGCCGAGGAACTTCGGGATGCTCTTCGCGGTGATCTCGATGGGTTTGTCCTTGCCCTCGTTCACCACCTTGCGCGCGACCTTGCGGCAGACGCTGGCGATCTCGCGCTCGAGGGAGCGCACGCCGCTCTCCTTCGTGTAGTGGTGGATGATCGTGCGGACCGCGCCCTCGTTGAAGTTCATGTTCACGTCCTCGAGCCCGCACTCCTTGCGCTGGCGCGGGACGAGGTACTTCAGCGAGATGTTGAGCTTCTCGAACTCGGTGTAACCGGAGAGCTGGATGATCTCCATGCGATCCTGCAGCGGCACCGGGATGCCGCCGAGGGTGTTCGCCGTCGTGATGAACATGACGTCGGAGAGGTCGTAATCGAGGTCGAGGTAGTGATCGTTGAACGCGTGGTTCTGCTCGGGATCGAGGACCTCGAGCAGCGCCGCCGCGGGGTCGCCGCGGAAGTCGGTCGACATCTTGTCGACCTCGTCGAGCAGGAAGACGGGGTTGTTCGTCCCGGCCTTCTTGAGGCTCTGGATGAGCTTGCCCGGCAGCGCGCCGATGTACGTGCGGCGGTGGCCGCGGATCTCGGCCTCGTCGCGGACACCGCCGAGGGACAGGCGCACGAACTTGCGGTTCGTCGCGCGCGCGATGCTCTTCGCGAGGCTCGTCTTGCCGACGCCGGGCGGACCAACGAAGCAGAGCACCGGGCCCTTGAGCTTCTTCGTGAGCGCCTGAACCGCGAGGTACTCGAGGATGCGCTCCTTGATCTTGCGCAGGCCGTAGTGGTCCTCGTCGAGGATCTTCTCGGCCTCGCCGAGGTCGAAGCGCTCCTCGCTCTTCTCGTACCAGGGCAGGTCGAGGATCCAGTCGATGTAGTTGCGCACGACGGTCGCTTCCGCGCTCGTCGGGTGCATCATCTTGAGCTTCTTGAGCTCCTTCTTGACCTTCGCGGTGGCCTCTTTGCTCATCCGCTTGGTCTTGAGCGCCTCTTCGATCTCCTGGATCTCGTTCTTGAACTCGTCGCGCTCGCCGCCGCCCAGCTCCTTCTGGATGGCCTGCATCTGCTCGTTCAGGTAGTACTCCTTCTGCGTCTTCTCCATCTGCTTCTTGACGCGGGAGCGGATCTTCTTCTCTACCTGAAGGATCTCGATTTCGGCCTGCATCAGCTCGATGAGGCGCTCGAGCCGCTGCTTCGGATCGTCCGTCTCGAGCAGGCTCTGACGATCGGCGAGCTTGATCGTCGGCAGGTTCGCGACGATGGCGTCGGCGAGGCGCGAGGCGTCGTCGATGGCCTGCACGGCCATCAAGACCTCGGGCTGGATCTTCTTGTTGAGCTTTACGTAGACCTCGAAGGTGCTCTGCACGCTGCGCATGAGCGCCTCGACCTCGACGCTCGAAGCAGCCTTCTCGGGGATCTCCTCGTACTCGACCAGGAAGAAGGCGTCCGACGGGACGAACTTCTTGATCTTCGCGCGGCGCTTGCCCTCGATGAGCACCTTCACCGTCCCGTCGGGCAGGCGGAGGAGCTGCATGATCACGCCGACCGAGCCAACGGCGAAGATGTCCTCGGCCGTCGGGTCGTTCGTCTTGGCGTTACGTTGCGCCGCGAGGAAGATCTCCTTGCCGCGGTTCATCGCCTCGTCGAGCGCGGCGATCGAGCGCTCGCGGCCGACGAAGAGCTGGGAGACCATGTAAGGAAAGACGATGATGTCCCTGAGCGGCAGGAGGGGTGCGACCCCGCGCTCCGGGGCGGACTTGCCGCGATCACTGTCGTTCTTGAAGAACATCCGACGTCTTTCTCGCCCCGGCGCGCGGCCGGGGCAAACGGGCCTACGGGTGATCGCTCGCTCGTGAAGACGAGGGAGGCGACGCGAGGAAGAGGAATGGCAGTGGGGGGAGGACCGCCTCCCCCGGCGCTAAGCGAGCTCCGCTTCTTTCTGGTAAACGATCAGCGGGGCCTCGTGCTTGAGGATGACGTCCTCGCTGACGACGACCTCTTTCACGCCCTGGCGCGAGGGCACGTCGTACATGATGTCGAGCATCGCCGCCTCGAGGATGGCCCGAAGGCCACGCGCGCCGCTGTTGCGCTCGAGCGCCTGCCGCGCGACCGCCGTGAGCGCGCCCTTCGTGAACTTGAGCTTCACGCCATCCATCTCGAGCAGCTTCTGGTACTGCTTCACGAGGCTGTTTTTCGGCTTCGTGAGGATGTCGATGAGCGCGTCCTCGTTCAGCTCGTGCAGCGTCGCGATGACGGGCAAGCGGCCGATGAACTCCGGGATCAGGCCGAACTTGAGGAGATCCTCGGGCTGGACCTGCGAGAGCACGTCGCCGAGCTTGAACTCCTTCTTCGACTTGATGTCGGCCCCGAAGCCGAGCGTGTTCTGCCCGACGCGGCGCTGGATGATCTGATCGAGGCCGACGAACGCGCCGCCGCAGATGAACAGGATGTTCGTCGTGTCCACCTGCAGGAAATCCTGCTGCGGATGCTTGCGGCCGCCCTTCGGAGGCACGTTCGCGATGGTGCCCTCGATGATCTTCAGGAGCGCCTGCTGCACGCCCTCGCCCGAGACGTCACGCGTGATGCTCGGGTTGTCGCTCTTCCGGCTGATCTTGTCGATCTCGTCGATGTAGACGATGCCGCGCTGCGCGCGCTCCACGTCGTGATCGGCGTTCTGGAGGAGCTGGACGATGATGTTCTCGACGTCCTCACCGACGTACCCCGCCTCGGTCAACGTCGTGGCGTCGGCGATCGCGAAGGGAACGTTGATGATCTTCGCGAGCGTCTGCGCGAGCAGCGTCTTGCCCGAGCCCGTCGGGCCGAGCAGGAGGATGTTCGACTTCTGCAGCTCGACGTCGTCCGAGTGGACGCGGCTGTCGATGCGCTTGTAGTGGTTGTGCACCGCGACCGAGAGGACCTTCTTCGCTCGGTGCTGCCCAACCACGTACTCGTCGAGGATGGCCTTGATGTCGGCCGGCTTGGGGATCGGGGCAGAGCCGGCGTACGGCTCGTCCTTCTCGACCTCCTCGGCAATGATGTCGTTGCAGAGCCCGATGCACTCGTCGCAGATGTACACCGTCGGCCCAGCGATGAGCTTCTTCACCTCCTTCTGCGATTTGCCGCAGAAGGAGCAGCTCAGATTGCCGTTCGAGTGATCGTCCCGCCTTCGCTCCACTTCGCCTCTCGCCTCTCTCGCCTCGCCGTGGCCCCTTCGCCGTAGCTCCCGGGCCCTTTCCTTCGAGCGCTCCCAGTGTCCCACCGGAGCGCGCTCGACGACGAAAACGATGCTGAAAATCCGCGTTTTTCCAGCGTATCGCCGTGAGCGGATTCTAGTCCCCTACCCTGTGACCCGCAAGTTAACGCTCGTGCTTCGCGCGCTCGGTCGCCGCCCGTCCCTACGGCTCGGGTCGGCGCGAGGCGTGCAATTCATGCACCTCGGGGCGCATGCATCTGACCGCAAGTCCTACCCGCGGCGGCGCGGGACGCGTAGGGACGGATTGGTTTCGTCCAAGGCGCGTCCACATCCACGAGCCCCCAGAACAGCCCGGGCCGCGTGCTCCCAGCCCGGGCGCCCGCCAAACGTCGACGGGCGCCTTCCCCCTGCTTCACAGCGCCTGGGGCGTGCCCTTGATGCGCTTCGGCAGCACCTCGTCGATCAGGCCGTACTCCTTGGCCTGCGGCGCGCTGAGGTAGAAGTCGCGCTCGATGTCCTTGGCGAGCTCCTCGCGATTCTTGCTCGTCGCGTCGGCGAGGATGTCGATCAAGGTCTCTTTCATCTTCTTGATCTCGCGCGCCTGAATCTCGATGTCCGTCGCCTGGCCACGCGCGCCGCCGAGGGGCTGATGGATCATCATGCGCGCGTGCGGCAGCGCGTAACGACGGCCCTTGTGGCCCGCCGCGAGAAGCACCGCGCCCATCGACGCCGCCTGGCCGATGCACATCGTCGACACCGGGCAACGGACGTACTGCATCGTGTCGTACATCGCGAGGCCGCTCGTCACGATGCCGCCAGGGCTGTTGATGTAGACCTGGATGTCCTTGTCCGGATCCTCGCTCTCGAGGAAGAGGAACTGCGCGATGACGGCGTTCGCCACGAAGTCGTCGATCTCGGTCCCGATGAAGACGATCCGGTCCTTCAGCAAGCGGCTGAAGATGTTCCACTCGCGCTCGCCGCGGTGGGTCACCTCCGTGACCGTGGGCAGGACGTAGCCCTGCTCCCGAAGCGTGGTGAGGCCCGACGCCCGGTCGCGTTCCACGGCATCGTGGTCCCGCTCGAGAAACTCCATCGCCTGCTTACGTGTCTCGACTCGTCGGATCATCCAGGGCTCCGCTGTGGTTCGGCAAAAGGGTGCCGGGAGGCCCTAGTCGTGAGCCAGAAGCCTGCCGTTCGCAAGCCCGAACCGAGGTGCGCGTGTGAAGAAATGCGCCGGCCGAGCGTGACGCGTTTTCGCGCTTCGCAGCGGGAATTTCGTTCGTGTTGCGAGAGCGCGGCGAGCCTGGAGAAAGGCCGCCGGACGTGAAGACGAAAACGGGCGCGCTGGTGACACCAGCACGCCCGCTCGTGAACCCGCAGATCGCGCGCGGAGGCCGTCAGGCTTCCGTGATCTTCGAGGCCGCCTCGATGAGGTCGAGGATCTTGTCCTCCAGGATCATGCCGATCAGCATCTCCTGCTTCTTCGGATCACGATACTCGGCCTTGACCTTGGCGACGTTCTTGCCCGTCTGCTCGGCGAGCTCCTCGTAACCCTTCTCGATGTCCTGCGGCGTGACCTGCACGGTCTTCGCCTTCGCGATCTCGGCCATGATCAGGCCCGCGCGGACCTTGGTCTCGGCGTCGGCGTGCACGCGGGCGCGGAGCTCGGGCGTCATCTCGAGGCGCTGGCCCTGGCGGCGCGCAGCCGTGACGAGCTCACGCTCCGTGAGCTGCGCCTGCTGCTCGACGAGCGACGGAGGCACCGGGATCGGGTTCGCCTTGCAGAGCTCGAAGACGAGCTTCTCCGCGACGGAGTCCGTCGCCTTCTGCTTGAGCTCCTTCTCGATCTTCGCCGAGAGCGCGGCGCGCATGGCCTCGAGGTTCTCGTGGCCCACGTCCTTCGCGAACTCGTCGTCGACCTCGGGGAAGTTCCGCTCGCGGACCTCCTTCAGCGTGACGTGGAACGTGCCCGTCTTGCCGCGCAGCACCTCGTTCGTGTGGCGCTCGGAGAACTCGACCGTGGCGTCCTTGGTCTCGCCGACGTTCATGCCGGTGAGGACGTCCTCGATCTCCTTGAAGACCTGGCCGCTGCCGATCTCGGTCTCGATCTCCTGCGGCTTGTCCTCACGGACCTTGCCGTCGACGTCGAGGGTGAAGGCGATACGCGCGAGGTCGCCGGCCTTCGCCGGACGCTCGGGCTCGGGCGCCGAGAGCGTCGCGTGCTCGCGGCGGAGGCGCGCCACCTCGGCGTCGATCATGTCGGCCGTGACCTCGGTCTTCGGCCGCGTGACCTCGAAGCCCTCCCACTTCACCTCGGCGATGTCGGGGCGAACCTCGAAGCGCGCCTTGTAGGAGAACGACTCCTCCGGGCGGAGCTCGACGGGGGCGATGTCGGGCTGCGAGAGGGGCTGGACCTGCTGCGACGCGAGGGCGCGGTTCAGCGTGGTGTCGACCAGACGGCGAGCGACGTCCGCGTGGATGCTGCCCGAATAAAGATGGGCGAGCACGTGGCGCGGCGCCTTACCCTGGCGGAAACCCCTGACGCGAGCGGAGCGCTGGAGGTTGGCGTAGGCCTTGTCCACCTCGGTGCGGACCTGCTCGGCAGGGATCTCGACCTTGAGCTCGACGAGGACCGGAGAAAGCTTTTCGACGGTGACTTGCATGGGCGTCCGTTGGAAGGAACGGCGCCATGCCACGCACGGCGAGAGGGGTCAAGCGAGGGCGGGTTTGGAGGCAAAAAAAGAGCCCCGACGGAGAGGCGCCGTCGAGGCTCGGTCGAGGTCGAGCACCCAGGAGGTCCTGGCGAGACGTAGGGCTCGGCCCCCCGAAACGTCCGATGCCACGAGGCGCGGTTCGGGCGTTTCGGGGGACGGAGGCCCGCTCGCGGCGGGCCCCCGGCCTCAGAAGTCGCGCATGGAAGCGAAGGGATCGTCGTCCTGGTCGAGCTCGATCTCCTCCTCGAAGGAGGTGTCCTCGACGATGTCCTCGAGGCTCAGGTTGACGCGGGTGCCCGCGCGGATGATCTCGCGCTCGAACTCGGCGAAGTTCTGGAAGCTCTTCGGCAGCGGCATGGCTCTCTCCACTCGGCACGCGCAGGTCGATCGGCGACCCGCGCGAAACGGATCCGGCTCAGGTCGTTCGGCGGTCGGGGTTCGGGAACAGGACGAGGACACGCGCAGACGCGGACGGGCTCGGCGCAGCCCAGAAGGACCGGGCGAGCACGCGATCACACGCGGAAGGCTCGTGGTGGGTGGCGAGGGCGCTCGCGAGCGACAGCCCGCGCCCCCGGGCGCTCCTTCGGTTCCCCCGGAGCGCTTTTGTCCTACATGCACCCACAACGAGCGACATGTGCGCCACTGTAACGACCAGTGAGTCAAGGGCCAAAAAAACGTGAACGACGCGCCCTCGACGGGGGGGCGAGGGTCGTGTAAGCAGCCGCTACCCACGGGATCGTCCCCCGGGACGGACGACCCACACCGCGCCTCCGGGCGCGGCGTTCCCGGCAGATTTCATGGCCCCTTCGCCCCTCATCTATGCCGTCGCCAACCAGAAGGGCGGCGTCGGCAAAACGACGACCTCGGTGAACCTGGCCGCGAGCCTCGCCGCCGCGGAGAAGCGGACGCTGCTCGTCGACTGCGATCCGCAAGGCAACGCCTCGAGCGGGGTCGGCGTGCGCCGGCCCAACATCGAGCGCTCGCTCTACGACGTGCTCATCGGCCGCTCGACCCTGCGCGAGACGGTGATCTCGACGTCGGTGCCCAGGCTCGACGTGGTGCCGGCGACGCAGGACCTCGTGGCCGCAGAGATCGAGCTCGTCGACGCGCCCGACCGCGCGACGAAGCTGCGTGACGCGATCCGGCCACACGCATCGGACTACGAGTACGTGATCCTCGACTGCCCGCCGAGCCTGGGGCTGCTCACGCTGAACGCGCTCGTGGCCGCGCACCGGGTGCTCGTGCCGCTGCAGTGCGAGTACTACGCGCTGGAGGGGCTGACGTACCTGATGGCGACGATCGACCGCGTGAAGGGCGCCTTCAACCCGGAGCTCGGCGTCGAGGGGATCGTGCTGACGATGTACGACGGGAGGACCTCGCTGACGCACCAGGTCGCCGACGAGGTGAAGGGTCACTTCAAGGTCTTCGACTCGATCATCCCGCGCAACGTGAAGCTCTCCGAGGCGCCGTCGCACGGCAAGCCCGTGCTGCTCTACGACATCTCCTCGAAGGGCGCGCAGGGTTACCTGAGCCTGGCGCGCGAGATCCTCGAGGTGAACCGGCCGAAAGGCAAAGCCGCGAGGCCGAGGCCATGAGCACGGACCCGAAGAACGCGCCGCGCCGCGCCCTCGGCCGCGGGCTCGACGCGCTCCTGCCCGCCGCCGCGCCCCCGTCGCCGTCCGGCGCGTCGTACGGCGACAAGAGCGTGTTCACCTGTCCGATCGAGCGCATCGGCCCGCAGCCGGGTCAGCCGCGGCAGCACTTCGACGACGAGGCGCTCGAGGAGCTCGCCGCGTCGATCCGCGAGCACGGGATCCTCGAGCCGATCGTGGTCCGCCGCGCGCAGGCGGGCGCCGACAAGTACGAGATCATCGCCGGCGAGCGGAGGTGGCGCGCGGCGCAACGCGCGGGCCTGAAGGACGTGCTCGTCGTGGTGAAGGACGTCTCGCCGAAGGACGCGTTCGAGCTCGCGCTCGTGGAGAACGTGCAGCGCGAGGACCTGAACCCCATCGAGCTCGCCGAGGCCTTCGACCGGCTCTTGCGGGAGCACGGCTACACGCAGGAGTCGCTCGCGGAGCGCGTGGGCAAGAACCGCACGACGGTGACGAACAGCCTGCGGCTCCTGAAGCTGCCGGCGCGTGTACGGTCGATGGTGATCGGCGGCGATCTCAGCGAGGGCCACGCGCGCGCGTTGCTCGGCGCGCCGGACGACAAGGCGATGGAGGAGATCGCCGACAAGGCGGTGCGCGGTCGGCTGCCGGTGCGCAAGGTCGAGGAGCTCGTGCGGAGCACGCGCGGCCCGAAGGACGGCGGCGGCAAGGGTCCGAAGGCCGAGGGGCCCGCGGCGAAGTCGCCGGGGCTCAAGGACCTCGAGGCGCGGCTCATGCGCAAGCTCGGCGCGAAGGTCGAGGTGCGCGACAAGGACGGCAAGGGCGAGATCGTGGTCGCCTACGGCTCGCTCGACGAGCTCGATCGGATCCTCGCGCAGCTCGGCGCGTGACACACGCGTAAGGTCGACCGCTTGCGGCGCCTGCCCGGTCGCCGCACGATGCCTCTGTGCCGAACGTCGTGCCCGCGCTCGCGATGTTCTTTGGGCTGGTGGTGCTCGCGGGCTTCGTGCCGCAGCCGCTCACGCCGGCGACGCTGCTCGCCGCGAAGACGGCCCCGCCGTGGTCGCTCGCGCTCGTCGCGGCCGCGGCGGCGGCGCTCGCCGCGCTTCTGGATCACCGGCTCGTTCGCACGACGTTCCAGATCCGGAAGCTCGCGGAGCTCCGGCAAAAGCCGATCTTTCAGCGCGCGGAGGGGTACGCGAAGGTCGCCCCGTTCCTGACGACGGCGGCCTTCGCGGCGCTGCCGCTGCCCTTCATCATCGTGCGGATCTTGATGCCGCTCACGGGCTACTCGGCGCTGCGGTACGCCGCGGCCGTGGGGCTCGGGCGGGCGCCGCGCATCTACGTGATCGCGGTGGTGGGCAAGGAGTTCGACATCCCGACGGAGCTGCTCGTCGGGGCGATCGTGCTCGGCGCGATCGTCTCGCTCGCCGCGTACGTGCAGCAGCGGCGCCGCGCGTGATCAGCGCTTGTTCGTCGACTTGAGCTCGCGGAGTTTGTCCTTCGCGGCCTTGCCGATCGGCGTGTCCTTGCCGAACTCCGCGGCCTTGCCCATGGAAAACTCCGCGCTCTGCGGCTTCTTCAGCGCGAGCTGCGCGAGGCCCATGTAGTAGTAGCCCGCGGCATAGTCGGGCTTCACCTTGGTGGACTCCTGGTAGTCCGCGAGCGCGCCCGCCTCGTCGCCGAGCTCGTGCTTGCAGGTGCCGCGACGGACGAACCACTCGGGATCTTTGGCTTCGAGCTCGAGCGCGCGGTCGAACGCGGCCACGCAGTCGCCGAACGCCTTGCCGTAGCCGAGCATGCGGCCGACCGTCACGAGCATCGCGGGGTCGTCCTTCGTGCCTTCGAGGACCTTCTTCAGGTGCGGCACGGCCTTCTCGTGTTGCTTCGCCTCCGCGAGCATCGCGGCGTACTCGAAGCGCACCTCGACCGAGTCGCCCTTCGTGATGGCCGTCTCGTAGGCCTTCGACGCGCCCTCGACGTCGCCCTTCAGGCCGAGCGCATAACCGAGGTTCCGCAGCATGCCGACGTCGCCGGGCGTCTTCTCGAGCGCCGCGCGCAGGTGCTTGATGGCGTCGTCGGTGCGCGGAGGGCTCGTCGAGAGGTAGATCGCCGCGAGGTTCTGCGCGGCGGCGGCGAGGCCCGGCTTGCGCTCGAGCGCGGCGAGGTAGGACTTCTCGGCGCCGGCGAGGTCGTTCTCCTTCTCCAGCACGAGGCCCATGTACGCGTGCGCCTCGGCGTTGTCCGGCGACGCCTCGAGCGCGCGCTTCAGGTGGACCTTTCCGGCCGCGTATTGCTCCTTCTCGATGAACGCGACGGCGCGCTGGAAGTCGGTCTGCGCGGCGCCCCCGGTCATGCCTTCCGTGCCGCCGAGCGGCGGATCGGCGACGAGGTCGGGATCCTTCGGGGGCGGCGTGCTGCCACACGCGGCGAGCACGAGCGCCGTGATGCAAGGGAGGAGAGCTCTCATCGCTCTGCGCGAGGAGGAGGGTAAGAAGAGCATGGCCCGCTGTTTCCTTCTTGTTCGAGCGACTCGAGCACCGACTCGATTCGTTGCCGCACCTCGGCCGCGCGTTTGCCCGGCGCCACTTTAGCGCCGTCCGCCTCGCTGACGTAGAACACGTCGGCGGCGCGCATGCCTTCGGTGTTGATCTTGGCCACGGCGATGCTGAGGCCGAGGCGGTAGAGCGCGTCGGAGATGGCATGCAAGAGGCCCGGCCGATCCCGGGTCATGACCTCGATGACGGTGTGCCGCGGCGAGGCGCGGTCGTCGATCGAGACCTGGGTGCGCACGCGCGGCGTGGCGCGGCCCGGAAGCGCGCTCTTGCCGCGCTTGCTCGCGAGTTCGGCCGTGGTCGTGTGGCCTTCGAGCACGGCGTCGAGGTCCCGCACGAGGCCCGGGAGCGCCCGCGCGACGCCCTCCACGCCCTCGGCGCGATCACGCACCCAGAAGAGGTCGACGGCCTCGACCGTACCGTCCGGCAGGTGGCGCGAGTGGATCTGCGCGGCGTGCACCTCGAGGCGCGAGGCCGCGAGCGCCGCGGTGATCGACGCGAGCAGGCCCGGACGATCGGAGGCGATGACGCAGATCTCCGCGGCCTGCGGGTGCCGCGACGGGACGAGCGCGACGCTGACCGTCCGGCCCCCGTGCTTGCGCGCGAGCTCGGCGTGCGAGGCGATCGCCGCGGGTGCGTTCGAGAGCAGGTAACGCTCCGGCATCGACGCGAGGTACGTCGGGACGAACGCCTCCCGCGCCGCCCGCTCCTCCTCCGAGGACACGAGCAGCGCGCGCGCGGCCTCGAGCACGGCCGACTGGGCGCGCGCGAGGCGCTCGTCCTCGCCGGGGTTGCCCGCGAGCGCGCGATCGGCGGCGAGGTAGAGCTCGTCGAGCATACGCGCCTTCCACGAGGTCATCGACGTCGGGCTCGTCGTGGAGAGGTCGGCGACGGTGAGCAGGTAGAGCTCGGAGAGCGAGTCCCGGTCGGGGATCACGCGCAAGAACTCCTCGATCGTCGCGGGATCGTCGAGGTCCCTTCGCGTCGCGACGTGGTACATGACGAGGTGCTGGCGCACGAGGTGGCACGCGGCCGCGACGTCTTCGGGCGGGAAGCCGAGGCGCTTCAGGATGACGTCGGCCATGTCGGCGCCGCGCACGCTGTGATCCTTGCCGCCGATCGCCTTGCCCACGTCGTGCAAGAGCGTCGCGAAGAACAGCATCGTCTTGCGCGTCGCCTCGGCGGCGAGGCGGCACGCGAGCGGGTGCTCGGCCGTGAGCTCGCCGCGCACGAGCGCCGCGAGCCTGTCGACGGCGGCCACCGAGTGAACGTCGACCGTGTACACGTGGTAAACGTCGTGGTGCACGCGCCCGACGACGGGCAAGAACTCGGGGATCATCGCGAGCAAGAGCCCGAGGTCGTGCATCTCCGCGAGCGTGGATCCGCGCTTGAGCCGGGTCTCCTCGGTGGTCGAGACGAGCGCGCAGAAGAGGCGCGCGGCCTCGGGGCTCTCGCGCAGGCTCTCGGTCCAGGAAGGATCCGCGGCGGCCCGCGCGATGGCGTCGCGCGCCCACGGGAGCAGCGGCGCGCGGCGCTCGACGGCCGCCGAGAGCATCCGCAGCGCGAGCGCGGGCTCCTTCGTGACGAGCTCGAGCTCGCTCATCGTCACGCAGCCGTCGAACATGCGCACGCCGCCGCCGAGGTCCTCCTCGCGGGGCTTCTTCTTGCCGAGGAGCGGCGCCGCGCGCGAGAGCATGGTCTCCCGCGCGCTCGAGATGATGCGCGCGCTGCGGTAGTACGCGCTCATCATCTTCTCGACGGCCTCGCCGCCCTCGCCGTAGCCGAGCAGCGACGCGATCGACTCCTGCTCGTCGAACGTGAGCCTGTCGCTGCGCCTCCCCGCGTGCGCGTGGAGGAGGTTCCGGATGCGGAAGAGCAGCTCGCGCGCGGCGGCGATGTCCGCCGACTCGCGCTGCAGGAGCGCGCCCACGCGCACGAGATCGTCGAGCTCGTGCACGCCGAAGCGCGCCTTGCCCGCCCAGCCTGCGATGTCGAGGTCGCGCAGGCCGCCCGCGCCGTTCTTCACGTCGGGCTCGAGCAGGTAGACCGATCCGCCGAAGCGCGCGTGCCGCACGCGCACCTCGTCCTCGAGCTGCGCGAGGAACCGAGGCAGCTCCGCGTGCGCGAAGAGGCCCGCGTCGCACCGCGTCTTCAGCTCGTCCGAGAGCGCGCGGTTGCCCGTGATGTGCCGGTAGTCGAGCAGGCTCGTCGCCGTCGGCAGGTCCGCGCGGGCCGCCTCCACGAGCGCCTCGACCTTGCCGACCTGATGGCCGATCGGGACGCCCATGTCCCAGAGCGGGTAGAGCAGCGCCTCGGCCACGGCCGCGGCCGCGCCGAGGTCCCGCGCGAGCAGGCGCACGTCGAGGTCGCTGCCGAGCGCGAGCGCGCCGCGCCCGTATCCACCGACGCCGCCGAGCGCGACCTCCTCGAACGCCTCGGCGACCTCCTTCGGCAAGAGCTCGCCGCCGGGCAAACGCAGGCGCCCCTCGCGCGCCTCGCTCCGCAGGAGCTCGAAGAGCCGCGCGAGCAGGTCGTCGCAGAGGCGCGCGTGCCGCCTCCCGAGCGCGAGCCCGCACCCGTCGAGCGGCGCGGGCCTGCTCTGCGAGGGCACGAGCGCCTCGAGCTCGGCGCGTCGCGCGGACCATTCGCGGCGAAGATCCACGAGCGCGCCCGTCGGATCTTTCACCTCGGTGGTCATGGGCGACGCTTCGCGGGGCGGAACGCGGTGACGGACGGGGTCAGCCGGACGGTCTCGAGGCCCATGCTGCGCAGGCGCAAGACCTCGCTCGCGGCCGAGAAGAGCACGCCTCCGTCCTCGAGCTCGTTCGCGAGCCGCGTGGCGACCTGCTCGCCGGCCTGCGGCGTCAGGTAGAGCAGCACGTTCTTGAACAGGATGAGGTGAAACGGCCCCTGCGGCACGCGTTTGACGAGGTCGTACTCCTCGAACTCGACCGCGTTGCGCACGAGCAGGCCGACACGCAGCCGCCCGTTCTGCTCGTCGCAGAACCGCTCGACCCACGCGGGCGGGATGTCGCGCGCCGCCTCGCGCCCGTACGTCGCCTCGCGCGCGACCGCGATCGCCTCGGCGGAGCGATCGACGCCGAGCACGCGGAAGCGCCGCCGCGCCGCCGTGAGCAACATGCCCATCGTGTAGGCCTCTTCGCCCGTGCTGCAGCCGGCCGAGAGGACCTGGAGCTCCACGTCCGCGGGGAAGAGCTTCTCGAGGTGACGCTCGATCGCCTCCCACTGCGCGCCGTCGCGGTAGAACCGCGTCTCGCCGACGCGCAGCGAGGTGACGATCCGCTCGACCGCGGCCTTGTCCTTGATGAGCTCCCGCGCGACCTCGTTCATCGTGAAGCCGCTCTTGTACGACTGATGCTCCAGGTAGCGGCGCACGCGATCACGCACCCAGCCGGGCGTGGCGCCGCTGGAGCCGAAGCCGAAGAGCTCCTCGGCGAGCTTCAGCGCGACGTCGACGGCGCGATCGCCCGAGTCAGGTCCAGACACGGATGTGCCCCCCGCGCGTGGCGTGAAGAGGAAGAAGAAGACCGATCTCGCCGCCGAGAAGCACACACCACGCGTGCCACGACGCATGCCCTCCTCGGCGCGCGCCGTCCTCGTGGCGCGCGTAGTGCATGTCGCCGGTCGACTGGCTTCCCGCTTCCATCGCGCCGCCAATTTATCACCAAGGCCCGGCCATCCAGGCCAAACATTCACCTTTCCGACCCACCCGGGCGTGAACCCACGTCCACGCCCCCGCTCGCCCGGCGCGATACACTGCCCGCGAAGGACACGACCGGTCCCCCGAGGTCCCACGATGCAACCACGGAAAGCACGGATGGCTTGGAACTTGCTCCCTACCTGCCTCGCCATGCGCAAGACGATGTCCTCCTCGGCCGCGGCGCTCGCTTGTTTCCTCGCCGCCGGGGCCGCCTCTGCCCAGGTGCCCCCCCCGCCGCTCGAGCCGCTTCCGCCCGGAGCGCCCCTCCCGCCGAACATCGTCCAGCACCCCGACGGCCGAACGACCGTCACACGCACGCCCGAGCAAGGCGTCGACGTCCACGCGCAGACGCCCGACGGCGCGGTCCACGCCTACGGCTGCGGGCGCGTCGACGTCGACCCCCGCGCGACGCCCCCGTCCCCCTCCGCGGCCCAGCGCGGCCCGTGCCCCCTCCCCCACGCTTCCCCGTACCCCTACGCGCCGCCGCCCACGTACGTCTATCCGCCGCCTCCTCCGCCGCCCCCGGCCGCGCCGGGGCTGCCCGGTTTGCGCAAGCAGAAGCCCAAATACGCGCCCGATCCGGGCCGCAAGGGCGCGCTCATCGCGTCGAGCATCATCTTCGGCCTCGGCACGGCCACCACCGGCGCCGCGTACATCATCTCGCTCGGGGCGAGCGCGGCCTGCGACGCCTCCGAGGCCTGCAACGTCGAGCCCTCGAAATCGGCGCTCTACGCGATGGGCGCGATCCTGACGATCACGCCGAGCGTCCCGCGCCTCGTCGTGGGCGACTGGGGCAAGGGGCTCCTGTTCACGGCGCTGCGCGGCGGCTCGTTCGCCGCGGGCACGATGATCGACTGGGACGACAAGAGCCACCTCGTCCCCGTCACGTTCGCGTTCCTCGCGCCGCTCACCCTCGGCATCGTGGACCTCGCGACGACGCCGCACCGCGAGCAACTCGAAGCGAAGAAGCAACGAGCCGCAGGCGGCTTCGAACTCCACGGCCTCGGCCCCACGGTCTCGTACGATCTCCGCGGCAACACGATCCCGGCCGTCGGCGCGATCGGCACGTTCTGACGCCGATCAGGATCGTCGCCGCTTCTCCCTCGAAAGACCCTTCCACCGCCGGTGCAACCACAACCACTGCGCTGGGTTTTCCTTGACGAACTCCGCGAGCGCGTCCGTGATCCGCGCCGCCACGCGCACGACGTCGGCCCGCGAGGCGAGCGCCTCCGGCTCGATCAGATCGAAGGCGTCGAGCTCGTGCAGCCCATCGTCCCGGCGGCGCCCGAAGGCCACGACGATCGGCGCACGCGCGCGCGACGCGAGCAGGACGGGCGCGAGGTCACACCACGCAGGCGCGCCGAGGAACGGGAGCTCCGCCACGCCCGCCGCGCGCTCGGGGGCTTGATCGATCATCATCGCGACCACGTCGCCACGCGCGAGCGCCTCACGAACCCGCGCCGATGCGCCGCGGGCGTCGACGAGCAGGACACCACGCTCGGCCCGCAAGCGCTGCCACGTACGATCGAGCGCGCGCCAGGACAAACGCTTCGTGATCACGTGCAGCGAAGGCGCGCGCCCCTCGCTCCCCACGCGCCCGCGGAGCCACGCCGCCGCCGCGCAGGCCGCGAGATCCCAGTTGCCCGTGTGCGCCGTCGCGACCACCACGCCGCGCCCCCGCGAGAGCGCCCGCTCGAAGAGCTCGGCTGCCCGCGCAGACACCACGAGCCGCGCGTCGAGCGGCTCGGCCGGCCTGCCCGCTGTCCACAAGAGCTCGAACAACCCCGCGCCGAGCGAGCGGTACATCCCGGCCGCCGCGCGACGAGGCGCGTCCACGCCCGCGCGTGTCATCGCGGCCTCGACGTGGCGACGACGCACCCGCAAGAGCCCGCCGACGAGCGCGCCCAGCGCCGCGCCGAACGAGCGGAGCGCGTGGTACGGCAAGAGGCCGACGAGGCGCGCCACGAGCCACATCCACAGCGGACCTCTCGGCCCCACTGCGAGCGCCTCGGGCGCGCCCTCCGCGCGAGCGCCGAGCGAGTCGTCCGCTCGGCCTCGCGCGTTCAACCCAAGAAGCCCGCCTTGCGGCCCGCGGCGACGCTCGTGCCGCCGTCGAGGCTCAGGGCGAAGAGATCCTCGCGCGCCACGAAAAACGTCTCGCCTTTGCTCGAGCGCGCCCGGATGACGCCGTGGACCATCCGCAAACACTCGACCTTCGCGATGTTGAGCGCCACGCCGTCGTGCGAGGCGTACAGCGTCATGAGCTGGCCCTCCGGCAGGCGGAGCCAGCCCTCCTTGTCGGTCGTGACGCCAACGGTGTCGAGCACGGTGCGGAACATGTCCTCGGTCATGCGGCACATTTCCCGCCGGGAGCCCCACGCGTCAAGCGCGAGAGGCCCCTCGGACGAGACCGCGTGGTAGCCTCGGCGCGCGATGTCCGCCGGAGCCGCGCGCCAAGCACCTCGGATCCCGCCGGAGGATCACGTCTTCGTCGACGACGTGAAAAAATCGTTCGGGACGACGCAGGTCCTGAAGGGCGTAACGATGCACCTCCGCCGCAAGGAGACGGCGGTGATCATCGGCGGCTCGGGCGCGGGCAAGACGACGCTGCTCCG
Organism: Polyangium spumosum; assembly: GCF_009649845.1. Taxonomy (NCBI): domain Bacteria; kingdom Pseudomonadati; phylum Myxococcota; order Polyangiales; family Polyangiaceae; genus Polyangium; species Polyangium spumosum. The sequence continues at coordinate 1,187,147 of NZ_WJIE01000001.1, forward strand.
GCTGCTCATCGGCCTGGAGAAACCCACGAGTGGCCACATCTGGGTCGACGGCGAGGACATCGGCCCGCTCGGCGAGCGGCCGATGAACCGCGTTCGCCAGAAGTTCGGCATGGTCTTCCAGTACGCGGCGCTGCTCGACTCGCTGAACATCTTCGACAACGTCGCGTTCCCCTTGCGCGAGCACCGCAAGCACATGTCCGAGAAGGACATCCGCGACAAGGTCGTGAGCATGCTCAACCTGCTCGGGCTCGAGAACAAAGAGAAGCGCATGCCGAGCGAGCTCTCGGGTGGCCAACGCAAGCGCGTGGGCCTCGCGCGAGCGCTCATGCTCGAGCCGAAGATCCTGATCTACGACGAGCCCACGAGCGGCCTCGATCCGCAGACGAGCCGCATGGTCGACGATCTCATCGAGGAGACGCGCGACAGGTTCGGCGTGACGAGCGTGGTGATCTCGCACGACATGGCGAGCACCTTCCGCATCGCGCACCAGGCGTTCCTCGTGATCCAGGGCCAGGTCGTCGCCTCGGGCACGCCCGACGAGCTCGCGTACGGCGAGAGCGAGATCGCGCGCGAGTTCATCGCGGCCTCCGGCGTCGCGCCCGATCGCGTGGGCCGCGTCGAGAACTTCAAGCAGGCGCCCGAGGGCGGCGCCGCCGTGCGATATCACCCTTCGAGCTAGGCGAACTCGTTCGCCGCTTCCTCGAGCGTGACGAAGCGCGCGCCACGCCTCGCGAGCACCTCGAGGGCCACGGAGAGCGCGTCGAGCCTCCGCCCGAGCGGGATGCGGAGCTCGCGCTGGTACGGGACGAGGTGCGCGAGGCCGTCCGCCGCGTCGAGGAAATCGATGCCGTGCAGCTCGAGGTTCACGAGCGGCTCGTCCGCGCATTGCTCGGCGAGCGCGCGCGCTACGCGAGGCCCGCCGAGCGCGATCGAGGTGCCGATGAAGGGCAGGCGCAGGCCCTTCGTGACCTGGACCGGGAGCTCGACGAGGGCGCGGCTCCCTCGGCGGAACCAGGGTTTGCCCGGGCGATACGGGCGTGTCGGCGCGGCGAGCACGCGCGGCGTGTCGAGCACCGAGGCGCTCGTGCGGCCGCGCATGCGCATGGCCCCCATCACGATCGCCTTCGCGCCGTAATACGCGGGGCACGGGAAGACCGACGAGTCGAAGCGCACGCCGAGCGCCTCGAGCGCGTCGAAGACGGCGTCGGTGACGGTGTACCCCGGCGCGCGAAAGCCCGCGGGGCGGCGGCCCGTGGCGCGCTCGATGGCCTCCTGCCCGGCCGCGATGTCGCGCTCGATCTCCTCGGCGGAGGCGCGCGTGAGGTCGTAGCGGTGCGAGAACGAGTGGTTCTCGACGACGTGGCCTCGTCGGGACAAACCCGCGAGCGTCGCGGCGCTCTCGGGACGGGCGAGGTCCGCGCCGATGGCGAAGAGGGTCAGGGGCAGGTCGTGCGCCCGCGCGAAATCCGCCATGCGGGCGAGGGCGACGTCGTAGACGGCATGGAGGGCCACGGCCCCGTCCGCGAGCGGAGCGAGGCCGTGGATGTGGTGGTAGTGCGAGATGCCGTCGAGGTCGACGGAGACGGCCGCGAGCAGCGGCCTCTCAGCCACCGGCCATCTTCGCAACTTCCGAAGCGAAGTCGGGGCCCTGCGGCTTCTCGATGCCCTCGCCGCGCTCGAAGCGCACGAAGCGCACGATCTTCACGCTGCCGCCCGCGGCCTTCTCGGCGGCCTGGCGGAGCTTGTCGATCGTGTTGCCGGGGACCACGACCGACTCCTGCTCGGTCAGCGTGACCTCGCTGAACCACTTGTTGAACTTGCCCTCGATGATCTTAGGCCACGCGCTCTCGGGCTTCGGCTTCGGGTCCTCGCGGAGCTGGCCCTCGAAGATCTCCTTCTGCTTGGCCTTCGCCTCGTCGCTGATGTCCTCGCGGACGAGCGCGACGGGGTTCATCGCCGCGATCTGCATCGCCGTCTCGTCGGCGAACTTCAGGACCTCGGCGTGCTGCGCGACCGCGTCGTTCTCGGTCTCGAGCGCGAGCACGACGCCGATCTTGCCGCCGAGGTGCACGTACGCGTGCGCGAGGCCCGACTTGCCAGCGGGGACCTCGGCGCGATCCCAGCGGCGAATGTCGACCTTCTCGCCGATACGCGCGGTGAGGTCGACGATCACGTCGCTCACCTTCTTGCCGCGCAGCTCGCTGTTCTTGAGGTCGGCGCCGAGGGGCGCGGCCTCGGCGAGGCAGAGCACGTCGCCGACGAAGTTCTTGAACTCGTCGCTGCGGGCGGAGAAGTCCGTCTGGATGTTGACCTCGACGAGCGTGGCGGCGCGCTTGTCCGGCGAGACGGAGGCGCGGACCTCGCCCTCGCTGGCGACCGCGCCGGCCCGCTTGGCGCTCTTCGCGAGGCCCTTCTTCAGGATGATCTCGACGGCCTTTTCCATGTCGCCGTCGGCCTCGACGAGGGCGTTCTTGCAGTCGCTCATGCCCGCCTGCGTACGCTCGCGGAGCTCCTTGATCGCCTGCGGATTGATGCCGGCCATGGCTCGTATTCCTCCAGAAAGTGGGATCGTTGTGCTTGTGTGAAATCGGGAGTTTGCCCGGACGGGGCTTCGGGGAAGCAAGGAGGGCGCCCGCGCGAGGCAGCACGCCTCGAGCGCAGCGGCGCCCTCTCGACCGGAGCCCGCAGGCCGGGCGCGTGATTTACTGCTGGGGCTGATCGCCGCCGCCGCGACCACCACGGCCGCCGCGACCACCACGGCCGCCCTGGTACACGTTGATCTCGTCGCGACGGCCGCCACCCTGCTGCGGGCCACCCTGCTGCGGACGGTCCTGCTCGCGCTCCACGTCCTTGCGGCGCTGCGAGCCCTCGAGCGCGGCGTCGGCGATACGCGCCGTGATGAGGCGGATCGACCGGATCGCGTCGTCGTTGCCCGGGATCACGTAGTCGATGAGGTCCGGATCGCAGTTCGTGTCCGTGATCGCGATGACCTGGACGCCGAGCTTGCGCGCCTCGTTCACCGCGATCGACTCCTGGTGGGGGTCGATAACGAAGATCGCCGCCGGGACCCCGCCCATGCCCTTCAGGCCGCCGAGGTACTTCTCCAGGCGATCGCGCTCTTTCTCCATGCGCGCGACCTCCTTCTTGACGAACTGCTCGTACGTCCCGTCCTCCTTCATGCGCTCGAGCGTGCGGAGGCGGTCGAGGCCCTGCTTGATCGTGCGGAAGTTCGTCAACGTGCCGCCGAGCCAGCGGTTCGTGACGAAGTACATCCCGGAGCGGCGGGCCTCTTCCTGGACGATGTCCTGGGCCTGGCGCTTCGTCCCCACGAACAGGATGCTGCCGCCGCGGCCGACCGCGTCGACGACGAAGTCGTACGCGCGCTTGAAGAGGCGCACCGTCTGGTCGAGATCGACGATGTGAATGCCGTTGCGCGCGCCGTAGATGAACGGGCGCATCTTCGGGTTCCAGCGCTTCGTCTGGTGGCCGAAGTGCACGCCCGCGTCGAGCAGCGAGCGAAGGGGCAGCGGGAACTCACCGGGCGCCGGGGGCACGAAGGCGCCGGCGGACTCGGCGGTGGACATCGAAACGTCGGTCATGGCACGTATTCCTTCTCGGGTTCGGTTGGACCTCCGCTCCCCATCCCGCGAACAACCCCCCGGGATCCGAGGATCCCTGGGGGCACCGGTCGCAGGTCCCACCTTCTGGGCGTGTGCCGGGGGAGCGTGTGGATTCCGTTTGCCTCGCCAAAAGCAGGGGCAAACGGGGCGCGCATCCTGCCCCGCGATCCGGGGCTTGTCAACGGAAGGAGCGGGCCTTTCGTTCGGTCCGTCGCAGTGAGGCGACGCACTCGCTCGCAGCGCCGGGAAAACCGCGACGGCGGACGGACCTCCGGCATCCGAGGGGCACGCCATGAAACAGGATGACGCCGAGCGACCCAACCTCGACCGGATCCCCACGGGGATCGCAGGTCTCGACACCGTCCTCGGCGGAGGTTTCCTGGCCGGCAGCGTCCACCTCGTCGTCGGCCCTCCTGGCAGCGGCAAGACGATCCTCGCCAACCAGATCACCTTCCGCCGCGCAGCGACGGGCCAGACGGCCGTGTACGTAACGCTGCTCGCCGAGGCGCACGCCCGCATGCTCGCGCACCTCGGGGGCTTCGAGTTCTTCGACCCGAGCTTCGTGCCGCACCGGATCGTCTACATGAGCGGCTACGGCGTGCTCGAGCAGAGCGGGCTCGACGGCCTGCTCGAGCTGCTCGGCCGCACGATCCGCGAGCACGGCGCGATGTTCCTGGTGCTCGACGGGCTCGGCACGGCGGAGGAGTTCGCCCCGACGACGAGCGTGTTCAAGCGGTTCTTGCTGACGCTCTCGACCTCGGCGAGCTTGACCGGCTGCACGATGCTCCTGCTCGCCACGCGGAGCGCGTCGGACGCGCCTCGGCCCGAGCAGGCGACGGTGGACGGGCTCCTCACGCTCGACAAACGCCGCGTCGGCGCGCGCTCGGTGCGCGAGCTCGTGGTCGAGAAGATGCGGGCCACCAAGTACGCGCTCGGCGCGCACGCGATCGACATCGACGAGAAGGGCATCCACGTCTACCCGCGGCTCGAGGCGTGGCCCTTCCCGCAGCCGGCCCCGGCGGCCCCGAAGCGGCGGCTCGGCTTCGGCGTGCAGGGGCTCGACGCCATGCTCGGCGGCGGCGTGCTCGGAGGATCGTCCACGGTGATCCTGGGGGGCCCCGGGACGGGCAAGACGCTGCTCGGGATGAGCTTCCTCCTCGAGGGCGTGCGGCGAGGCGAGCGCGGGATCTACCTCGGCTTCGGGGAGGGGCCCGAGCGTATCGTCCAGGCCGCAAGCGGCATCGGGCTCGACGCCCAGGGCGCGCTCGATCGCACGGAGCTGACGATGCTATGGTATCCGCCTACCGAGGGTACGGCGGACGCGGTCGCGTGGCGCCTGCTCGAGGAGGTCAGCGAGGAGGGGCAGAAGCGCGTGTTCATCGACGAGCTCCGCGGCTTCCGCAACATGACGACGGACGTCGAGCGCCTCGATCGCTTCCACGCGGCGCTCTGGGCCGCGCTCGCGAGGCGCGGCGCGACGACGATCCTCACGGAGACCGTCTCCACGTGGGAGCACGCGAGGACCACGAGCGTGGTGTCGCAGCCCGCGTTCGTCGACAATGTGATCGTCCTCGAGGAAGAAGAGAGGGGTCGAAGGCTGCGCCGGTACGTCGCGACACGAAAGGTCGCGGGGGGCAAGCACGATCCCTCGCTGCGGAGGCTCCGCATCTCGAGCAAGGGCATCGAGGTGGAGCAGCCAGGCGTGCGCAGTCGCCTCCGGGGGAGCGCGTGAAGACGATCCTCGTCGTGGACGACGAACTCGATATCGTCGACGTGCTGAGCGACCTCCTGACCGCGGAGGGCTACCGCGTGATCACGGCCTCGAACGGGCGCGAAGGGCTCACGCGGCTCGCCGAATCGCGGCCGGATCTGGTGCTGCTCGACCGGATGATGCCGGTCGTGGACGGGGCCGAGATGCTGCGGCTGATGCGCGAGGACGCGTCGCTCGGCGGGATCCCGGTCGTCATGATGAGCGCGGCCGAGGGGCGGAGGCTCTCGCAGGAGCTCGGCTGCGCGGCGTTCCTCAAGAAGCCGTTCGACCTCGGTACGTTGCTCGACACGGTCGCGCGGCTCGCTGGTAGGGGCGATCGCGAAGAGGTCGCGCGGAGCTAGCGGGCGTTCGCCTCGGGCGGTCGGGCCTTGTCACGAGCGGCGCTCCCGCGGGAAGATGACCGCCCAAGGAGCGCGCCGAGGTACGCCCATGAGCAACCAAGATCGTGAAGAAGAAGGACCGCTCTCCGAGGGCCCCCTGTCGGGCCCCGCGTCCGATCGCCGAACTGCGCTGCGACACTCGGCCGTCTTCCCCGCCCACGTCGACACGGGCAACGGCAACAAGCGCACCGCCGTGATCCGCGACCTCAGCGTGTCGGGCGCCCTCTTGCTCACCCGCGCGCGCGTGAAGATCGGCGACGAGGTCACGCTCTCGCTCTACCTCACGGGGGATCCGAACCAGGCTCAGGAGGTGAAGGGGCGCGTCGTTCGGGACGAGCGGCGCAGCGTCGAGGTCTCGGACATCTGGCCTTACGCCGTCGCCATCCGGTTCAACGAGCCCTTCGAGGCCATCGAGCCGGACGTGAAGGCGCTCGCCGAGAAGCAAGCGAACCTCGGGCTCACCCCCAAGGAAACCTGAGCGCGAGCCTGCTCGCCCGTACCCTCCTGCATCGCGTACACTCGGCGTGTGCGTGATCGAGAAGCCAGCCCGACGAAGCTCGCCCTGCGCGGCTTTTTGCTGTTCGCGCTGACGGCCTCCGCCTGCATCGCCGGCGCGCCCGAGGGCATCCGCCGACAAACCGACGGCGACGACGGGGAAGAGCCGCTCATCAACTTCGACGGCGGCACCTTGCCGCCCATCGACGCCGCGCCCGACATCGCGGCCCTGGATCCCTACGCCGTGGTCGGCGCCGATCCCACGCACGGACCTTTCACCGGCGGCCAGCGCGTGCTCATCCGCGGCAACGGCTTCGCCGCCGCGACGCGCGTCTGGTTCGGCGAGATCGAGGCCGACGCGTCGACGATGGTGCCGATCGATCCGACGCGCCTGCAGATCACCGCGCCGAAGGGCACGGCCGGCGCGGTCACGCTCACCGTGCAGAAGGGCGACGATGAATCCACGCGCCGCTCGCTCCCCGGCGGATACGCCTACGACGCGCTCTACGCGGCCCCCTCGAGCGGGCCCGTCGCCGGAGGCACGGTCATCGAGATCATCGGCGACGGCACGAGCTGGACGTCCTCCGCGATCGCCAGGATCGGCGGCAAACCCTGCACGACGCAGACCATCAACGGGCCGACCTCGATCACGTGCACGGTCCCCAAGGGCACGCCCGGCGCGAAGCCCGTCTCGGTCGACGCGGGCGACGGTCAGCCGATCGTCGTGCTCGACGCGTACACCTACGAGGACAGCACGAACGGCTTCAAGGGAGGCCTCTCCGGCGCGCCGCTCGCAGGCAAGCTCAAGGTGCTCGTCTACAACAACTTCACCGGCGATCCGATCGCCGGCGCGCACGTGATCGTGGGCAACGCTCTGCCGTCGGCGCTCGTGAAGCAGGTCGACGCGACGGGCGTGACGCTCTTCGACGATCCTTCGCTCGACGGCCCGCGCACCGTGACCATCGCGGCCAAGTGCCATAGCCCGATCACCTTCGTCGACGTCCCCGTCGACACCGCCACCGTCTACCTCGACCCCGTCCTCAGCCCCGCGTGCGCGGCCGACGGCGATCCTCCGCCCGTCGGCGGCAAACCCGGCGCGGGCGGCGGCATCCGCGGCGAGCTCGTCTGGCAGGGCAACGTCGAGTTCAAGAAGTCCCCCTGGATCAACGTGCCCGCGCCGGCGCCGGGCGAACGGCAGGTCGCGTACGTCTTCCACGCGTCGCAGGATCCGACCGGTACCTTCCAGCTCCCGCACCCCTCGACCGCGATCCTGCCCGACACGCCCGGGGAGATCGGCTACCAGTTCCAGCTCGGCAGCAGCGCCGGCAACCGCGCCCTCTACGCGCTCGCCGGCGTCGAGACCACCACGCCGCCGGTAAAGTTCACCGCGTACGCGATGGGCATGGTGCAAGGCGTGAGCGTGCTGCCGGGCCAGTTCACCGAGCAGGTCTACCTCGTGATGGATCGGACGCTCGATCAAGCCCTCACGATGGACGTCACGCCGCCCGCGCCGGGGCCCAAAGGGCCGGACCGCGTGCGCGCCACGGTCTCCGTCATGCTCGGCAACGACGGCTACGCGCTCCTGCCCGCCGGCGTGAAGACGCCGCTCTTGCCGCTCGCCGGGCCCATCCCGTTCGTTGGCCTGCCCGCGCTCGATGGCTCGCTGCTCGGCGCGACGTACGTCTCCACGGCCCGCGCGGTCACCGGTCCGCAGGCCTCGGCGCCGATGTCCGTCGTCGGCCGGCTGCTCTCCACGAGCACCGCCGAGGGCCTCGCCGTGGACGGCTTCGTCGGCGTACCGACGCTGACCACGCCGGCGAGCGGCGCGGCCTGGGACGGCCGTCACCTCGCCACCACGTTCGGCGCCGGCGGCTCGGCGATCGATCTTTCGGTCTACGACGTCACGAGCGGCGGCGGCCTCATCCGCTGGACCGTGGTCGTGCCCAAGGGCTCCCACGCCGTCGAGGTGCCCGATCTCTCGGTCTTCCCCTTCCCCGAAGGCGGGCTGCCGAGCGGACCCATCACGATCGGCGTGTACGGCGCGCGGGTGGACAAGTTCGATTACGGCGCGCTCCGCTACCGGGACATCCGGCCGAGCGGGATGAGCGCCTACGCCCTCGATTATTTCAACGCGTTCCTCTGAACGGAGACACGCATGAACGAGCGAAGAAGGGGCCCGAAGCGCCTCGGCCGCGGCGCCCTCGTGTTCCTCGCGGCGGCCCTGCTCGCCAGTTGCTTCGACAAATCGACCCGCTGGGAGCTCGTCGAGGTCGAGCCCACGCCTCCGCCGCCGCCCGTGTGCGAGGTCGGCCTCGAGCGATGCACGACCGCGCTCGAGCGCTGCACCGACACGGCCGACGGCCCCGCGTGGACCCTCGTCGAGGACTGCGCGGCCGAGGGCCTCGTCTGCGCGCCGACCTTGCTCCGCTGCACGCCGTGCGTCCCGAAGACCGGGAGCTGCAAGGGACAGGACGCCTATAGCTGCAACGAAGACGGCACCGTCGAGAACTTCGTCGCCACGTGCGACATGTCGAAGGGCATCGCTTGCCGCCGCGGGAGCTGCGTGGACCTCTGCGGGCGCGCGATCGTCGAGAAGAGCAACGTCGGCTGCGAATACTGGGCCGTCGACCTCGACAACGCGAGGATCGACGCGACGAGCAACGCGGCCGCGCAGCAGTTCGCCGTCGTCGTTTCGAACCCGCACCCGGACGTCCCCGTCTCCGTGCGAATCGCGCAGGACGACGGCCTGCCGGGCTCCGCGCCTGCGCCGTACGACATCGCGACCGCGGTCATCGCGCCGTTGAACCTCCAGGTGTTCAAGCTCGGCCCGCGTGAGGTCGACGGCAGCCCCGAGGGCGAATACGACACCGGCTCGCACACGGCGCTCACGCGGCACGCGTACCGCATCCGCTCGGATTTCCCGGTCGTCGCGTATCAGTTCAACCCGCTCGAGAACGTGAACGTCTTCTCGAACGACGCGTCGCTGCTCAAGCCGACCGAGGCGCTCTCGTTCGGCGTCGAGGACAGCCTCATCACGTCGTACGTCGTGGTCGGCTGGCCGCAGACGATCGCCACGACCGACGATCCGGACACGAACTTCAACCCGAATGACCCGATCCACCTCCGCTCGTTCCTCACGGTCGTGGGCACGCAGCCGGAGACCACCGTTCGCGTCAAGACGAAGGCGAAGGTCGTGGGGGGCGGGCCCGTGGCCGAGACGCCCGCGAACGGCGTCATCGAGGCGCGCCTCGACGCCTTCGACGTGCTGAACCTGGAGACGGGCGATTTCAACGCCGACTTCACGGGCACCACCATCGAGTCGAACGGGCCCATCGCGGTCTTCACGGGCGGCGAGGCCTCGGACGCGCCCCATTTCCCGACCCTCGCGTATCGCCGCTGCTGCGCCGATCACCTGGAGGACCAGCTCGATCCGGTCCGCACGGCGGGCAAATCGTTCGCCGTCGCCCACACGCCGAGCCGGACGCGGATGGTCAGGCAGGCGGGCGCGCTCATCGAGGAGGTCCCCGAGCCCGATTATGTGCGGTTCGTCGCGGCCTCGAAGGCCGGCGCGACGATCACCACGACGCTGCCGCCGCCCTACGACGAGATCCACCTCGGGTGGCTCGGCGACTCGGCCGAGGTCACGGCGTACCGCGATTTCATGGCCGAGAGCACGGAGCCCATCATCGTGGCCCAGGTCATGGGCAGCCAGGACGCGGCCGGCGTGCGGCGCGGCCTGCCGGGCGGGGATCCGAGCCTGCTCATCGTCCCGCCGATCGAGCAGGCCCGGCCCGATTACGTCTTCCTCACGCCCGACAAATACGCATTCGATTACGCCTCGATCGTCGCGCCCGCGGGCCAGGGTGTGCTGCTCGACGAGCAGCTCCTCGGCCCCGATCTCTGCGAGGTCACCGCGGCCGACGGCCTCACGGACGAGGAGCGCGGGGGCCCGCCGGCGTGGATCGCGTATCGATGCCAGCTCAGCTTCCCGTTCATCGATTCGCTCGGGAATTTCGTGTACGTCTTTCCGGGCAAACAGAATGACGGCGTCCACCGGGTCGTCGCCGGCGTGCCGGTCGTCGTGACGGTGGGCGGGTTCGATTCGTACGTGAGTTATTCGTACGCGGCGGGCACGGAGCTGCGGGCGATCGCGCTGCCGGAGTGAGCGCTCAGGGGAGCGGCTTCGCCTTGAGGTTGTCGAGCTGCGTCACGACCTGATTCGCGGACGCGCTCGCCATCCCGAGGACGTACGTCGTGTCGGCGAGGCCGGCGACGACGCTCGTCACGTCGTGATCGACCTTGCCCGCCTGGGCCCAGTACGCGACCGTCGGTATCGTCATGTACACCGAGAACGCGCGGTGCTCGCTGCCGGGCCGCTCGCCGATGATGTGCACGATGGCGCGCCGGCTCTGCGCGTCGGCGAGCTTTCCGTAAAGGACCTCGCCGACGTGATACCCCGCGCGCACGCGGCCCGAGGTGCACACGATGTTCTCGGGCGCGACCTTGTAGCCCGCATTCTCGAGCGCCGTGCGGAGCGCCGGGAGGAACACGTCCACGTGCCCCGCATCCGAGATCGAATAGGCGTTCAGGCCCTCCGAGATCATGATCTGCACGTCATACTGGCCCGCGTGCGCGTCCCGGAGCTTCTCGAGCTCGGGGATCGCGTCGGCCTTGATCTGCTCGCCCGTCGGCGGGTGCAGGATGTAATCGTCGCGGTCCTTCGATCCCGTCCAGACCTTCACCGCGCTCGGGATCGTCGCGACGAACGCCGGATCGAGCTCGGCGATGATGCTCTTCTTGCCGTCGTCGACGAGGTCGCGGATGTACTGGTCGAGGTCGGGGTTCAGGTCCCACGGCTTCGCCCCGCGGCCCTCGGCGATGAACACGCCGCGCTTCTTCACGGCGTCGAGCTCGGTCTGCGTCTCCGACGCCGCCATGATCTGCTCGATCGTGCGCGGATCCGCCGGGTTCTTCGCCTTCATGTACTTGGCGTAGACGTACTTCACGTTGCCGAAGTACTGCGTGGGCTGCCCCTGCGCGTCGATGACGCCGAGCTCCTGGAAAAACGCCCACATCTTGTCCTCGACCTTGTAGCCGAACTTGTCGCGGATCCGGACGTGGTCCTGGAACGCGGTCGTCAGGTACGACAGCATCGGGTCGTTCTTCGTGGGCAGGGCCATGAGGTAAGCCGGGTTGGCCGGCATGATCTGGTCGATGCACCAGTCGAGATCGTCGAGGCCGACCGACATGTGCAACGTCGAGCAGATATCGAGGCCGATCGGCAGGCCGTGCAGCTTGCCCATCACGATGTCCTCCAGGCAGCAGCGGACGAGCTGCTCCTTCGTGCGGAAGACCTCGGGGCCGATGAAGCCCGCCACGTCGTTCAGGTGCACCCACGGCGCCTCGGTGTTGCCCGCGGCCTTCTGCGCCTCGGCGACCTTGTGCGTGAGGGCCCGCGCGAAGCCGTACTTGCGCGCCTCGTGCACGACCATGTCGAAGCCCGCGCCGTGGCCGTTCGTCGCGTCCGCGCCCTGCCCCGTCTCGAAATAGAGGCCATACTTGCCGGGCCGCGCGGCCGCGTGGTTCAGCATCTTCTCCACCGTGACGTCGAACGTCGCGTTCGCGTCCACGGTGCTGCCGAGGCTCTGGAACCAGAGCGCCGTCGAGCCCGGGAACTGCTTCTCGACCTCGGCCTGCACGTCGATGTGCGCGAGGCAGCAGTGCGGCAGCGTGTCCTCGAGCTTGAACGTCACGAGGATGTCCTTCAGCACCTCCTCGATCTTGTGTACGCTCGCGACCTCGCTCGAGACCGGGTTGTTGCCGAGCACGACGTCGCCGACCGCGAAGGCGAAGCCGTTCATGACCTGCCAGAGGATGTCGGTCGGGTCGTCCGTGGGCGAGTTCGGCTGGATACGCGCGCCCATGTAGCCCTTCGCGCCGATGTTCGAGCCCGGCAGGGGGTTGAACACGGTCTGTCCCACCTTCGTGAGCTCGTCGTTGTTCATGAGCTTCACGACCATGCCGATGATGTCGCTCGGGAGGCCGACCATGACGGCCTTGATCTCGGCCTCGGTCTTTTCGAGCAAGAATGCCTTGAGCTCCGACATCTTCCAGCCGCGCACGGACTCGAGCGCGGCCGCGTCCGTCGTCTTCATGACGAGGTCGTAGACGGCGTCCTCGAGCATCGGGCGCTCCGCGAGATCGCCGATCTTCGTGTTGCCGAGCAGCGTGCGCGCGTTCTGCCGCGTCGTTTCGTCCTTGGCCGCGACGCCGAGGGCCTCGTCGCCCTCCTTGTATTCGTTCGCGAAGCCGATCACGGCCTTGTAGAACTCGTGGTCGTACTGGCCCTTGACGCGGGTGACGTAGGTGATGACGTCCTCCCCCTCGCAAATGTCGTCGATCCCGACGTTGCAAGACCGCGGCGTCGGCGGCTGCTCCGGCAGATCCGGCGTGCACCCGACCGCCGTGAGCGCCCCGATGCCGCCGAGGAGCCCCATCATGAAGGAGCGGCGGCGCAGCGCGAGCGAGGCCGGGCTCGCCGCTGCGGACAGCGGCGCCGCCGCGGGAATCTGCCGAGGTCTACGCGGACGATCCAGCTCGTTTGCCTTCTTCATGCTCGTGCTCCCAAGCAACCATCCAAGGAGTGCATCTCCCGCATCACGGCGAGGCGCTGCACGCCGCCCACCGCCCACGGAGGGAGCCCTTCGAATAAAGGCGCCCCGGATCGATTGTAGGCCGAAGGAACTCGCTCTGGCAACGCACTCGTCGCGAGATCGGGTAGGGTGATCCCTCAACCGAGGAGAGACATGAACGGCCGTAAGTGGACCTTCCCATTCGCGGGGCTCGTCGCGCTCGTGGGCGGCTGCCAGATCATTGGCAGCCTCGAGCCCGAGCTCGTCCTTTCGTCCGGGGACGAAGTCTGCGGCGACGGGCTCGACGACGACGAAGACGGCCTCGCCGATTGCGCCGACCCCGATTGCGCCACGAGCACCTGCGTCTCGGGCGCACCTCCCGGCTGGGAAGGGCCCTTCTGGGTGTGGCGCTCTGCCTGGGACGGCGCGTCGGGGCCTTCATGCCCCCTCGGCCTCGAGGCCTCCGCCCATTACATGACCCCCACGCCGGCGGCGTGTACGCCGTGCGCGTGCGGCGGCGTCGAGGGCGGCGCCTGCGGCACGCCGAGGCTCCGTTGCTGGGCGTCCAAGAGCTGCTCCGGCGAAGCCGTCAACGCGACGATCGACGACGTGGGGCAATGCGGCAATCCCTTCGGCTTCCTGGGGAGCCCGTCGACCGCGAGCTGCCGGATCATCGCGCCGGGCAACATGCAATCGAACGGCACGTGCGCGCCGCCGAGCGGCGGGGGGCTCGCGGACGCGAAGCCGTTCCAGGAGATGCTCTCGGCCTGCGAGCTGCGCGAGGCCGGGTGCGAGGAGGGCTCGTCCTGCGCGCCGCCGCTCGAAGACGGAGCGAAGCTCTGCATCCGGAAGAGCGGCGACGACGCCTGCCCGAGCGGATGGACCGCCGATACGATGGACGCGTATTCGAGCGGGCAGGACGCGCGGGCCTGCGAGGCTTGCACCTGCCAGCTCCAGGGCGCCGCTTGCGAGGGTGGCGTCTACCGGGCCTTCGATCTGCAGGGCTGCAAGGAGGACGCGGAGCCCGGGTCGGTCGTGGACCCGCCGATCGACATCACGGGGGACGCCTGCTTCGACCTCACGATGCTCTCCGATCTGAACACCTTTTCGGTGCGCGCCATTTCGACCAGCGTCGTCACGGGCGCCTGCCAGGCGAGCGGCGGCGCGCCGAGCGGCTCGGTCCTGCTCGAGGGACCCGTCAAATACTGCTGTCGTTGATTATTTCGCGTAAAATAGTGATTTCGCCAAAAAAAATCGCGCCGCGCCTCGAAGCGAGGAGAGGCGGCGGGCAGAAAATCACGAAAACAAAGTCGGCAGGAACTGCTGCATTTGCTTGGCCTGGGCCTCGGCGCGTGCTCGGCAGGCCTCGAGGCGTGCGCGCAGGGGGCCGTCGGCGTCCCGGGCGCCTCGGCGAAAGACCTCGGCCGCGCGCTCGTGGGTGAGCTTGAGCAAGGGCGCGAGGCTCTTCTGATCGACCCGCATCGGGGCATCGAGGAGCACGATACACGCCTCGGCCGCATCCCGGAGATCACACGCGTCGAGGGCGTCGGCGACGGGGAGAAGCTCGACGAGCGACTGCCGGAGTGTGTCTCGCCCGCCTCTGGGTATCACGCTGGACATGAGGATGAGGTCCAGGATAGCGGAGGAATTCCTTTCGGCCATCCGGGGCGTTATTTGTCGCGTCGCGGCATGCGCGTCGGACGGCCTTCGCGCGCCTCTGCGCCAAGATCCTGCCGCGTTGAACTGCAACCAGGACGTGTCGCTTTCGGCAAAGCTGGCTCCTCGGGGGTCCCAGGACGAGGGTGTCCCGACAAACGGAAAACGAGCGAGAGGCACGTGTGGACGCGCCCCTCGCTCGCGAGAGCAGCAGCGTCCCCCCCGAGCCGCCGCCTGCTCTCCTGCCCGATCCTACCCCGCGCGCGCCGAAAGTCCCCACGTCCGAGGAGCAATCGACTGTGGGGATGTCGGTTTTGGGGCAGACAAAAGCTCAACCAGAATGGGCGGATGTGTCCGGCGGGGGTTCGGGGGCGGAGCTCGGCTCGTCCGAGCGGAGCCCCTGAGCGTAGACCGGAAGCTCTTCGTACGACAGCTCGATCTCCGGCACGGTCGGGCGTTCGCTGATCGGCGTGACGCGGTCGAACGGCAGGGGCTCCGGGCGAGGCTCCGCGAGCCGGGTCGGATGCCTCGCCGCAGGGACGAACGCAGCCGCGAGGAGAACGGAGATTCCTCCGCAGAGCACGGCGGCGCTGTAGCCGATCTGGAGCGCGAGCAGGGCGCCTCCGAAGAGCGCGAACGCGGCGAACGAGCCCGCGACGGCCATCGCCAGCGGGAGCGCGCGATCCGCGAGGGACGACGCGATCCGCACGCCGAGCGCGAGGAGCGCGCCGAGGCCCACGCCGACGGCGCCGAGGATCACCGCGGCGACGCCGAGCCGCGCAGGCAACGTGAGCCCGAGGGCCGCGCCGAGCGCCGGCTCGAGCCCCATCACGAGGGGCGCGAGGACGAAGACGAGGGCGAGCGACCAGCGCTGCGCGGCGCCACGCGCGCCCACGTCGCGCGGGCGATGCCCGACCCCGAAGCCCACGCCGAGCGCGAGCAACAAGACGAGCGGCAGCACGAGGGCCACGAGATCCGTCCTGCCGACGACCAGGGCGAGCCGCGGCGCGAGCGCGGCGCCGAGGAGCGAGACGCCCGCCGCCGAGAAGCCAAGCGCGAGCGCGGCGCGCAGGACCGACCCGCGCGTCGCCCCCTCGAGCGCCCGCCGCGACACGAGGAGCGCGCCGAGGAGCGCGACGAACGCCGCGAGCGCCGTCACCACGAGGCCGGCCGCGATCGTCAAGAGCCCGCGGTGCTTCTCCTTCAGCGCGCGCACGTCGAGCAGCGTCTTCTTCAGGTGGCCCGGCGCGACCGTGGAGAACCAGAAGGGACGATCGTCCGTCGTCGGCGTCAGATCCGCGCCCTGCTCGGCCGTGAGCTCGGCCGGATCGGCGCCCTCGACGAGCAACCGGCGGACGTTGTTTTTGGGCGCCTCCGCCATGAGGAGCTCGGCGAACCTGTGCCTTCGGCAGTACGAGCGGAGGTTCGTGATCTCCTCGGCGCGGAGGGGCGTGCGCTTGACGAGCAGGGTCGAGATCTTGTCCTTCGTGCAGCCGAAGAGGTGCTTCGCCGGCGCCTCGGCGCCCGTCTCGCGGAGCGCGCGGGTCGCGAGCGCGACGAGCCGATCCGCATCCGCCTCGGGCCGCGTGAGCGTCACCGTGCCCTCGGGCACGACCGTGAGGAGCATCTCGCGCACCGCCTGCGTCGTGAAGAGCGGGCTCGGCGTGGCGGCCACGGCGCCCGTCGGCGTAGGCGCGAGGGAGTCGACGTACGCGACGACCACGTGGCGATACGGCGAAGGCGGGCGGCGGATGAAGCTGCGGGGCCCCTCGACCACGAGCCGGATCTCGGGTTTGTCGTAGAGCTCGCCGCTGAAGGCGTACGACTGGCTGCGCATCACCTCGTGCACGACGGTCGGCTCCGCCTCGACCGCGTGGATCTCCTTCACGTTCTGCCGCAGCGCGACCCGGAGCTCGCGCCCGCCCGCCGACCCCACGACGAGCGCGGGCCCCTGGTCCTTGTGGAGGACGTACCCGAGCTCGCCCGGCGAGGCCGGCGGCAACTGCTTCGCCTCGTAGATCGGCGTGCCGAACGTGCCGTCCGTGCGCAACCAGGCCGCGCCGGCCGAGGGTTTGTCCACGGTGAGCAGGCCGCGGTTCGTCCAGCGCTGGAAGGCGACCCGCTCGATCTGGATCCACCGGATGGCCGCGAGCTTGAGGTACGGCGCGCCGATCTCCCCGGCGAGGAGCACGGAGCAGCCGAGCACGAACGTCGCGATGATCCCGAGGTGCACCCGCGGAGGCTCGGCCTCCGAAGGTGAACCCGCGCCCCCGGCCTCGCCGAGCTCGTGCCGCCCGGCGATCGCGAAGAGCGCCGCCGCGAGGCTCACCGCGATCGCCGCGCCGAGCCCCACCCGCGCAGGCCCGAAGCGCAGGACGAACGCCGCCACGACGACGCCGCAAGCCGCGCCGAGCAGGCCGCTCTTCCCCACGTCGGCCACGCGCCGCCGCGCCACGCCGAGGACACCCGTGATCGTCACGCCGCCGAGCAAAAAAGGCAGGAGCGAGGTGCCGAGGTAGATCGCGAGCTGACCGAGCGCCGCGCGATCGAAGGTGTCGACCGAACGCGCGCGCACGCCGACCACGACCGAGACGGCCACCGCGCCCGCGGAGAGCGCGGCCAGATGCGCGACCGGCGCGATGCTGCGTGGCGCCTTGCCGATGCCCCGCACCCCCGCGCCGAGCAGCGCACCGAGGCCGAGCCCGAGCGGCAGGAGCGCGAGCCACACGAGCTCGAAGTGCGCCCCGAGCGAGGCGGAAAACAGCCGCACGAGCGCGATCGAGAGCACCACGAACGCGGCGAGGTAAAGCGCGATCCCCCCGGCGAGGGCCCTCGACTGGCTGACCGACATGCGAGGCACATCGTCTAGCACGGCTCCGCGCGCGTTGACCCGCGGAAGTGCGCGCGACCGGCAGGTCGGGAGGCTCAGCGCTCTTTGCCGAGCGGAGCGAGCGGCCACGGGCGCAGCAGGGGCACGGCCGCGGCGGGCCCGCTCTGACGGAGCGCGCGCGCGCACTCGTCGACGAGCAGGCGCCGCGGCCCGAACGCCGTGCCGTTGGCGGCGTCGGCGTCCATGAGCCGCGTGGGCGTGTCGCGGCCGAAGTCGTCGGGGTGGCCTGGATCGTCGAGCAGCACGTGCCCGAGCTCGTGCGCGAGGGCGAAGCTCGCGCGGTCGGCCCGGAGCGCGGCGCGATCCGTGATGAGCACGTTGCGCACCGCGCCGCCGTCGGCGCCGATGAAGCTCTCGCCGATCCGGCCGCTGCCGGCGAAGCTCGGGATCACGAACACCTCGATGGTCGATGGATCCCCGTCATCGAAGGCCTTGATGAGCGCGCGCTCCTCCACGGTCCCCGCGATCGCGTCGATGTCGTTGAAGTGCGAGAGCCCGTCCTCGAGCTCGACGCGCCCGATACACGCCGTGAGAAGCGCGTCGGAGCTCAGCGGCCCCGACGCGGGCGGCTCCACGAGCGCGAGCTCGCCGCTCTTGCGCCGCACGAGCACGTCCGAGCTGCCACGCGCGCCCGCCGCGATCGACGCGTTGTCCGAGACCCGCGCCGAAAAACCCGCCGAGGTGATCGCCGCCGAGAGCACCCGCGCCGCGCCCGCGGGGGTCGTGCCTTTTTCGATCGTCACCACGATCTCGCGCCCGTCCACGCGCACGCGTAGCTTGCCGCCGCCCGCCGCGGGCAAGCCGTGATCACAGCCGAGCGCCACGAGGTGCGGGCGCGGCGGATCCACGATCGTGATCGTCGTCTCCGCGGGTGGCCCGAAGCTCACCCCACACGCGCCCCAGAGCGCGCTCGCCTGCGCGACGTCCGCGCGCGCCCGCGCGATCGCGCCCGCGTCGTCCCCGCCCACGGGCGGCGGCCCGCCCGGCCGCGGGCGCACCAGAAAGACCCGCAAGGCGCCTCGATACCGCACGAGCGGCCCGAGCGGCGAGGCGCGTGGGCCCGCGACGCGCAAGCCTCCGAGCTTGCGCGCCTCGCTGAGCAGCGCGATCTCCACGGCGCCGCCGAGCTCCGCGCGCACCGATCGATCTCGCACCGTGGGGTGGTTCCGATCGATCTCGTCCGGCACCACGCGGATCGGCGCGGTCGAGCCACACGCGAGGGGCGCGCTCACGCCATCCGGGCAAGGGACCGAGCCGAGGATCACGGGCTCCAGCCGATCGACGAGCGCGCCCGACGGCGCGCGGCCCGTCACGCGCACGACGGGCGGCAGATCGTCGGGCAGGGCCACCACGACGAACCGCAGCGCGTCGGGGTTGCTGCTGTTCGCATACGGATCGACGGGCAGACGCTCCGGCGGCGTACGCTCGAGCGAGGCGTGCGAGCGCGCCGGATCCACGAGTCTTCCCTGCCCGTCGACCGGCCGCACGTCGATCGCCGTGATCGTACGCGTTCGTCCGAACGCCTTCACCTCACCTCGCCCCGGCCGCACCGCCTGCAGCGCGGCGCGCTTCGCGCCCGCGGGCACGACCGTCCCCGCGAACGGGCGCCCGTCCACGAGCAGGCGCGCCACGTCGCCGCGGACCTCGATCGTTCGATCCTTGCCTTTGGGGATCACGAGATCGAAGAGGTCCGTCGACGGCGCGACGACGTCTTGCTCCGCGTCGGGCCGACCATCGACGTCGTCGTCGTCGCGATCGACGCCGAGCACGATCCGATCGTCGGCCTCTGCGGCGGGGATGTCCTGCGTGCTCCCCTGCCCCGCGGCGGCGAGGACGACCCCGAGGGCGAGCGCGCGCCCCAGGGGCCTTCCGCGCCCGCCCCCGGAGACGATCACCGACCCTCGATCGCCTGCGTGACGATGTGGAACTCGACGCGGCGGTTGCGCGCCTGCCCCTCGGGTGTCGTGTTGGGCGCGATCGGCTTGCGCGCGCCGAAGCCCTTCGACTCGAGGCGATTCGCCGCGATGCCACCCTTGTTGATCAGGTAATCACGCACGGCCGCGGCGCGGGCCGCCGAGAGCTTGTCGTTGTACTCGGGTTTGCCGACGTCGTCGGTGTGGCCCTCGACGCTGACGAGCTTGATCTCGGGGTTCGCCCTGAGCAGGCGCACGACCTCGTCGAGGATCGGGTAGCTCTTCGGCAGGATCACGTTGCTGTCGAACTCGAACTCGACCTGCTTCGTGATCTGAATCTCGCTCGATCCCGTGATGCGTCGGACGAACTGCGGACAACCTTCCTTCTCGGGATCGTCGCCGCGCATGCCCGGCTCCTTCGGGCACTTGTCCTCGGCGTCGGGGACGGTGTCCTGATCGGCGTCGTCCTCGGGGCAGCCGTCGCGATCGTCGATGCCGTCCTTGTCCTCGGGGACGTCGGGGCACTTGTCGACGTTGTCGGGGATGCCGTCGCGGTCCCGATCGGCCATCGTCGGGCAGCCGTCGTCCGGGTTCGGCGGGGCCTTGTCTTCCTTGTCGACGGGGCACATGTCGACGAGGTCGGGGAAGCCGTCCTTGTCCGTGTCGACGTCGTCGCGGAACTGGTAACGCGCTGCGCCCGCGCCGACCTCGGTGTCCTTGAGCCCGAAGGCGCCGCCGACGACGGCCACGATGCGCAGATCGGGCGCGTATCCGCCCGTCAGGCGCGAGCCGACCGAGAGGCCCGCCCACGAGACTTTTTTCGCGTCGAGCGACATCCGACCCGAGACCGACCACTCGAGCGGCGCAGCGTCGAGCTCGCCGAGCGTCTCGGGGAGCATGCCGACGGAGCCGAAGATTTCGGCCCCGATCCGGAGGCGATCCTGCATGAGGGGCACGTAGCCGCCGAGGCCGTAGGTGAGCTCGCGGCCGACCGTGAGCTCGTGCAGCTTCGCCGTGGGCCGGATGGAGAAGCCCGCGTTCAGCGCCACGACGAACTTCTTCGCGTCGTACTCGGTGGCGATGCCGATGTTGGCCCACGTCTCCTTGTCACCCGCGAACGAGAACTCGTCGCCGGTCGGCAGGAAGACCGAGCCGCGGACGCCGAGCTTGAAGGATCGATCCTCGGTGCGGAACACGAGGAAGCGACCGTCGAGCCGGAGATCCATCGGCGCGAAGGCCTGCATGTTGACGTTCTGGTCGAGCCCGACGGCCGCGTTCCCGGTGGGGTTGCCGCCCTGGTAGAGCGCGAGCGGGAGGGAGACCTGGACCGCGCCGCGCTCGAGGATCTCCGCGCCCGCCGTGAGGTAACCCGTGAGCTGGCTGGCGACGGGCGGGCCTTGCAGGCGATCGGCCTTGTCGAGGTTGTCGACGTGGTTGTCGACGCGCAGCGGGTTCAGCGAGAAGCCGAGGCCGAACTGACCGTAGAGGCGCGTCTGGCCGATCTCGGGGCGCCAGACGCCGAGCCCGTCCGCGGGCGCGCCGCCGATCTGCAGCCTGTCGAGGTAAAACGTCTTGTCCTGCGCGCGCGCATACGCGGGCAGGAGCAAGGTCGAAGCGAGCGTAGCCCCGGGCAGGAGAGTCTTGGCCGCCCGCTTTGCCCACCTCGCGGGTCCCGAAGTTCGTCGAACCATCACGCGTGTCCTCTGTACCACTGTCCCGGCCAGACCGGGTGGCCGACGCGCACCCTTGCGCGTCACGGCCACCCGTCATGGGACGCTCACTTCGGCGTCGGCGGAACGACGATCTCGTTGATCGGCAAGAATCCGGCGCCGGCCGGATAGGCGTACGAGACGCGGAGCGTCTGCTGCGTCGTGCCCCAGCCCCACACGGTGGCGCCGAAGGGCTGCGTGCTCGACATCTCCTGAGGGCCGTTCGTGCAGCCGTCGACGCCCTGGAAATCGCCCTTCACGAGGTCCACGCGGGTGAACTCGTAGTCGCCGACGGCCTGCCAGCCGCCGAGCTCGCCCTTGCATTTGAGGGTGACGGGGGCAAACTCGCCGGTCGTCTTCGATTTCACGCGCACCACGACGAGGCTCGTCTCGGGGTACGTCGGGTCCGTGAAGAGCACGTAACGCTTCAGGAACTGCTGGGGCGGGACCACGTTCACCCAGTCCGGATCCCCCACGTTGGCGAAGGGCGCGCCGCCCGTCATGTAGGCGCCGAGGTAAAACGGGTGCTGCGCGTCCTGGCTGCGCACCACGAAGGGCCCCGGATCCTCGAACTCGAGCACCTGGCCCTGGCCGATCGTCGTGGGCGCGCCCGCGGGCTTCGTGGGACTCCAGGTGAGGGTCGTCCCGTCCACGGCGCCGACGAGGCGCCACCGCGACGACTCCTCCTCCCCCGCAGACCGGCTCTTGTACCGCACGGCCACGTATTCGTTGCCGAGCGCCCGCACCGGCGCGAGCTGCTGCTGCCCCGAATCACAATCGTCCTGCATGGACGGCACGTTCATGCATTTCGACGCGCCGAAGACGGCGATGGGTTTGTCCGAGGCGATCGGGCTGCCCGTGAGCTCGTCCGCCTGCGTGATCTGCAGGAACTGGCCCGCGTTCAGCATGTAGTCGACGGGCTTGTTCACCTCGGAGGCCGGGACGCCGCCGCCGCCCACGATCGCCTGGTTCGGCAAGAGCGTGACCTTCGTGTTGTCCTGGTGCGCGAGGATCGCCAAGGACGGCCAGGCGTCGGCGAAGACGTCGCTCGCCTTGTACGCGTTGATCGCGAGGTAGTTGGTGTCCCAAGCGCTCGTCGGCAAGAGCAACGTGGCGGACGAGACCGACGCCTGACCGCCACCGTACGGCACGATCTGGTAAGCCACCACCGGGTAGTCGGTCGTGATGTGGAAGGCGTCGCCGATGCCCGTGTCGACCACGCCGGTCTCGAGGTCGAGCGCCGCGGGCTCCGGGCAGTCGACGACGTTCCCTCCTTGCGACCTGCGCGACAGGAACAGGATCGCCACCTGCCCCACGTCGATGCCCTTCGCCGGGTCGTAAGGGGTGTACTGGATCGCGCCGTTCGCGCCGATGCTCGGGATGTACGCGAACGTGGCCGGATTGAGCGTCGAGCCCTTCCGCGAGACCTCGAGGTGCACCGGCAGCGCCCAGGTATTCGCCACGAATGCAGCGAAGCACGCGCCGTCGGCCTGCGGGCGGAGCGCCGTCTTCAGCGCCCAGTAATCGCAGCCGTACGAGCTCCTCGACTCCTCGGCGGCCTGGCACGGGTTGTTGATGCACTTCGCATTCGCGCAACCCTCCGTCGGCTCGCATTGGTCGACGATCTGACCATAACAATCGACGACCGCCGTGAGGTCGTTCGAGCACGTATCGTCGCAGCCGACACCGCTGTCGGTGTCGATGATGACGCCGCCGGAGCCGCCGTCGCCCCCGCCACCCGGCCCTCCGGGCCCCGTGCCGGCGCCCGACGCCTCCGGGTCCCGGTACGAATCGGTGCACGCGGCGTACGCGGTGGCGGCGAGGAGCGCCGAGATCGCGAGCGAGAAGCTCGAAGCCCAGCTGGACTTTTTCACGCAAACCTCCCTTTCCGGCAATCGGTCACGAGGGTACCACGAGCAGCACGATCCGGTACGGGGACAAACCACGACTTCTTCCGCGTCTTCCCGGACGAACGGGCATGCGCCACGAACCTCCGATCAGAACACGCGCAACCAGGCCGGATCGATACGTCCATTCGAATGCGCCCGTTCCCTTCCGTTTCACGGCCCGCTTCAAGGGGCCGCCTGCCCGCTCGACGAACGTCCAGCCTCGGCTGGACCTTCTCCGGCAGCGCCGACGAAACACGTCGGTCAGCGTATCCTCTACAACCTTTTTGATGGTAAGAAACGAGCCCATCCTAGCCGACGCGCGAAAGGGGCGTCAAGCTCCGCCTCGCCGCCACCTCGCCGGGATCCTGCCGGCATGGAGGCGCAAATCGGTGGTCAATCAGCCATCGCCTCGAAATCGGCCTTCGACGCGCCACATTCGGGGCAATACCAGTCGTCGGGGATGTCCTCGAACGCCGTGCCGGGCGCGATGCCGGTGTCTGGATCCCCGATCGCCGGGTCGTAGACGTGCGCGCACACGAGGCACCGGTATTTCTTATTCATGCTCGCCATGGCTCCCTCGGAAGGGCGCCCTTATAACCTCGACCCGAGGCGAAGGGTAGCCCCGTGACGTCTACGGACGTGCCTCGTTCACCCCCGGAAAAACTTCCCCGAGCGACGCCTCGAGCGCCGCGCACACCTCGTCGACCTGCGCCTCCGTCATGCGCGGGTAGAGCGGGAGCGTGAGCTCGCGCGGGGCGAGCGCGTCCGTGCGGTCGAGGTCGCTCCGGCGCACGCGGTTGGTGGCTCCGTGGAACGAGAAGGCGTGGATCGGCGGGTAATGCACGCTCGTCTGGATCCCGCGCGCCTTCATCGCGGCCATCACGGCCTCGCGCGGCGCGCCCTCGGGCAGGAGCACGGGCATGATGTGGTACGCGCTCTCCCCCACCCCACGAGCCTCGAAGTCGCGGAACGGGATCCCCACGCGGCCGATCGCGGCGAGCCGCTCGCGATACCGCGAGACCACCACGCGTCGCATGCGGTTGCCCTCCGCGAGGCGCCCGAGCTGCACGAGGCCGATCGCGCTGCGGATCTCGTCGATGCGGTAGTTCTGCCCCGCGAGGACCACGTCGTAGGAGAACGCGTGCCCCTTGTGGCGATCGAGCGTCAGCGTGGTCATGCCGTGTGATCGCATGAGCTTGAGGCGCTGCCGGAGCTCGTCCGTGCGCGCGGCGATCGCGCCGCCTTCGCCCGTCGAGAGGTTCTTGTTCGAGAAGAAGCTGTAGCAGCCGACGTCGCCGATCGTGCCGAGCGCGCGGCCCTTCCACGTGGCGAGCGGCGCGTGCGCCGCGTCCTCGATCACCGCGATCCCGTGCCGCTCGGCGATCGCGAGGATCGCGTCCATGTCGCACGGGTAGCCGGCGTAATGCACGACCGTGATCGCCTTCGTGCGTGGCGTGATCTTCCGCTCGACGTCCGCCGGATCGATCGTGAGATCGTCCGGCCCCGTGACGTCGGCGAGCACCACGTCCGCGCCCGTCGTGAGCGCGGCGTTCGCGGTCGCCACGAAGGTCAGGCTCGGGCAGATCACCTCGTCGCCGGGGCCCACGCCCACGGCGAGGTACGCGAGGTGCAGCGCCGCCGTGCAGTTCGTCATGGCGAGCACGCCCGTCGTGCCGAACGCCTCGCCGAGCGCGCGCTCGAAGGCCTGCGTGCGTTCGCCCATCGTGAGCCAGCCGGAGGCGACGACGCGCGCCGCGGCTTCGGTCTCTTCAGGGCCGAAATGAAGGTCGCAGAGGGGGATCTTCCACATGAGCAGACCGGGGGTTCGGGGGCAGAGCTCGGCTCCGCCGAGCGAGCCCCCAAGCGTCAAATCGCGTACTCGTCGGGGCGGTAGTCGGCGATGCGCTCGAGGACGTACGCCCACGTCCTCGCGAGCCCTTCTTCGAGGGTCACGCGCGGCTCGTATCCGACGAGCTCCTTGGCCTTGCGGCCATCGGCGAGCAGGAGCTCGACCTCGCTCGCGTCGGGCCGCACGCGCGCGTCGTCCGTCTCGAGGCGCGCAGGTTTGCCCGAGATCGTGAAGATCAGCTCGGCGAGCTCCCCCATGGAGATCGTCCGGCCGCTGCCCACGTTGATCACCTGGCCGAGGGCCCGATCACTCGCGCCGACGGCGAGGAAACCAGCCACGGTGTCGTCCACGAAGTTGAGGTCGCGCTTCGGCCGCGTGCTGCCCACCCGCACGACCTCGCGACCGGCCGCGAGCTGCTTCATCACGCTCGGGATGAACGCGCGCGACGACTGGCGCGGGCCGTACGTGTTGAAGGGGCGGATCGTCGCGACGGGCGTGCCGAACGAGAGGAAATAACTCTCGGCGAGTTTGTCCGCGGCGATCTTCGTCGCCGAGTAGGGCGACTGCCCCGTGAGCGGGTGCGCCTCGTCGATCGGCGCGTACCGCGCCGATCCGTACGTCTCGCTCGTGGACGTGTGCACCACGCGAGCGCCGTATTCGCGCGCCGCCTCGAGCACGTTCAAGGTCCCCGAGATGTTCGTCGCGACGTACTGGTGCGGGGCGACGTACGAGTAGGGGATCCCGATCAGCGCGGCGAGGTGGAAGACCACGTCCGCGCCCCGCACGAGCTTGCGCACGCACGCGGCGTCCTCGACGTTGCCGAGGACGATCTCCACGTGCCCGAGCACGCCCTGCGGGACGCGATCGAGGTGGCCGCGCTGCGAGCTCGACGTGTAGCGGACGAGCGCGCGGACGTTCGCCCCCTCGCGCACGAGCGCCTCCACGAGGTGGCTGCCGATGAAGCCACCCGCGCCGGTCACGACGACGCGCTTGCCTGCGTAAACCGAGCTCGCATCCATCACGGGATCCTGACGTCCGTCACTTGACGATGATGTCGCCGGCCGGCGCGCCCGCGCCCTCGGTCGTGCCCTTCTCGCGGTGCACGCAGAGGCCCTGCTTGCAGTAACTCTCGGGCGTCGGCGAGGCACACTTGGTCTGGGGCTCCTCGCACTGGCCCTTCTTGTAGTTGTCGGCCATCGGCTTGATCGTATCGAGCGTCTGACCGTTCACGGGCTTCGCGCAGCCGGGCCACTCGCTCTGCTTGCAGTCGGCGTCCGTGTTGCAGTGCTGCGCCTTGTTGAGGAGGTCGAACGCCTCCCCGCGGATCTTGTCGCACTCCTTCGGGTCCATCTTGCTCGAGCACCCGAGCGACGAGAACAGGGCCAAGAAGGCCAGGGCTCCCAGGGTCACGACGCGTTTCATCGCCTCCGTCCTTTCCGTTCCGACGCCTTGCTACCACGGCTCGGCGCGCACGTCTCGGTCGGCCACGGAGTCCCGAGCCCGCGCGCGCGCCCCGAGTCCGAAAAAATTTCGCCGTCCGATGCCCCCCGGCCGCTCGCCTGAGCCGCCATCGTGGCGTAGCCCGAGAGGCGCATGGAACGGCTCCGCGTCCTCACCCTCAACATCTGGAACAAAAAGGGCCCCTGGGAGCGGCGGCTCGAGCTCATCCGCGACGCGATCCAGCGCCTCTCGCCGGACGTCATCGGGCTGCAAGAGGTCATCCTCGACAACGAGCGCACGCAGGCCGACGAGATCCGCGAGGGGCTCGGCTACGACGCCGCCTTCGGCATGGCCCACGAGCTCGGCGAGGGCATGCACTTCGGCAACGCCGTCCTCTCGCGCTTCCCGATCGAGCGGCGCTCGGTGTTCCCGCTGCCGACGGCGGGCGACGAGGAGCGACGCGCGCTCCTCCACGCACGGATCCGCACGCCCGCAGGGGCGCTGCCGTTTTTCGTGACGCACCTCAACTGGAAGTTCCACGACGGCGTGGCCCGCGAGGCGCAGGTCGTCTCCATCGCCGAGCACGTGATGCGCGAGGCCCCGATCGGCGCGGACCTGCCCGCCGTGCTCGTCGGCGACTTCAACGCGGTGGCGCACTCGGCCGAGATGCGTTTCCTCCTCGGCCTCCAGTCGCTCGACGGCAAGAGCGTGCACTTCACCGACTGCTTCGAGCACCTCGGGGAGCCGCCGGGCCACACGTTCGACTCGGTGGAGAACCCGTACGCCGCGCTGACGCACGAGTTCCCGCGCCGCATCGACTACATCCTCGTGCGCGGGCCCGAGCTCGGCACGGGCCGCGGCAAGCCGCTCTCCGCCAGCGTCGTCCTGACCGAGATCGTGGACGGCGTCGCGCCCTCCGATCACTACGGCGTCTTCGCGGAGATCAACGTCCGCGAGATCGGCAAGCGCCTCTCGTGAGCGCCGCGCGGGCCTCGGCTCCGATCATTTGCCCTGAAACGAAGGCTCGCGCTTCTCCATCCAGGCCATCACGCCCTCCATGCAGTCGGCCGACTGCAGGAGCTTCACCTGCCCGGCCTTCTCGCGATCGAGCGCCTCGTCGATGGTGCTGCCGAGGCTCTTGCGGACGGCGCGCTTGATCTCGGCGTACGCGAGCGGCGGGCCCTTCGCGAGGCGCCCGGCGAGCTTCATCGTCTCGGCGCGGAGCTCGGCCGCAGCGAGCACGTGGTTGGCGAGGCCGAGCGAGAGGGCGCGATCGGCCGTGATGCGATCCCCCGTCAGCATGATCTCCATCGCCCGCCCGAGCCCCACGAGGCGCGGCAGCCAGAAGGATCCGCCGCCGTCGGGCATCAGCCCGATCTTCACGAAGCGCTCCTCCATGTAGGCGTCCTGGCCGAGCATCCGCAGATCGCAGGCCAGCGCGAGATCACAACCGAAGCCCACCGCGGGGCCCTCGACCATCGCGATGAAGGGCTTCGGCGCGTCGACGATCGCGCGGATGATCCCGTGGTACCGATCCATGATCGCCTCGAAGCCGCCCGCGGCCTGCAGGCTGCCCATGGCGCTCTTGAGATCCGCGCCCGCGCAAAACGCGCCGCCCGCGCCCGTGAGCACCACCGAGCGCACCGACGCGTCCGCGCCGAGCCGCGGCAAGGTCTCGAGCAGCGCGCCGAGGAGCTCGGCGTCGAGCGCGTTCTTCGCCCGGGGCCTGTTCAACGTGACGACGGCGACGGGGCCTTCGTGCTCGACCAAAAGGACCTGTTCGGACATGCCGCTCTACCTACCCGATTTCTTGGATTCCTCCCAGTAGACGTCGAGCTCCTCCAGCGTGAGGTGATCCTCCCCGCCGGGATCGGGCCAGCCGCCGTGGCGCTCGCGGACGCGGGCCTCGACGTGGTCGAAGCGGCGCGTGAACTTGTCGATCGTGCGGCGCAGCGCGCTCTCGGCGTCGACGTTCACGTGCCGCGCGAGGTTCACCAGCGCGAAGAGCGCGTCGCCGAGCTCCGCCTCGATCGCCGCCGTGTCGCCTGTCGCGATCGCCTCGTCGAGCTCGCCGATCTCCTCGGCCACCTTGGCCCGCGATCCCGCGACGTCCGGCCAGTCGAAGCCCACGCGCGCCACCTTCTCGCCGATCCGCTGCGCCCGCACGAGCGCCGGCAGGCTGCGCGGAACACCCGAGAGGATGCCCTGCTTCGGCTTGCCTTCGCGCTCCTTCGCCTTGATGAGCTCCCAGTTGCGCAGCACCTCGTCCGCGCCCTCCACGGTCATGTCCGCGAAGACGTGCGGGTGACGCCGCACGAGCTTCTCGCAGATCGCCGCGACCACGTCGTCCGGCCCGAACGCCCCCTCCGCGCGCCCGAGCTCCGCCTGGAACACGACCTGCAAAAGCAGGTCCCCGAGCTCGCCGCGGAGCTCCTGGCGATCACCCGCGTCGATCGCGTCGATCACCTCGCACGCCTCCTCGAGCACGTACTTGCGCAGCGTCTCGAACGACTGCTTTCTGTCCCAGGGGCAGCCGTCCGGCGCGAGCAAACGTTGCATGAGCTCGACGAGGCGGGGGAAGGTCTGACCGCGCTGCTCCTCGAGCGGCGGGACGACGACGGGATCAAAAGGCCGGGCCATGACGGATGCCTAGCATGCCGGTTAGCATGCCGCGCGTGAACGCCTCGCAACGACTCCCGCCTGCGCCGACGCGCCTGTGGCGCTGGGCCGTCCTCGCCGTCGTCGTCGCCGGCCAGGCCGCGTTTCTCTTCTACCGATCGAGCAAGGAGGAAGCGCGCGCTCGTGCCATGCTCGACGCGGCGAAGACACCCGCCGATCTTCAGCCCATCGAGGACGCGGCCCCGCGCGGCGATCACGCGCCGTCGCGGCCCGGCGAGCTCGTCCTCTGGCGCGGCGAGAACCACGTCTCGGCCCTCGCGACCGACGGCGAACGTGTCTACTTCGGACAAACGTACGGCAAGCGCGTCCTCTCGGTGCCCGTCACGGGTGGTGCCGAGGTGATCCTCGGCGAGGCCTCGTTTCCGCTCGACCTCGCGCTCGGCAAGGACGCGCTCTTCGTCCTCGACAAAGGGGATTCGATGCGCGAAGGGCTCGGCGCGATCCTCGCGCTCCCGAAGGAGCCGGGCGCGGAGGCGCGCACCCTCGCGACGAAGATCGTCTGGGCCGGCGCGCTCGCGGCCTCCGACACGCACGTCTACTGGCTCGATCACGGGAGCCTCGATCGCGACTACGCGGACGGGCTCGTCGCGCGGGCGCCCGTGGGAGGTGGCCCCTCCACGCTCCTCGCGGCGGGCGAGCGCATGCCCACGGCGATCACGCTCGACGCGACGCACGTGTACTGGGGGAGAAACCTGCGCCAGGGCATGGGCGAGCTCGTACGCATGCCGCTCGCCGGGGGCCGCGTCGAGGTGCTCTCGCCGGGCCAGGGGAACATCCGGCGGATCATCGTCGTGGGGCAGGAGGTCTACTGGGTCTCCGCGCGCGATTTCATCGGCAACGGCGCCGTGATCCGCAAGGCGCCCGTGACCGGGGGCCCCGGGCTCGACGTGCTCGAAGCGAAACACGGCATCTGCGACATGGCCCTCGACGAGGAGGCGATCTACTGGAGCGATCCTCATGGGACCGGGTCGGCGCCCTCCTCGCGCGGCCGTATCGTGAAGACCTCGCGCAAGGAGGGCGCGAGCGTCGTCCTCGCGCGTGAGCTGTCGACGCCGTGCCGCATCGCGATCGACGCGACGAGCGTCTACTTCGAGACGAGGGACGAGGCGCGCTTGAGGAAGGTGCCGAAGAGCCCTCCGGCGCCGCTGCCTTTCGAGGAGTGACGCCGGTCTCGGGATCGGCTCAGAGCGTCTTGGCGAGCTCGGCCGCCTTGATCACGGCCGCGTCGAGCGCCTCTTTCGCGACCTGCGGGCCCGCGAGGCCCATCGGCTCGGCGATGACCTCGTGGAACGGCCCGAGGCCCATGAGCCCGAGGATCGTCTTCAGGTAGGGCACCTGGAAATCCCAGGCCGCCGTGGGAGACCCCGGCGGATACGCGCCATCACGCGAGACGAGCAGGACGACCGGGCGCCCGCCGAGCAGGCCCTTGAACTCGCCCTTGCTGAGCTCGAACGTGAGGCGCGCCTGCACGACGGCGTCGATCCACCGCTTCATTTGCCAGGGGATCGACAGGTTCCACATGGGCGTGGAGATCACGACGAGGTTCGCCTGGTGGAGCTGATCGGTCCACCGGCTGAGCGCGTTCCAGCGCGCGGCCATCTCCTCGTCGAGGTTGCCCTCGCCGTAGAGCATCTCGAACTTGGTCTGGACGTCCCACTCGTCCCAGGCCGGCAGCTTCTCCGCGTCTCGCACGAGATCGACCTCGATGCGGGACGCGTCGGGGTTCTTCTCGAGATATGCGCTGAAAAACGCGTTACGAAGCTTGCGCGTCCGCGAGCGCTCGGCCCGCGGAAGCGCGAACAAGTCCAGCACGATCCCCATGACGTTTTTCTCTTCCCCTTGTTCGCGACCCGAGCCCGACGTTCAGGCGACGGCTGCCCACTCGACGTCGAACTCGAGCTGCGATCCCTGCGCCCCCGAAGTGCTGCGGAGCCCTCGCGCGAGGTTGCGGACGCCGGCGAGCAGCGGCTCGTTCGACGTCGACAGCCACGCGCCCCCGATCGCGACCTGACCATCGATGTGCACGCGGAAGCTCACCTTCTCGCGCGCGGCCGAGATCTCGAACGTCCCGGCGCCGCGCGTGAGCGCGAAGCGGGCCAGGTCCGAGACGGCCGACTGCAAGAGCATCCCCCGGTTCCACTCCATCCCGAGGTAGACGCAGAGGTAGCGGACGTAGTTGCGCAGCGTGATCACCGAGATGTCGTCCTTCACGACGATCGTCTTCATCGGCTTGGGCACCGCGCCCATCTCGCGGAGCAGCTTGCGCTCGAGCTCGGTGGCCTCTTCCACGCTGAGCTCCCGGAGGTTACGCACGAGGAAGCTGATCAGGCTCGCCTTGCCTTCGGAATCCAGCGCGTCGACGTCCTTGTCGGCACGCGCTCCCAGTACCTCCACCGCGGCATCGAGGGACGAACCATCGACGTACTTCGTCGCTACTCGCCGCGCCGCCTGGGAAAAGCTCACACCCATGGTGCACTCCCTAGGTCCGTTCTATTCGGGATTCATCGACGTTACGACACTTTCCACCGACCGTAAAGCAAACGGCCCCGTGGGTCCGTCGTGGCCGTTTCGGCGGCCGATCCAGGGCCTTCGACGATGTCCTGACGGCATCTCTTGTTCGCTCCCTTGCCGCTACGTCTCGCGCGCACTAACCACGTCGGCATCGTGAAGCCCGCTCTACCTCTTCATCCGATCGCGCGTCTCCCCGAGGAATGGCGCGACGCGCTCGTCCAGCGCGGCGAGCGGGCCTTCGCGGCCAAGCAAATCTTCAACTGGATCCACCGGCACGGCGTCGTCGATCCCGCGGCGATGACCAACGTCTCGGCGCGCCTGCGCGCCTCGCTCGCCGAGGAGGGGCTCGGCTCGCTCGCCGAGATCGTGCACGTGCATCGCTCCGCCGACGGCACCCGCAAGCTCGTCGTGCGCTTGAAGGACGGCGCCACGATCGAGACCGTCCTTCTCCCTGCGGTCAGCGGCCCCGGCGCGCGACCGGAGCCCGAGATGGACGCCGACGCGGCCGCCGCGGACGACGACGAGGACGAGGACGACGCGGCCGCGGAGGAGGCCTTCCGCGGCAAGATCCGCGTCACGCAGTGCATCTCCACGCAGGTCGGCTGCGCGATGGGCTGTGTGTTCTGCGCGAGCGGCGTGGCCGGGTGGAAGCGGCACCTCGGGCCCGAGGAGATCGTCGCGCAGGTCCTGCTCGGCCGCGCGCTGCTCGACGAGGGTGAGGCGCTGCGCAACGTCGTGTTCATGGGCATGGGCGAGCCGCTGCACAACTACGACGGCACGGCCCGCGCGCTCCGCCTGCTCACGCACCCCGACGGCATCGCCCTCTCCACGCGCCGCGTGACCGTCTCGACGTCCGGCCTCGTCCCGGAGATCGAGCGGCTCGGTCGCGATTTCAACGGGCAGATCGCGCTGGCGATCTCGCTGCACGCCGCCGACGACGAGAGCCGCTCGGCGCTGATGCCCATCAACAAGAAGTACCCGATCGCGGAGCTGCTCGCGGCGCTCCGGGCCTACCCGATGCAGCGGCGCCGGCGCATCACCATCGAGTACACGCTCGTCTCCGGCAAGAACGACGACGTCGACGAGGCCAGGAAGCTCGCCCGTCTGCTCCGGGGCATGCCCGTGAAGATCAACCTGATCCCGATGAACCCCATCGAGGCCTCGACGCTCGGTCCACCCGACATGACGCGTGTCTTCGCGTTCCAGCAGGCGCTCGTGGGCTCGGGCTACTCGTGCTTCATCCGGCGAAGGCGCGGCGACGACGTCTCGGCCGCGTGTGGTCAGCTCGTGCTGCTGGGGGCGAAACCGAAGGTCAAAGGATTCAGGACATCCGCGTCGTGATTTCCGGCTCTTGACGTCCCGCGACGACACGCGCACATCGC
The DNA here is from genome assembly GCF_009649845.1 of Polyangium spumosum. NCBI lineage: Bacteria > Pseudomonadati > Myxococcota > Polyangiales > Polyangiaceae > Polyangium > Polyangium spumosum. The sequence goes on from NZ_WJIE01000001.1 coordinate 1,219,963, forward strand.
TGGGACCGTGTTCGACAAGATCCTCATCGCCAACCGCGGCGAGATCGCCTGCCGCATCGCCCGCACCTGCAAACGCCTCGGGATCCCCGTCGTCGCCGTCTACTCGGACGCCGACGCGAACGCCCCGCACGTCCGCATGGCCGACGAGGCCGTGCGGATCGGGCCGCCGCCCGTCAAGGACAGCTACCTCGTGATGGACGCGATCATCGCGGCGGCCAGGCAGACCGGCGCGCGCGCGATCCACCCGGGATACGGCCTGCTCAGCGAGAAGGAGGCGTTTTGCCGCGCGGTGAACGACGCCGGTATCGTCTTCATCGGCCCGCGCCCCGAGGCGCTCGACGCCTTCGGCGACAAGATCAAGGCGCGCGAGGTGGCCAAGCGCGCCTCTGTCTCGCCACCCCCCGGCACCGACGGGCCCATCACGGCCGACGACGTCGAGCTCGCCACGCGCGAGGCCGAGCGGATCGGCCTGCCGATCCTGGTGAAGGCCGCGGGCGGCGGCGGCGGCATCGGCATGCAGATCGTCGAGGATCTGGCGAAGCTGCCGCGCGCGCTCCAGGCATGCTCGGATCGTGGCAAGAGCGCGTTCGGCGACGCGCGCGTCTACCTCGAGCGGTACCTGCGCGCGCCCAAGCACATCGAGGTGCAGGTCCTGGCCGACACGCACGGCAACGTGGTCGCGCTCGGCGAGCGCGAGTGCAGCGTGCAGCGCCGCCACCAGAAGATCGTCGAGGAGAGCCCATCGCCGGCCCCGTTTTTCCAGGGCGAAGCGGGCGAGGCCAAGCGGAGGGACCTCTTCGAGCAAGCCAAGCGCATCGTGCAGAGCGTGGGCTACGTCGGCGCCGGCACGGTCGAGTTCGTCGCCTCGGGCGACGGCGACATCTTCTTCCTCGAGGTCAACGCGCGGCTCCAGGTCGAGCACTGCGTGACCGAGATGGTGTGGGGGATCGACCTCGTGGAGCAGCAGATCCGCGTCGCCGCGGGCGAGCGACTCGCGCCCGAGGTGCTCGCGGCCGAGCCGCGTGGTCATTCGATCGAGGCCCGCGTCTACGCCGAGGATCCCGCGAAGAAGTTCGCCCCGCAGCCCGGCCGCATCGAGAAGCTCGTCTGGGCCCCGTCGGGCGGGGATCTGCGGATCGAGACCGGGGTCGAGCAGGGCTCGGAGGTCACGCCCTTCTACGATCCGATGATCGCGAAGGTCGTCGCGTCCGGGCGCAGCCGCGCCGAGGCGATCGCGAGGCTCGACGAGGCGCTCGCCCTGACCCAGCTCGAGCTCGTGGGGCCCGCCGGTCCGGCCGCGACCAACCTGCCCTTCCTGCGCCGGGTCCTCGCCGCCGAGGCCTTCGAGAGTGGACGGTACGACACGCTCTTCGCGGAGGCGCTCGCGAAAGAGAAGCGGTGATACAACTCCGGTCACGATGACCGACCTCCTCGAACGCGCGAAGCGCTGGCTCGAAGCCGACCCCGATCCCGACACCCGCAAAGAGCTCGGCCGCCTCCTCGATCTCGCCTCGTCCGACGAGGATCCGTCGCAGCAGGCGAGGGCGCTGGGTGAGCTCGGCGAGCGCTTCGCGGGCCCGCTCGAGTTCGGCACCGCGGGGCTGCGAGGCGTCATCGGCGCGGGCGAGACCCGCATGAACCGCGCGGTCGTCTTGCGCACGACGATCGGGCTCGCGCGTTACCTCCTCTCGACCGACGAGGCTTCCGCGCGCGCGCGGGGCGTGGTGATCGGCTACGACGGCCGACGGATGAGCCGCGCCTTCGCCGAGGACACCGCGTGCGTGCTCGCCGCGGCCGGCGTCCGGGCGATCCTCTCGCCGGTCCCCTGCCCCACGCCCGTCACGGCGTACGCGGTGAAGGAGCTCGGCGCGGTCGCGGGCGTCATGATCACGGCCAGCCACAACCCGCCCGAGTACAACGGCTACAAGGTCTACTGGGGCAACGGCGCGCAGATCATCCCGCCGCACGACAAGGGCATCGCGGCCGCGATCGACGCCTCGCCGGCGGCGAAAGACGTGCCGCGGATGGACCTCGACGCGGCGCGCGGAAAGGACCTCGTTCGTTCGTTCCCGAACGATCTCGACGAAAAATACCTCGCCGCGATCGCCGCGCTCTCCGTGCGAGGTGACGGCGATCGTTCCCTCTCGATCGTGTACACGCCGCTGCACGGCGTGGGGAACCGGCACGTGCGGGCGGCGCTCGCGGCCGCGGGGTTCTCCCGGGTCACGAGCGTGCCCGAGCAAGCCGAGCCGGACGGCGCGTTCCCGACCGTCGCCTTCCCGAACCCCGAGGAGAAGGGCGCGATGGATCTCTCCTTCGCGCTCGCCGAACGCGAGGCCGCGTCGCTCATCCTCGCCAACGATCCCGACGTCGACAGACTCGCCGTCGCGTTGCGCCGCCCCGAGGGCGGTTACGTGCAGCTCACGGGCAACCAGGTGGGCACGCTGCTCGGCCATTACCTGCTCACGCGCACGCCGGCCTGCCTTTCCGAGGACGTCCCCGTCGAGGACGCGGGGAAAAAACTCGTGATCGCGTCGATCGTCTCGTCGCCGATGCTCGGCGCGATCGCGCGCGCTCTCGGGGTCCGGTACGAGGAGACGCTGACGGGCTTCAAGTGGATCGCCAACCGCGCGATGGATCTCGAGCGCGCCGAGGGCCTCTCGTTCGTCTTCGGGTACGAGGAGGCGCTCGGGTACACCGTCGGCACGCTCGTGCGCGACAAGGACGGCATCGGCGCGGCCCTGCTCTTCGCCGAGCTCGCGAGCGTGCTCGCGGCCGGCGGCAAGAGCGTGCTCGACGAGCTCGAGGCCCTCTCGCGTCGGTATGGCCTCTACGCGAGCGGCCAGCGCTCGGTGACCTTGCCCGGCACCGAGGGGCTCGCGCAGATCCAGGCCGCGATGGATCGGCTGCGCGCGTCGCGGCCTTCACGCATCGGCGCGCTCTCCGTGCTCGCACAATCGGATTTCCAGGCGCAGGTCCGGACATACCCGGACGGCCGCGCCGAGCCGCTCACGCTCCCGAAGAGCAACATGATCGCGCTCGATCTCGAGGGCGGCAGCCGCATCATCGCGCGGCCGAGCGGGACGGAGCCGAAGATCAAGTTCTACTTCGACATCCGCGAGCCCATCACGCCGGGCGAGGCCGTCTCGGCGGCCGAGGCGCGGGCGAAGGCGCGTTTGGCCGAGCTCGAAGAAGCGCTCTCCGCAGTCGTCGGGGTTTGACGCACTTCAGGAAGCGCTTCACGAAGCGCTCCCCTCACCGCTTCGGCGTGGGCCCGAAGAAGCTCACGCCGCGCATGTTCTCATCGATCCGGAGCGGGTGCTGCATCGGCGGGAAGACGCGCTGCTCGCAGTCGTGGTGCTCGCAGAGCCTGCACGTCACGCCCACGGGGACGAGCGCCTCGTTGCTCTCCACGTCCACGCCGTCCGAGTAGACGAGCTCTCTCGCGAACCTCGCCTCGCAGCCGATGCTCACCGAGAGCATCGAGTGCGGCGCGTGGTATCCGCCGCGATCGTTGCGCACGGTCCGCGCGACGCAGAAATACCTGGTCCCGTCGGTCATGCGGGAGAGCTGCACCCGGATCATCCCCGGCGTCAGGAACGCCGTGTGCACGGCCCAGCGCGGGCAGGCGCCGTTGAAGCGCGCGAAGCGGATCCCCGAGCCGCTGAAGCGCTTGGAGATGTTGCCGGCGATGTCGATCCGCAAAAAATGGAACGGCACGCCCTCGGCGCCGGGCCGGCGCAGCGTCGTGAGGCGGTGACAGACCTGCTCGAAGCTCGTGCCGAAGCGGTGCGCCAGGAGCTCGATGTCGTACCGCTCGGCGCGGGCGGCCTCGAAAAAAGGCCCGTACGGCATGAGCAGCGCGGCGGCGAAATAGTTCGCCATCGCCACGCGGGCGAGCGCGCGCGACTCCGGCGTGGACAGGCCGCTCTCGCCTTCGAGCAGCCTGTCGATCGTGTCGCTCGCCGAGAGCAGGCCGATCTGGTGGGCGAGCTGGAAGCGCCGGCTGCGCGGGGGTAAGAGCTCCGACAGGCTGAGGCGCCGCGCCTCGCGATCGTAGCGGCGCATCGCCTTGCGTTCGTCGGCGACGTGGAGCAGCCGCACCTCGACCCCGTGCTCCTTTTCGAGGTATCGGACGAGCGATCGGTAGACGTCGTCCGTGTCGAGCCTGCCGCCGGCGCGCACCTCGTCGGCCGCGTCCTCGAGCGTGGGGAAGTGGTTCATGTGCCGCTGGATGAGGTCGCTGACCTCCTCGGTCGGCAAGCGCGTGGCCTCCACGCCGCCTCCGCCCTCGAGCCGCTCCGACAATGTCTCGGCCGACTCTCGGGTGTCGCGATAGGCGCGATAAAGCGCGAGGACGGCCTTCGCGAGCACGGGTGAGCTCGCGGCGAGCTCCTTCAGATCACCCGTCGTCACGCCGTGGTTGTCGAAGAGCGGATCGCCGAAGGCCTCGCGCAGATCCGAGACGATCGAGGCGTCTCCGCCGGTGCCGAACGTGGACAGATCCAGCTCGAAGAGCTGCGCCAGCTTGATGAGCATCGGCGCCGTGAGCGGGCGCCGGTTGTTCTCGATCAGGTTGAGGTAGCTCGGGGAGATCCCCAGCCGCTCGGCGAGTTGCCCTTGCGTCATGCTTTCGCGTCGACGCAGCGCCCTCACCTTTCCACCCAGCATTGTATTTTCAGCCATGGCGCAAAGCAGCGGAGCTCTTGCGGTTGGTTTGGTGACCGTCAACGGTAGTTTACAATCTTTACAACCGTGACTGCAAGTCAAACGTGGCGACCACACATACGTAACACCATGAATTTCTTTCGTTCATTGACGACCGGCGGCAAACCCCAAATAGTTCGGATGTCACGACGCGTAGCGTTGGACGCGGAGCGTTGACCATGCACGGAATGTCGTCTCCCGTTGCCATCCTCGGTTCCAGGACCCCCTCGCAGAGCGACGTGCTCACGCCCGAAGCGCTCCAGTTCGTGGCCGATCTCACGCGCGCTTTTCGAGGGCGCATCGACGCGCTGCTCGCCCGGCGCAGGGAGCGGAGCGCTCGTTTTCTGGCAGGCGAGCGCCCCGATTTCCTCGAGGAGACGGCCGAGCTCCGCAATGACGATTGGTCCGTCGCGGCCATCCCCGACGACATCCAGGACCGGCGCGTGGAGATCACCGGGCCCGTCGACCGGAAGATGATCATCAACGCGCTGAACTCCGGCGCGAACGTGTTCATGGCCGACTTCGAGGACGCGACGTCGCCGACGTTCGCAAACCTCGTCGAAGGGCAAAAAAATCTCGCGGACGCGGCGCGTGGATCGATCGGCTACGTCGATCCCACGTCGGGCAAGTCGTACACGCTCGGCGAGCGCACGGCCGTGCTCTTCGTTCGCCCGCGTGGCCTGCACCTGCCGGAGAGACACGTGCTCGTGGACGGAGAGCCCGTCCCCGGCTCGCTCTTCGATTTCGGCCTCTACTTCTTCCACAACGCCCGCGCCCTCGTGGAGCGCGGCAAGCGCCCCTATTTCTACCTGCCGAAGCTCGAGAGCCACCTCGAGGCGCGCCTCTGGAACGACGTCTTCCTGCGCGCGCAGGCCGAGCTGGATCTGCCGCCCGGCACCATCCGCGCCACCGTGCTCGTCGAGACGCTGCCCGCCGCGTTCGAGATGGACGAGATCCTCTACGAGCTACGCGAGCACTCGGCCGGCCTGAACTGCGGGCGCTGGGACTACATCTTCAGCTTCATCAAGAAGCTCGGCGCCGACCCCGCGTTCATCCTGCCCGACCGCGGCCTGATCACGATGGATCGGCCGTTCTTGAAGGCCTACACGGACCTCGTCGTGAAGACCTGCCACCGCCGAGGCGCGCACGCGATGGGCGGAATGGCGGCGCAGATCCCGATCAAGGGCGACGAGGAGCGGAGCCGCGCCGCCCTGGACAAGGTGCGGGCGGACAAACTCCGCGAAGTGCACGCAGGCCACGATGGCACGTGGGTCGCACACCCGGGGCTCGTGCCGATCGCGCGCGCCATGTTCGACGCACACATGGACGGCCCGAACCAGCTCCACGTGAAGCGCGAGGACGTGGACGTACACGCGGGGGATCTCCTGCGTGTCCCCGACGGCCCGCGCACCGAGGCGGGCCTGCGGCACAACATCAAGGTCGGCATCCTCTACATCGAGGCCTGGCTGCGCGGCGTCGGCTGCGTGCCGCTCTACGACCTCATGGAGGACGCCGCGACGGCCGAGATCTGCCGCGCGCAGGTCTGGCAGTGGCAACACCACGGCGTGTCCGTCGAGGGCGCGCCGCTCGATCCCAAGCGGCTCGTCCGGACGATCGAGGAGACGATGGAAGAGCTCGCGAAAGAGCGCGGCGCCGAGGCGTTCGCCCACGGGCGCTTCGACGAGGCGCGCGAGCTCTTCACCACGCTCGCCACGTCGGACGAGCTCGAGGAGTTCCTCACGTTGCCTGCGTACGAACGTCTCCTCGCCCTTTCATCCACGTCGGCGGGGGACACCAAGAAGGCGCCCGAAGCCGCCGCATGAACCTCTGAAGGAGTGAGTCCCATGTCCGTCGCGTATCCGCTGCCCATTCGCCCGTCTGCCGCCGAAGGAAACGGCCTCGTGCCGAACCGCTGGCAAGGCATCGTCCGCCCCTACACGGAGGCCGACGTCGAGCGCCTGCGCGGCTCGTTCCACATCGAGCACACGATCGCGAAGCTCGGCGCGCAGCGGCTCTGGGAGCTCTTGCACACCGAGGACTACGTCGCGGCGCTCGGCGCCCTGACGGGCAACCAGGCGATGCAGCAGGTGCGCGCGGGCCTGAAGGCGATCTACCTGAGCGGCTGGCAGGTCGCGGCCGACGCGAACCTCGCGGGCGAGATGTACCCGGATCAGAGCCTCTACCCGGCGAACAGCGTCCCGATGGTGGTGCGCCGGATCAACCAGGCGCTCCTGCGCGCCGACCAGATCGAGCACGCCGAGGGCAAACGGGAGCGGCACTGGCTCGCGCCGATCATGGCCGACGCCGAGGCCGGCTTCGGCGGACCGCTGAACGCCTTCGAGCTGATGAAGGCGATGATCGAGGCCGGCGCCTCGGGCGTGCACTTCGAGGACCAGCTCGCGTCGGAGAAGAAGTGTGGCCACATGGGCGGCAAGGTGCTCGTGCCGACGAGCCAGTTCATCCGGACGCTCGTGGCGGCGCGTCTCGCCTCGGACGTGATGGGCGTGCCGACGCTCCTCGTGGCCCGCACGGACGCCGACAGCGCGAAGCTCCTGACGAGCGACGTCGACCCGCGTGATCGCCCGTTCCTCACGGGTCAGCGCACGCCCGAGGGCTTCTTCCAGTTCAAGGGCGGCCTCGACGCGGCGATCGCGCGCGCGCTCGCCTACGCGCCGTACGCGGACATGCTCTGGTGCGAGACGAGCACGCCGGACCTCGACGACGCGCGCAAGTTCGCCGAGGGCGTGCACGCGAAATACCCGGGCAAGCTGCTCGCGTACAACTGCTCGCCGTCGTTCAACTGGAAGAAGAACCTCGACGATCTCACGATCGCCAAGTTCCAGCGCGAGCTCGGGGCCATGGGCTACAAGTTCCAGTTCGTCACGCTGGCCGGCTTCCACGCGCTGAACCACGGGATGTACGAGCTCGCCCGCGAGTACAAGGTGCGCGGCATGAGCGCCTACTCGGAGCTGCAGCAGGCCGAGTTCTCCGCGGAGAAGAGCGGCTACACGGCCACGCGCCACCAGCGCGAGGTGGGCACGGGTTATTTCGATCAGGTCGCGCAGGTCGTCTCGGGTGGTTGTGCCTCGACGCTCGCGCTGAACGAGTCGACCGAGGCGCACCAGTTCTGAGAGACAAACTCCCTACAGATCGATCTGATGCACGTCGCCGAGCGGCTCCCCCAGGAACCGCTCGGCGACCGTGGAGAAGCTCTTCGGCAGATCCGTCACGAAGAGCTCGAGCTTCCCTCGCTCTACCCGCGTCGTCCGTTGCCCGCGCTCCCCGAGGAACGCCGAGACGTCGTCCGCCGTCGCCGACGCGCTGTCCACGATCGGGATCGGCTCACCCGCGATCGAGGCCGCCTCGGCCTCGATCACCCGCTCGAGCAGGGGGAAGTGCGTGCATCCGAGCACCACGCAGCGCGCCCCGGCGCGCACCAGCGGCTCGAGGTAACGCCGCGAGACGAGCCGCGGCACCTCCCCTTCGAGCCACCCCTCCTCCGCGAGCGAGACGAGCAGCGGCGCGGGCTGACCAAACACCTCCGTCCGCGTGGAGAGCGACGCGACGGCGCGCGGATACGCGCCCGAGGTGATCGTGCCCGTCGTGCCGAGCACGCCCACCGCCCCGCCCTTCGCCGCCGCGACCGCCGCGCGCGCGCCGGGCACGATCACGCCGAGCACGGGCCTGTCGAGCTCCACGCGCATGACGTCGAGCGCCACGGCGCTCACCGTGTTGCACGCGACGACGATCGCCTTCACCCCGCGGCTCAAGAGCACCCGCGCGCAGCCGAGCGCGTACCGCACGACCGTCTCCGCGGAGCGCGTCCCGTACGGCACGCGCGCCGTGTCGCCGAGGTAGACGATGTCCTCCGCGGGGCAACGCTCGCGGAGCGCGCGCACGACGGTCAGGCCGCCGAGGCCCGAGTCGAAGACGCCGAGCGGCGCGTCGGGGTCCAGGGCGTTCGCAGGGCCACGCATGGGCGCGGAGCTTAGTGAGGGCCCGGCCCACGTCAAAAAAAGCCGCAGAGCCGTGATTTCCGCCGCCGCGTTTGCCGCTTCTCCCGCGCGCGCGCTGCTCCTACACTCCCCTGCCATGGCCTCCGAAACGAAGGGCTTCATGAAGGGTGGGATGAACTTCAACGTGGGCGAGGAGAGCCCCGCAGAGCTCGAGCAAACGGAGGGGCCGCTCTTGCCGCTCCGCGTGCTCGTCGTCGCGGATCTCTTGCCGCGCGACGAGCACAACGCCGGCGCCAGCGCGCCCGAGCTCGCCGTGCGGGTCGATCCGCTCGCCTTCGACGACCTCTTCACGCGGCTGCGCCCACGCGTCGCCATCGAGGTGCCGAGCGTGCTCGCCGAGGGACGCACCACGCGCATCGACCTCGCGCCGACGAGCCTCAAGAGCTTCCGACCCGATGGGCTGCTCGCGGAGGTCCCGCTCCTCCGCTCGCTGCTCGACGGCAAACTCACCCTGGAAAAACTCCGCGACGGCACCATCGATCGCGACCAGGCCCGCGTCGAGCTCGACCGGATCTGGAGCTCGTCGCCCTTCGTGCGTGACGTCCTGCGCCTCGTCGCGGAGGCGAACGTCGGAGCGCGCACGGGCGGCCTCGTGGCACCGCCGCGCGACACCTCGGCCGACGCCTCGGTCGCCTCGATCCTCGACATGGTCGACACCGGCGCGAGCCCGTCTGCGTCCGCGTCGGCGCCCGCGCCCGCCGTGCCTGCGCGCCCTGCCCCTGCCGGAGACAGCCGCTTCGGCGCGCTCATCTCGGCCGTCGCCAACGCCGGCAAGTCGAGCTCGGCCCGCTTCAGCCCGCAGGAGGCCATCCAGCGCGTCGAGAAGGCCATCGGCGCGCAGATCGGCGCGATCCTCCAGCACCCCGAGGTGCGCCGCCTGGAGGAGGCCTGGCGCGGCGTTGCGCTCTTCGTCGATCGCTCGAAGGGGACGAAGGGCCTCGAGATCGACGTCGTCTGCGCGCGCCCCGAGCTCGCGGCCACGGCCCTCGAACGAGCGGCCCGCCAGAGCGGCGGCAAGACGCCGGTCTCCTGCGCGATCGTGGACGTCACCATCACCGGCACGTCGGCGACGCTCTCGCAGCTCGAAGAGATCGCCCGCGTCGCCGAGGCCCAGACCGTGCCCGTCGTGGTGAACGCCTCGCACACGCTGCTCGGCATCGATCGCCTCGCGGACCTCGAGAGGCTCGACAACAAGATCGCCCTCTTCTCCACGCCCGATCAGGTCCGCTGGCAGTCGACGGCGCAGAAGCCCGCGATGCGCTGGGTGACGATGGCGATGAACGGGATCCTGGCCCGCGCCGCGTACGACAAGGCGACCTCGCGCGTGCGTGAGATGGTCGTGAAGGAGGAGCCGGCCGACGAGGGCGCGACGGTCTGGATCGCGCCGGCCTACGGCGTGGGCGCGCTCATCACGACGAGCTTCCGCGAGACGCGCTGGCCGTGCCGCATCGTGGGCGCTCGGAACGGCGGCACGCTCGGGGACCTGCCGATCCACGAGGTGCGCGGGCACGTGGACGACGCCGAGGTCGTGGCGATCCCCACGCAGGCGTTTGTCTCGACCGACTCGCAGCGCGAGCTCTCCAAAGCGGGCGTGCTCCTGCTCGCGTCGGCGCCGAACAGCGACTCGGTCTACGTGCTCTCGGCCCCCACGTCCTACGTGCCGCCGCCGAAGCGCACCTACGACAGCGCGTCGACGGAGCCCGAGGCGCGGCTCGAGCGCGTCTCCTTGGTCGATCAGCTCTTCGTGGCCCGGATCGTCCAGTCCTTGCGCGTGATCGCCGGCCGTTTGCCCGGGAACGTCGCGCCCTCCGGGGCGAAGTCGCTCGTGGATCGCTCGCTCTGGGCGCTCTTCGAGGACGCGAAGCCTGGCAGCGTCGAGATCGTGGTCAACGCGCACGCGACCTCCGATGGCACGGCCGTCGCCGTGACGATCCGCCCGCGCCGCTTCCTCGGCGTCACGCTCGAAGAGTTCTCCCTCGAGTTCCTCGTCGGCTAGCTGAAGGCGCCCTCCCCTCCCCTCTCCCGCAGGCGTGAGAGGGGCCGGGGGTGAGGGGTTTGAGTTGCCGCACAAAAACAAGAAGGCCGGCTCTTTTCGGAGCCGGCCTTCCTGCGTTTGTCTCGGTCAGCCGAAACGGCTCATTCCTTGTCGAGCTTGCCGACGAGGCTGAGCGTGAAGAATGCGCCCATGTACTTGAAGTGCGGGCGCACCTGCATGTCGACCTTGTACCAGCCGGCGTTGCCCTCGACCTCGGTCACGATGATACGCGCCTTGCGGAGGGGGCGACGGCCGCGGATGCTCGCCGAGACGACGTCCTGATCGGCGACGAACTGCGAGATCCAGTCGTTGAGCTCCTTCTCGAGATCGGCGCGCTCCTTCCACGTACCGATCTGCTCGCGCTGCAGCACCTTCAGGTAGTGCGCGATGCGGGCCATGATGAACATGTACGGGAGCTGCGTGCCGAGGCGATAGTTGAGCTCGGCCGCGCGGCCCTCCTCGCTCTGGCCGAAGTACTTCGGCTTCTGCACGCTGTTCGCCGAGAAGAAGCACGCGTTGTCCGAGTCCTTGCGGTAGGTGAGGCCGATGAAGCCCTCCTCCGAGAGCTCGTACTCGCGGCGCTCCGTGAGCATGATCTCGGTGGGGATCTTCGTCTGGATCTCGCCCATCGCCTCGTACTGGTGGAGCGGCAGGTTCTCGACCGAGCCGCCCGCCTGCGGGCCGATGATGTTCGGGCACCAGCGGTACTTGGCGAAGCTGTCCGCCAGGCGCGTCGCGAACGCGAAGACGGCGTTGCCCCAGCAGTACGAATCGTGCTGGCCGATGACGTTCTCGTCGTAGTTGAACTCCTTCACGGGCACGGTGTTCGCGCCGTAGGGGAGCCGGAGGAGGAAGCGCGGCATCACGAGGCCGACGTAGCGGGAGTCCTCGGTCTCGCGGAAGGCGTTGTACTTCGTGTACTGCGGGCCTTCGAAGAGCGCCTTGAGGTCCTTCAGGTTCGGCAGGTTGAGGTAGTCCTTCAGGCCGAAGAACTGCGGGCCGGCGGCGGCGATGAAGGGCGCGTGCGACATCGTCGCGACGGAGGCGCACTTCTGCAGGAGCATGATGTCCTGCGGGCCGGGGCCGAACTCGTAGTTCGCGATGATCGCGCCGTAGGGACGACCGCCGAACTGACCGAACTCCGCCGAGTAGACCAGCTTGTACAGGCCGCTCTTGGGCACCTCGGGGGCGTCCTCGAAATCGGCGAGCAGGTCTTCCTTCGAGCAGTTCAGGAGCTCGACCTTGACGTTCTCGCGGAAGTCCGTGCGGTCCACGACGAACTTCAGGCCGCGCCACGCCGACTCCAGCTTCTGGAACGTCGGGTGGTGGAGGATCTCGTCGATCTGGCGCGAGAGCTTCGCGTCGATCTCCGCGATCAGCGCGTCGACGAGGGCCTTGTCGACCTTCTCGCCCTCGCGCTTCGGCGCGATGAGCTCCGCGATGAAGGCCTGGACGCCGCGCTTGGCGACCTCGTAGCCCTCGTCGCCCGGAGCCATCTTGGTCTCCGAGAGGATGTCGTCGAGAAGGCTGCCACCTTCGAGCGTCTGTGCGCCCGCGCCGCCTTGCGATTGGGTCTCGGAAGCCATCGCTTATTCCTCCCCCTGCTTCAGGCCGAGCTCGTTGATCAGCCGGTTGCGCTGGGCGGGATCGTTCAGGATCGTCTGGATCTTGTTGCGGAAGGCCTTCTCGTTGCCGAGCGGGCCCTTCAGCGCCGTGAGGGCCGCGCGCAGCTCGAGCAGCTTCTTCAGCTCCGGCACCTGGTTCGCGATCGCCGCCGGCTCCATGTCCGACAAACGGCGGAACTTGAGGTTGACGTTGAGCTCGTTGTCCTCGTTCTCCGACAGCCGATCCTTGACCGCAAGGTTGAGCGACAGCTTCTGCTCCGCCATCACCTTCTGGAAGTTGTCCTTGTCGACGTTGATGGGCTTCCGATCCTCGAGCGGCGTCGGATCGGGGCGCATGGTGTAGTCGCCAAGCATGAGGAGCTTCAGCGGGAGCTCGACCTCTTCCTTCGCGTTCCCCGTCGCTGGCTTGTACGTGATGTTGACGCGCTCTTTCGGCGCGACCGATCCTTCTTTCATCGCGGAAGGCTCCTTTCCCCTACGCTTGGAGAGCTACTTGCTCCGAGCGGCCTTTCCGAGCCGCCCTACGTTGAAACGAGATTGCCGTCAGGTCGGGGCCCACCTCGACAGGCGGCCAGAGAATACCGCAAACTACCCCGACTTCGTCCATCGTTATCTTTCCGAACCAGCCCGCTCTTTTACTACGCGGGCGCTCAGGTGATCGAGATGCGGAAGGCCGCCGCGGCGTCCAGCTCGCAGAGGCGCTCGAACGCCTCGTTCTCGCGCTTACGCGCCTCCTCACTCACCTCGTATCCCTGGTTCAAGCCACGAAGCGCCGTGTACAGCGCCCCATAAAGCTCGGCGCAGAGCTCCGGATCCCACTCGTCGAGCCGGTGCTGCTTGGCCATGCGCTCGAGCCCGTCGAGCTGCGCCCGCGCGATCGCGAGCTGACCGATCTGCAAGCAGATCTGCGCGATCGCGAGCTTGCTCCGGAACTTGTCGACCGGCGTCACGGCCTGACCCGCGACCTTCGATACGCACTGGATGGCCGCGAGCGGATCCCCATTTTCGATGAGGTTTCGCGCCTCGCCGATCGCCTTGTCGAGCGCGCGGAACCCCTTGCCTCCCGGCGCGCCTCCGCCCGCAGCAGCGCCGCCGCCGCCGCCGCCCGAGCCGAGCACCGGACGAACCTCGGCGTCGATCCACGCCTTCGTCTGTTCATCCGCGAGCGGGACGCCGTCGTTGAACGTGAGATCCGGGAGCGTCGGCGCGCGCGAGATCAGGAGCGCCACCTCGCGCAGGTGTGCGAGCTTCGCGTCCGCGTAGCCGAGGTTCTCGAGCGCGTTCGAGACGTGCCGGTGCGGATCGAGCCAGAACCGATACTCCGAGGCGACCTCGTCGACCGACGCGAGGATCCCATCCCAGTTGCCCGCCTCGGCCATGCCGTCGAACGCGCCGCGCACGTGATCGGGCGGCGACGGCAGGTAGGTTTGTCCTCCCTCGGCCGGCGGATCCTGCTGCATGAAGAGCCAGAGCCCGGTGCGGCTCATGCGATACGCAAACGCGCTCGACGGATCGGCCGCGCGAAGCGCCTCCCCCGCGCGCATGAGCAAGGTGCTCACCTGATCGAGCACCACGTTCGCCGAGTCCGCGTCCGTGATGCTCGTCGCGTCGGGGAGCGAGACCTGGATCTCCGCGCTCTCCACGGGCGCAGGCGCATACGTGGCCACGGGCGCAGGCGCCGCAGGGCGCGCGACGGCCACGGGCGCAGGCGGCGGCGCTGCGACCTCGGGCGGCGGCGGCGGAGGTGGCGGCGGAGGTGGAGGCGGCGGAGGTGGCGGCGGCGGAGGTGCCTTCGGGACACTCGCGAGCATGCGCCGCGACGACTCGCGCAGAGACCCCATGCCGGGGTACGCGTCGCCGAGTTTGTCCCGGAGCTCTCCGTCGAGCTGGCGGGTCTGTTGCTCGAGCGCGCCGACGATGTCCGCGTCCCCCGCGGTCGGGTTGAAGGTCCCGATCGCGGCCGCGACCTGATCTCCGTACCAGCTCATCAAGTTGCCGCGCGTCCGCGGGCGCTTGATGGGCGGATACATCTTGTCCCAGACCGCGGTGCAGAGCTCGTTGATGAGCACGAGCCCATCGACCGCGCCCTGCATCCCGTCCGTGTGTGCCTTCGCCGCGCCGTAATACACCGCGAGGCGGAAGTCCTTCGACTTCTCGGTGAGCAGCTCCTCGGCGTTCATCGCGATCTTCGACCAGTCGATCTTGCCGCCCTCGAGGGACTGCGCCTTGTCGACCTCGGCCTTGATCGCTTCGAAGAGCTCGTCGTACGAGACGTCCTGACCAACACCTCCCGAGATCAGCTCGATCATCGCCGACACTCGGGTCTTTGCCGCTTCTACCGCGTCACTCGCCGCCATGGACGGCATCATACCCACGGGCGGCGCACGATCGCACCACGTGTGCGCGCCTCGAACGAAAGCGCGGGGCCCAGGCGGGCGGCGGGATCGTTACTGGCCGAGGCCTTCGAGGAAGCCCGAGATCGTCAGCTCCGAGCGGGCCACGAGGGCGTCGAGCTGCACGCCGAGGGCGCGGCGCGAGGTGGGCTCGTCGACCGTCGGAGGACGGCAGAGCTCCACGACGTGGTCGGCGTATCCCGTCGGCGCGATGAGCTCACGGAACGAGGCCACGTGCGGCGGTCCGAGGTGGAGGAGCATCGTCTGCTGCGGAACCCAGAAGCAATTGAGCAGCGTGTTCTTCCAGCGCGCGAGGCGGAGCGTCATATCCATCCACACCGCCGCCGCGTAGGCGTCGCCCGCGCCGAGCGGGAGACGAATACAAAGCCCCGTCTTCGGGTTCTCCTGGCCGCGGAAGGGCTCGACGGAGGCGAAGACGTTCTGCAAGACCCAGTAGCGGCTCGCGTCGGTGCCGAAGCCCGTCTCCCAGAGCGCCTTCATCGACTGCGTGGTGAGCCACGAGCGATACCCCGCTCCCGCGGCGTCCGCGTCCTCGAGCGAAGGGACCGCAATGCGCGACACGCGATCGACGAACGCGTCGACCGGGAGTGTTCGCCCGCTCGTGGCGAGCTCGTACGACGCAGCGAGCAGCGACCAGAGCGCGATCGGGAGCGACGCGCCCGCGGAGACGAGCTGCCCGTAATCGTACGAAGCAAAGACGACCATCGGGTACGTGCGACCCGCGTTGTCGCCGCTCGCGGCCCAGGCGCCGACCATGCCGCGCGTGGGTGGCTCGTCGCCTTTGCCTTCGCCGTGGAAGATGAAGAGGCCGACGGAGGGCTGGTACGCGGCCTCGAACGAGGGGCCGAGCGCGCGGCGCGCGAAATCGAGGCCTCCGCCGAGCCAGCGATCGAACGCCGCGAGCTCGTCTCCACCTGCATTGAAGCGGATGAAATCACCCGTCGCAGGCAGCTTGCCGAAGCAGCCGATCTGCGGGGGGCTCGCGGGAGCCTTCTTCTTTCGCCAGAACATCACCGGCCCGGCCCACAAATACACGAACCCCCTCTTTTTACAAGGGGGCGTGCTGCCTCGGGCGAACCCTCGGAGGGCATTCCACAGGCGGACGTGGCGCGCCTGTGGAACACCGTCTCAGGATCCCTTCTTCCCGCCGCCGAAGCTGTCGCCAATGCTGGACGGGCAGTTCGTCGCGCGGAAGAAGCTATTGACGAAGGGATGGTTGGTGCGGGTGGGGCGCACTTCCATCGTCACGGTCACGGGCGGCGCGGTCATCTGCCACGTCACCGTGAAGACGCTGTCCTTGTCCTTCTCGGCCGTCGTCGTGCCGGCCTCGAAGAGGCGGAAGATGCCCCAGGGCCCTTCACGCACGAGCTCCTCGTCGAGCCCGCCGGCGCCACGCACGCGGAGGCGCGCGCCGGTCTGCTTCTCGCCCGGCCAGGTGAACGTGTGCCAGAACTCCTTCTCGTTGCGATACAGGCGCTTCTGGCCGTCGATCTCGAAGAGCACCTCGCTGACGATCGGGCTCACGGTCTTCAGGTTGACGTGGAACGTCACCTTGGGTTTTTCCCCGTCGCCGGCCGCAAAAAGCGCCTCGGTGATCTCGTGGGCCCGGTGCAGGCAGGGATAGAGCATCGAATTGAAGGGCGTGAACGGCTTCGCCGGCTTCGGACGACCCTCGAGGCCACCCTTCGGGATGAAGTCGTGGCCCACGCGGATGTGGAAGTCGTTGAGGTACTGCTCGTAGAAGCCCCAGAGGATGCCCTCCTTCGGCTTGAAGAAGGCGATCGTGTCGTCGAACGAAGCGTCACGCGAGGCCGCGAGATCGAAGGGATACCGATCCTTGATGTTCTCGCGGAAGGGCGGCCAAACCACGACCTCCCAGAGCCCGCTCGCGGAACCGCCGGCGCTACGCATGACGGCCTTGTAGGCCTGGCGCAGCGGGTTCATGAGCAGCGGCGTCATGAGCTCCTGACCCGTCTCGTCCATCTTGAGCAGGAGCTTTTCCGTCTCGCGCACGGCCTCGGAGAACTTCTCCCGCGCGGCCTGCGTGGTCGCGCCGGGCGGCGCGTCTTCGATGCCGCCCATCTCCGCCGCGAGCTGCTCCAGGTGGCCGATGTACTTCGAGAGCTCGGCCGGCGTCGGAGGCGGCGGAGGTACGCCCTCCGCCGTCTTCTGGGGCTGCTCGGGCACGCCGAAGCGGACCATCGAGCGGAACTTGTCCGGGATCGGATCGTACGCGACCGCGCCGCCGGGGCCGCCGAAGTTGACGATCTGCGACAGGCGTCCGCTCGTGCCGGTGCGCGTGCTGAACGACGAGTCGATGCGGCGCTTCACGCGCTCCTTGACCTGATCGAGCACGCCGCCGTCCTGCATGACCTGCTGCTCGGCCTGGTTGTCCGCGGTGTCGAACTGCGTGTTGTCCTCGAGCGCGCGGAGCAGGCGCTGGTAGGGCCAGTCCGGCGTGGAGAGGACGCGGAACTCCTCGATGGCCTCTTTGTTGTTCGGCGGGATCTCGACCTGGATGTCCCGGAAGAACTCGAGCCACTCGCGGATGTACTGCGTGTCGTAGTCCTGGCGCACGCGCGCGAGGGCCTGCGCGATCTTGTCGCCCTGGCGCTCCTCTTCTTGCGTCGGCGGCACGACCCAGCGCTCGCGCTCGAGGACCTTCACGCCCTCCTCGAGGCTCGCGACGACCTGCGCGTGGCCCTTCGCCGTGTACGGGCCACGCACGGGGAACCACTTGCTCGTGCGCTCCTTCTGGGAGCTGCGGATCTTGCTCAGGACCTCGGGGCGATCCGAGAAGAGCTCGTCGAGCGAGATCGGCGGATACTTGAGGTTCTCGCGCGTGTTCGGGCCGTTCTCGTCGTACTTCTCGTACTCGAGCTTGGTGACGAACTTGTCGTAGTAGCGCTGCGTCGGGCCGACGCGCGCGAGGATGTCGCGCGTGCGCTCCACGGTCCGCTTGTCGAGCTCCTCGCCCCGGATCGCGCCGCGGCGGAGCAGGTCGACGTAGTACTTCACGTGCGGCGCGAGCTTCATCCGGAGATCCGGCTCGGGGATGTCCGTCGTCGGGCGCAAGATGTCGACCCAGTGCTGCAGGAGCTTGCCCGTCTCCCACGCCATCTCGGACTCGGGGAGCAGGTGGATCTTGTTCTCGTCGGCGAGCAGGAGGTACGTCTTGAGGTCGTCGTACTCCTCGAGGTACTTGCCGCCGGTCGCCGCGCCGAGGCGCTCCTCGAGCCGCGCGCGCACGGGCTTGACGAAGCCCTCACGCAAGGACGCGATGTACTGGTCCTTCGTCGGCTCGAAGAGTTTGTCGCCCTGGTACATCCCCCAGCGGTAGCTGACGGGCGCGCCTTCCTCGCGGTACTGATCGAGGAGCTGGGCGTGCGAGCGCAGATTGTCGAGCTTCTCGATCTTCTCGACGGGCGAGGTGCTGTCGGTCCACTTCACGGCCGCCGCCTCGTTCGAGATCCGGGAGGTCTCGGCGACGAGCGCGCGGTTGTTGACGAACGACATCACCGCCGGCACGAGCAAGAGGAGCGCGAGCGACGCCGCCGCGAACGCCGCCGCGAAGCGCTGGATCCTCTGCCTCCGGACCTCGGCCGCGGTGCGCGCCGCGATGTCCTGGTCCGGGAAGATGACGTTCATGAAGACGTCTTTGAGGAAGTAGCTCTTCGCCTCCGTCGAGCCCGCCGTCGAGGGCTCGTCCGCGACCGCCGGCCGCAGGCCGAACGCGCTCATCATCGTGCCGAGGACGCGATCGAGGGGCTTGCCCTCCTGCACGCCGCTCGTCATGTAGAAGCCGCGCATGATCGGCGTGGCGAGGCCCGCCGTCTTCGAAGGCTGGAACGCGGTGTTCAGGAAGAGCGACATGTTGCTCTTGATCGCCGCGAACTCGAGCGGGAACTGGAAGACCTTCTCCTTGGTCCCGCGGTTGCGCTCCGTCACCATGCGGCGCAGCGCGCGGTCGTGCACACGCTCGACGAGCGCGTCGAACTCGGCGTCGAAGATCTTGCCGGGCTCGCTCTTGTTGGCGTCGAGCTTCACCGTCGCGCCGAAGCCCTGGCCGCGCTCGCTCTTCTTCAGATCGCCGAAGAACTCGACGAACCCGGAGACGAGGTCCACCTTCGTGAACATCACGTAGACGGGCAGGACCATCTTCAAGGTCGACTGCATCTCGTCGATACGCGCGCGGACCTTCTTGGCGATCGACTCGACCTGCTCCTCCGTCGCGTCGACGAGCTCCGAGATGCTCACCGCGCACACGACGCCGTTCACGGGCTTGTCCGGGCGGTACTTGAGGAGCTGCTCGAGGAAGGCCATCCACTCGTCGTGGTCGTCGGCCTCGGTCGTGTAACGGCCAGCGGTGTCGAGGAGGATCGCCTCGTTCGTGAACCACCAGTCGCAGTTGCGCGTGCCGCCGACGCCGCGGACGCCACCACCCGCAGGATCGAGGTACGGGAACACGAGCCCCGAGTGCCGGAGCGCGGTGGTCTTACCCGCGCCGGGCGGGCCGACCATCACGTACCAGGGCAGCGAATACAGCGCGTTCGTTCCGCCCCCGAGCTTCGAGGACTTCAGCGCGTTGATGCCCTCCTGGAGCTGGCGGTGCAGCTCCTGGATCTCGGCGCGCCGCTCGGGCTTCGCGTTGAGCGCTTGCTCCTGCGCCTGCTGCGCGATCGCCTTCTCCAGCGCGCGCGCCGCACGCGCCGCGCGGATCCGGCGATACACGATGAGACCAACCAACCCGAGGACCACGACGGCCGTGATGGCGATCGGGATCCACGTCGGGAACACCTCGGCGCTCGGCCCCGGCCCCGTGGGTCTCAGGATGAACCACACGCCCCAGACCAGGGCGAGGAACAAGGCGCTCAAGATCCACAGCCACATGGAACGTCTCCCTCGGTCCGGGGCAAACCCCCCGGCGCTCTACTTGCCGCCGCCCAGCAGCTTCTTGATGGCTTCGGCAGTCGAGTCGGCGTTCGAGCCGATGATGAGCCAAAGGATGAAGATCACGATCAGCGCCAGGATGAGGAACCCGATCGCGATGAAGAGATACGGCAGCTCGCGACGGACGGCCCCACCACCGCCGTCCTTGCGCTCCGCGTTCGGCGCGAGCTGATCACCCCCGCCCTCCGCCAGCGCCACGTAATTGCCGAGCCCCTCCACCACCGCCTGGAGTCCCTCCTGGTGCCGGAGACGATATTTCCCCTGAAAGCCAAGGGCCAAGCAGAGGAAGTAAATTTGCGCGACGTGCGCGCGGTTGCGCTGGCCGTGCAGGTTGTCCAGGTTCACGAAGAACTGATCACCCGCCGTGTTGAGCTGGAAGAACTGAAGCTGCAGGGGGTTCGACAGCCACTGCGTCTTGCCCGGCCAGCTCGAGTGGTAGATGACCTCGTCGGCGAACGCGGCGAGCGCGAACTTCGCGTCGATCATGTCCTGCTCGGGGATCCGAGCCTCGCGGCCGTTCTGCATCATCGTGTCGAAGAGCTGCAGAACGCGGCGCTGGAGGATGTCCGGCGCAGGCAGATCCCGCGAGTTCCTGAGCTGCAGGATCAAGGACAGGACATCCGAGCAGACCCAATACATCGACTGCGACAGGCTCATGCGCTCCCCATGATCTCAGAAGCCGCGCGCTTCATTCACTTGCCGCCCTGGACCGCGATCAGCCGGAGATCGACCTTCTGCGGATCGATCGGCTGGTAGATGGCGATCGTGCCAGAGCCGAGAATGTCGTTCCAGTAATCGCCAGCCTGGTCGACGCGCAGGTAGATGACGCCCGGCTTGACCGGGATCGCCCCCGGCGGCCGGTACTCGACCGCGACCCGAACGCCCGGCATGGCGGCGTTCAGGATGTAACCAATCTGCGTCCACGACCCCATCTTGAGCAGCCGCGGCAGGCGCTCGCGCAAGGTCGCCTCGTCCGCGCCCTTCGCCTCGAGGAAGAGCTCGTGCGTGCGCGGGAGCTTCGGATCCTCGAACTTGCCGAGGTACATGCCATCCTCGCGCTTCTCGAGCGGAACCACGGTGTAGTTCTCCGCGAGCACGCTCGAGACGAGCGTGAGCGCACGATCGAAGAGCGGCTCGAAGACACCCTCGAGGTCGAGGTAGTTGAACTTCGGGAGCGTCGTCGGATCCCCGTCGGCCGCGAACGTGCAGAGCTCGCCGATCAGCGAGCCGATGAGCACGTAACAATCCTCGGGGTGCGCGTTGCCATGATCGACCATGTGCGAGACGGCCGGGATGAACGCGTTCAACGTGTGCAGCATCCAGAACTTCGCCGTGTCGGAGAACTGGAAGTCCACCGACGCCGCCGTGCGCAACCTGCGCCCCTCGGCGAGCGATTTCTGCTTGCCCACCATCGCCGAGAGGATGCGGCGCATCCCCGACATGATGTGATCGGAGCTGCCGATGTGCGGGATCGGCGGGATGAAGCTCTTCTTGAGGACGATCGCGCCCGTCCGATCCCGCACGAGCTGGCCGATGCGCACGGTCTGGTACGCGTCGCGCGGCTCGGTGCCGAAGAGGATGCGAAGGTTGTAACGAGCCCAGACGATCGAGGTGTCGCTGCGCCCCGTCGTCAAGTCCGGCACGGTCGTCGTCGACGCGACGAACCGGATCGCAGGGTTCGCCTTCGCCGGATCGAGCGCGACGTTCGGGTGCGTCTCACGCACGTTCGGGATCGCGATGAACACGTCGAGCGCCTCGAGCGCCGCCGGGAACACGCCCTCGAGCGGCCGCGCCTCGACCACGTCCTCGCCGCGATCACCAACGAAGAACGGCGTGCCGTCGGGGAAGAAGCCGTGGCACTTGACGAGCTTGAGCTGACCCGCGGAGAGGGCGCGCTCGTCGAACTGCACGCCCATCACGCCCCACGGGTAACTCAAGAGCGCGTTCGTACGCGCCTGGAGCAGCGCCTCGTGGTACTGGTCCCCTTGCTGAAGATGCTGAGGGGTCATGAAGAGCCCCTCGGTCCAGACGGGCTTGCGCGGGTGGATCATATCGCCCGGTCAGTCTTATCAGAACTCGCCGCCGGGCCCTAGGGGGCCGGGGCAGCGGCCTTCGGCGGAGCGTTGCCGCCCGACGCCTTCGGGAGGTTGACCCTGCGAATCGATGTCGCGTTCGGGAACATCGATTCGTCGAACTCGCTGCCGTTGTCGATCTTCGTGGACTCGACGAAGAAGGCAGTCTTGGGGTCGGCCTGCGCACCGGCGTCGCTCTCGCGCCCGCCGCACTGGGCCTCGCCCGGCATCAAGGGGAACGCATAAAACGTCTTCCAGCTCTGCCCCTTCGGGCTGTGGAAGAGCGCGACGCCTCCGAGCGTGCTCGCCTCCTTGGCACGCTCGAACTTCACCTCCACGAGATCGTTCGGGAAAACGCTGACTTCGTCCACCTTGACGATGTCGTCGGCGAGGACCTCCTTGTCGGAGAGGAGGACCTCGTCGTAGGTCGCGTTCTGCATGCGCATCTCGTCCTTGAGCTGATACAGCCGGATGACGACGGGGCGCGGGTTCTGGTTCTCGTTGGGGTTGACGTTGTCCGCGGCGTAGATGCGGAGGGTGACGATCTGGACGTCACACGGCTTCGCCGCTTCCGGCGGCGGTGCCGCGGGGCCGCAGCCGATCGCGAACGAGCCGAACGCAGTGCCGAGGCCAAGACCCACCAACGAGAGTGAGGCGAGGGCCAGGGCCGTGCGCTTGCGTTTCCAGGAGGTGGTGGACGCTGAGGCCGCCATGGCCCTCCTTTTTATCGGAAGGCGCGACGAGTGGCCCAGCTTTTTGCCGAAAGGGTGTGCTGGAGCGCGCTGCTGGGCGGGGCGGAGCTCGTGCTGGGTGGAAAGATCGGCCCCCCGGTGAGGCCCCACGGGGCGCGAGCGGTCCCCCCGAACTCGGCCCTCCGGGCCTCAGACACAGGACCCACCGCCCGCGCCCCGTGGGGCCTCGCCAGGGGGCCTCGTTCAACGCGCGTTTCGCATGGGACGTCAGCTATCGACATCCGCAACCGTCCACGGGCCCGCGCGTCTCGAGTTCCGCGCGTACCTTCGGCGGAATGTCCTGCACCGTCGTCCGCTCCTCGGGGACCTTGTTACCGTACGCCCTCTCGTCGGTGGTGCCGTTCCAGTGCACGAGGGGCCAGCCATCGATGTTGGTGCTCCCTTGGAACCGGTGGAAGAACTTGTGCTCACAGAGCGCCCACCACGTCGCACCGCCGCGCTCATCGCGTATCGCGTGTCGCAGAAGCCTCACGGCGTTCCTCGGAATCTCGGACTTCTTGCCTCTGAACTTGCCGTAGTTGGCTTGCTGCTCCGGCGTTGGTGATTCGGGATCGTGATGACCGGGGTTCTCGTACCGCGGCAAGACTTCCCGAACATGCAGAGAGAGCGCCTTTCGGTGTTCGTTCGTCACCTCGTTCCACAGGTTCGTGACTGAGGGTGCTCCCATCGCATGAGAGGGAGCGACGACATCCACGTGGATCACATGCTCCCGCCAGTCAGGGTGCTCCGCGCTCCAGCAGATGGCCTGCAAATTCCATGCGGCCGAAAGAGCCGCGACCTTCTGACCGCCCTTCATCGCGACATCGTCGGCAGGGACGCGTTGCCCCTCCACGCGCCCGCGCTCGTCGAACATCGCGCTGCTCTTCGTCAGCACCTGCCGCGTGCGTTTCGCAAGGTCCATGTCGCGCTTCTCCAGCGCCCTCAGTGCCGCGTGCATACGCGCCGGTAAGCCTGCGATGGGCAAGCAGACCTCAACGTCGTTCTTGCGGTACTCAGCCACGTTGCCGACGAGATCCTGGAGGGCACGCGCGAGCCGCCCAACGAGGCTCGCATCGTCCACACCCGTGAACCTACCGCGTAGACTCTCATCGTTCAGAACAACGCACGCGGTCACGGTCCCCCCGATCCCACCGGCTCGAGCAGACGGTCAAGCAGACGGTCTCCTTCGTCGAAGAACCCTTCCGGCCAGCCGTCGAGCCGACCTCTACGATCGACGCGGATGTGCTCGACGCTCGCCTTGGGCTCTTTGGACGGAGCCGCGAAGAACAAGACCGAGACGTCATCCGGAGCGATCTCACCTCCATGCACGGCGACGCGCACCCCGTTGAGCACGTGGTCACTATGTGACTCCACGATCACCTGCACGCCCGCCGCCGCAGCCTTCGCGCAGAGGCGCGCGACGCGCGACTGGGCACGCGGGTGCAGATGTGCCTCTGGGTTCTCGAGCATCACGATGTCTCCCGGTTCAGCCATGAGGAGCGAGATGATCACGGGAAGAACGTACGTGATGCCGAAGCCCACGTTGCTCGGCCGATGGAACCGAAGCTCGGCGTTCGTTCGAACACCAAGCGTCATCAGGTTCGCGTGGTCGACGGGGCGCGCCTCCAGCTCCACGCCGGGAAACAGGTCTGTCAGCCATGCTTTGACCTGATGATCAAACGTCGCGGGCACCGACGGGTCTGGATGCCGAAGCGCTCCATTCCTCGAGTCCTGGTTCAGGAGCCACCACAGGTTGCCGAACGAGAGTTCCGCGCGCGCGCCCGGCATCTCGTGACGGGCAGGGTCGTCGAGAGGATACGTCTCCGCGGGCCCATGTCGGTCGGCCGGGACGAACCGGAGCGTTCGAAGCGCGCGCCTGATCGTCGCAGCCTCCGTGCTGCCCGGCGGCGAGGTCGAGGACGTGGTAGGGATGGCGAGGCTGTCGGTTGGGCACTCCGGGGAACCGAACGTCCACTCGACGCGGACCGAGCCCGTGTCGACGCCCGCGGAGAACTCGCCTCGCCCCGTGATCTCGTTGACCACGGCCTTCAGATTGCCGAGGGTCAACCCGGGCGCGTTGAGAGGCACCGCGCGTTTGGGCGCATCGCCGTCGCCGGCCATGATCGTCGCGTGCCGCAGGAGGAGCAGCGCCTGCATCGCGCTCGACTTGCCACCGCTGTTGAACCCCGTGAGCAAGGTGAGTGGCGCGAGGCGCAGCCGCTCGTCCTGAAAGCGCTTGAACGCCCGCAGGTGAAGCTCACGGATCACCGAGCACCCCCCGCACCATCTTCTCGGCGCGTTCGAAGCGCGTGTGTACGGTCTCAACAGCGGTGGTGGCTGCGCTGATCGACCGTGCGAACCGGGAGTCCCGCATGAGCTTGTAGAACGCCGATCGCAACGCCGTATCGCCTGCCTCGCCCTCCCCCTCGGCATAGAGCGCGAGCAAGACGGAGAACACCTCGAACAGCGCGACGTTGAACGGATGCTTCCGATCGTCCGCGCTCTCATGCTTGCAAAATGCGTGTCGCCCGAAGATTCGTCGGTTCCTCTCCATGCTGCGCAAGAAGGCGGATCGGACATCCTCACGTTCGACGGTGGACATCTTGTTGACGAGGCGTAGCGCGCGCCCGAGGAACTCGTCCATGTCGGCCGCACCCTTGGTTCCGTACGACTTCCACCCGAGCACGTGGAAAGCGAGAAAGCGGTTGATAACCTCTCGGTCTCGCTGTTCCTCTCGATACTTCCTCTTGTCGAGCGCCTCTGCCGATGCCTCTTTGAACTCAGCGGACCCCGCGAGTTCTCGTAGGAGCCTCGTGGCAGGTCCGCTGTAAAGGGCGTTGCGCATCTGCTGCCGGGTCAGTGCGACGCCCGAGTTCACCCGATCAAAGATATCCAGGCGCACCTTTTCCGGCGCCTTCGCATCGATGACGTAGAAGAGTAGCTGTCCGTCCTCGAAGCGGTTGCGCAGCTTGGGGGGAAGGCCCTCAACGTTTTTCGCATCCAAGTCCGGATTCTTGAGCGTTAGCTTCAGCTTCCCCTCGTTGAACTGCTTGAATGTCGTCAGACGCTGTAGCCCATCGACGACCACCAACTTCCCCTCGGCATCCTCAGCGACGTAGAAGACGGGTAAGGGGATCCGCATGAGAACGGACTCGATGAGTCGGCTTTGCCGTCCTTCGTCCCAAAGGAAATCACGCTGAAAGTCAGGGTCGAGCTTGATGAAGCCTTTGTCGATCCGCCGAAGCACGTCCTGGATCGTGCGTGGCTCCGTCCGGATAAGCACGGTGTCGAGTGGGTAGCCTTCGAGACCCGAAGCTGTTTCATCATCCAGCGCCTCGATCTCAGCTTCGCTTTTGGGCAGCACTACACGGCCTGCGCTCATGGTGGGGCCGAACTAACCACGATGCTCCCCCGGCGGCAATCAGCGCTTCCCCTAGTTGCGAACCCCTCTCCGCGCCTCTCACGCATCCCGCGCGCCCCCCGCACGCTCGCTGCCACTATCTGGCAACCACCCCCGCAAGCGCTGCCGCTACCCGGCAGCGCCTGCCCACGCGCCTGCCACCTCCTGATCAGCCCGTCGCTTCCCCCTCCCCCGTCTCGGCAGCCACGCCCTCCCCCTTTGCCTTGGCTGGGTAGCGCTCCAGCAGCGCGATCAACGGAGCCCGCAGCCCCTCCAGCATCGACCGCTCCTTCCCTGCACGCGTGTGCTCGATCAGAAAATCGAGATCCTCGTGCACCGCGTTGAACGCCGTCGAGCTCGCGCCCATCGCCTCGCGCAGCCGCTTCGACGGCGCCGTCCGCTTCTTCCCTCCTTCCCGCCCGATCCCCTTCGCCAGCGCGTTCGTCGCCTCTTCCACCCGCGCGAGATAGGGCCCGAGCCCCACCTTCTGCACGTCTGCTTCGAGCGGCGCCTTCTTGGCCCTCGTGATCTGCTGGTAGCCGAAGTCCACCTCTTCCTCGTACCCGTACGTCGTCTGCTCCGTCCCCGCGCCTGCGAGCAACGATCCGCGCAGCCGCTCCGCCGCCGCCTTTCGCTCCGGATCCTTCTGCTCTGCCTCCGACCCGAGATACAGATGCAGCGCCCGCTGCGCCGCGTCCCACTCCGTATCGAGCTGCCCGATCACGTCACCTGACACGCCGAGCGCCTCATCCAGATCCCGGATCCCCCACGCCAGCCTGAGCTTCAAGGTCACGGGCCGTGAAGCCTCGATCAAGGACGCCTTCGGCATCCGATCCGGCACGTCGTACGCCTCGATCTCGATCCCCTTCCATGCCCCTGCGTGAAGCTCCTTCGCGAACGCGGAGAACCCCTTGTCCGTCACGGAGCTGTATCCATACCTCGCCATAACCTCTCCTTCGCCCGGCAATCCTAGCGATCTCCCTCGCATCCGGCACTCGTTCATTGCACCTCCAACGAAATTGAAGCGAGGCGCGAGGCGTCTGGGCGCGCTGGGTTCGCGCGCGGGGGCGGGGGGTCCTGCTGTTCGAGGGGTCGCGCAGCGACCCCGAGTTCGGGGGGACCGCCCCCGCGCGCGAACCCAGCGCGCCCGGACGCCGCCCAGGCTCCCCCTCCCCTTCCTCGAACCACAAAACGAAAAACCCCCCTCGCCCGAAGGCGAGAGGGGCTTCTCGACGCATCAACCGCGCCTACCCGATCACTCCGGGAACGTCGCCGTGAAGTTCTTCTGATCGTCGATGTCGATGAAGAGCTTCTTCGGCATCACGCCCTCGGCCATCTTCGTGAGGATCTCCTGCGACAGCATCGGCAAGAGCGACGCGCGCATGATGTGGTCGATGTTGCGGGCGCCCGTGTCGACCTCGGTGCAGCGGCTCGCGATGAGATCGACCATGCGATCCGAGTACGTCGCGTCGATCTTCTGGCTCTTCTTCAGGCGATCGACGAGGCCGTTCAGCTTGAGCCGCGTGATCTCGCCGAGCGCGGCGGGCGAGATCGGGATGTACGGCACGACGGTCATACGCGCGAGCAGCGCGGGCTTGAAGTGCGCGGAGAGCGTCGGCTTGATCTCCTCGTAAATCTCGCGGATGACCGGCTCGCGGTTCTCCTCCCACGCCGAGACCACGTGGTTCGTGATCTTATCCGTCGCGAGGTTCGAGGTCATGATGATGACCGTGTTCTTGAAGTCGACGAGCAGGCCCGTGCCGTCCGTGAGCATGCCCTTGTCGAACACCTGGTAGAACAGGTTCATCACGTCCGGATCCGCCTTCTCGCACTCGTCGAGCAAGACGACCGTATACGGACGCTGGCGAACGCCCTCGGTCAACATGCCGCCCTCGCCGTAGCCGACGTAGCCGGGCGGCGAGCCGATGAGCCGGGAGGTCGTGTGCTTCTCCTGGAACTCGGACATGTTGATCGTGACCATCATGCGCTCGCCGCCGAAGAGCATGTCGGCGAGCGCGAGCGCCGTCTCCGTCTTGCCGACGCCGGACGGGCCGACGAAGAGGAAGACCCCCATCGGCGTGTTCTGCGGCTTGAGGCCCGCGCGCGCCGCGCGGAGCTCCTTCGCCACCGTCTCGAGGGCGTACTTCTGGCCCTTGATGCGGGTGTTCAGGCGCGACTCCATCTCGACGAGCGCCTTGACGCTGTCCGAGACCATCTTGCCGACGGGGATGCCCGTCCAGGCGCTGACGACGGCCGCGACCATCGCCTCGTCGACGTCGGGCCGGAGCAGCGGCACCTCGCCCTGGCTCTTGTGCAGCTCGTCGATCGCCGCCACGACCTCACGACGGATCGCGTCCTTCTCCTCCGTCGTCTTCGCCTCGTTCATGCGCGTGCGCGCCTCGAGGATCTTCTTCGCGCCCGCCGACTCGTTGTCGTAGGCGACGCGCGTGTTCTCGAGCTCGACCTTCGACTTCGCGATCCGGTCCTCGAGGTACTCGACGCGCTCCTGCTCGATCGTGAGGCCCGCGTCGCGGTCACGCCGCAGCGCCTCGAGCTCGCGGGTCATCGTGTCGATGCGGACCTCGATGTCCTCGACCTGCGCGGGCTTCTGCTGGAGCGCGATCTTCACGCGCGCCGAGCACGTGTCGAGCAGATCGACCGCCTTGTCCGGCAGGAGGCGACCCGAGATGTAACGCGCCGAGAGCTTGACCGCCGCGACGACCGCCTCGTCCGAGACGATGACGTTGTGCGCCTCCTCGAACTTCGGCCGGAGGCCGCGGATCATGGTGATGGCGACGGCCTCGCTCGGCTCGTCCACCTTCACGGGCTGGAAGCGCCGCGCGAGCGCCGCGTCCTTCTCGAAGTACTTCTTGTACTCGGCCCACGTCGTGGCCGCGATCGTGCGCAGCTCGCCGCGCGCGAGGGCGGGCTTGAGCAAGTTCGCCGCGTCGCCCGCGCCCTGCTGGTTGCCGGCGCCGATGATCGTGTGCGCCTCGTCGATGAAGAGGATGATCGGCTTCGGCGAACCCTTGATCTCCGAGATGACCTGCTTCATCCGGTTCTCGAACTCGCCCTTCACGCCCGCGCCGGCCTGGAGCAGGCCGAGATCGAGGCCCATGATCTCCACGCCCTGCATGAGCGGCGGGACCTGGTTGTTCACGATCATGAGCGCCATGCCCTCGACGAGCGCCGTCTTGCCGACGCCGCTGTCGCCGACGATGATCGGGTTGTTCTTCCGCCGACGACCGAGGATGTCGATCATCTGCCGGATCTCGCCCTCACGGCCGAAGATCGGATCGATCTGGCCGGCGCGCGCGCGGCCCGTGTAGTCCACGCAGTACTTCGCCAGCGCCGAGTCCGCCGAGGCGCTCGCCGCGCCCTGCGGCAGCCCGCCCGGGCCCGCTCCGCCGCCCGCCCCGCCTGCCGCGACAGGGGCCGTCTCGCCGTCCTCCTTCGAGCCCGAGATGATCTTCGGGAGGTTGTTCTTGACGTCCTCGCGGGAGACACCCTCGAGCAGCGCGCCGATGCCGCTCATCGAGTAACGCGTCGGCTGGTTGACGAGGCGGGCGAAGAGCGCGCCGCTGCGCACCTTCGTCCAGCCGTACTCCATCGACCCGACGACGAACGCGTCCTGCATCCACTCGAGCATCGTCGGGGAGAAGACGGGCTTGCCCGCGTTGCCCGTGCGCAAATCCGAGAGGCTCCTCTGAAGGGCCTGCCGCAGGCGCGCGGGATCGAGGTCGTAGTGCATCACGATGAACGCGATGTCGGAGTTCGCGTCGTCGAGGAGCGCGAGCAGCAAGTGCTCGACCGTCACCTCGTAATGCCGAGCATTGACGCATTGGACGACCGCCGCCTCGAGCGCAGCAGTGCAGACTTTGGTGAGCCGCTTGATGATGGATTTGGCTTCGACGAGCATCATGGCCCGGGCATCCTACAAGGACTCCGGGCGCTCCGTCATCCGCGCGATCGGCCCCGCGATCCTTTCCGTCCAGCGGCGCGGTCCTTTTGCGGTCCCGTCTTCTCGCTCGAACGCGCCGCGTCGGAGGAGGCCTTGGCCTTGCCCTTTTCTTTGTCTTTGCTCGCGCTCGCGCTCGCCCCCGGCTCGATGATCCGACGTTGCGCCTCCTCGGCCTTGGCGCCCGCCTCACCCCCCTCGGCCGCGTTGAGATCGAGCGCGCCGAGCACGCCGGGCTTGACGCGGAGCCTCAAAATGGATCCTGCGCGGAGTTTGTCCTCTTCGCCGAGCTTGTTGTCCCGCGCCACGTCCTCCACATCCATCGCGAATTGCCGCGCGACTCCGATGAGCGTGTCGCCCTGACCAACCTTGTAAAGCACCGTCTTGCGCCCCGCGCGCTTCTTGCGCGGCTTGAACGGCTCCTCGTCGCCCTCGTCGTCGTCCGCGGGCGACACGCCCGCCTGCGCCGCGAGCTCCTCGACCGGATCCCGGAGCGCGCGCCGCTTCTTCCACGCAGGCAAGAGCGAGAGCAGGCTGTCGTTGTCCCGCCTCGCCGCGCGACGCCGCACGAAATCGCGACCGCCGAGCAGATCGACCGGATCGAGCACGGCCGCGTCCTCCGTCACGATCGGCTCGGTCTGCAAGAGCACGGGCAACATCGTGTGCGCGCGCGAGAGCGACTCGGCCGGGACGTTCACGAGGAAGTCACCGCGCCCCGGCGGGAGTTTGTCCCCGAGCAGATCGGGGTTGAGCTGCTTCACGGTCTTCAGCGGCACGCCGGCCGCCTTCGCCAGGGTCTTGAGCGACAAACCGGGCGGCGCCGCGATCTCGGCGGCGTCGAAGGGACGCACGAGCTCGACCTGATCGAAGCCGAACCGCTCGAGGTTGTTCGCGACGAGCGCCGCCGCCGCGATCTTCGGGACGTACGACGCCGTCTCCGAGGGCAGCGCCTCCTGCCGCGCGAGCTCGTTGAAGTCGGCCGTGCCGTAACGATCGATCCGGTCGAGGAGCTGCTCGTAGCCCATGTTGTACGCCGCGAGCGCGAGGTCCCAGCTCCCGAAGCGCAGGTAGAGATCGCGCAGGTGGTGCGCGGCCGCGCGCGTCGCGAGCTTCGGGTTCTTCCGCTGGTCGACGTGCTTGTTCTGCTCGAGCCCGTACACCGCGCCCGTCGCCGGCATGAACTGCCAGAGCCCCATCGCCCCCGCCGGCGACTTCGCCCGCGCGTCGAACCCGCTCTCGATCATCGAGACCCAGATCAGATCCTCGGGCAAACGCCACTCGCGCAGCTCCGCCTGGATGAGGTCCTGGTACCGGCCGCTCCGCTTGAGCCAGGTCTCGAACATCCCGCGTCCCCGATCGGTGCGCGTGAAGAAGCGGACGTACTTCAACGTGCGCCGCGTGATCGACACCTTCAGGTCCGGCAGTTGCAGCCGCGAGAGCGCCTCTGCGCCCGCCGTGTCGAGATCGTCGACCTCGGCCCCCTCCCCTTCCCGCGCGTCCGAGGCGAGCCGCGGCGGACGCGAGTACGTCGGCCGATCGTAGGGCGACGACTCCCCACGCATCACGGCCCGCGCCTCGACCTCCCGCAACCTGCCGAGGCGATCCGACTCGGGCCCGCCCATCTGCGCCGCTCGGATCCCGCCTCGCGCAGGCTCGCCCACGAGACGCGCCCGCGACGGATCCACGACGAGCGGCATCGGCGCGCCCTCGGCCCGCGGCGCCCCCGGCGCCTGCGGCGCGACCGCCACCACGGCGGCCTGAACCGGAGCGAGCGCCGCGTCCGGCGCGCTCATCCCCACGCCGTACCCGAAGGCAAGGGCCGAAACGAGGGGCGGAATCCTGTGCAGGAGGCTCATGTCGGCCAGGGTCGCATGATGTAGGCAAAGGTGTCAAAAAACGGGTGGGGCTGACCGGGGGCCCGCGAACGGGGCGACGCACCCTGGCGATCCGGCCCCCCGGCTGGATCGAAGAGCGGTCTGGGATCGTCGCCCTCTACTTCTGGTCCTGGGACACTGTCTGCTAGTCTCGCAGCCATGCCGCTGGCGCTCGTGGCCCGGGTCATCGATACCCAGGCCAATCAAAGCTTCGACGTCACATTCGAGCGCTTCCCCATCCGCATCGGTCGCAACCAGCTCAACGATCTGCACATCGATCGGCCGTACGTCTCGCAGTTCCACCTGGCCATCGACGTCCGCGACAACCGGCAGATCATCGTCAAGGATCTCGGCTCGACGAACGGCACCGTGTTCGCGGGCCGCCGCCTGACGCGCGACACGCCGACCGACGTCACGAGCACGCCGGAGCTCACGATCGGCCCGATCGTGATGCGCATGCAGCTCATCGACGCGGCGCCGAAGAAACGCGAGGCGCCGAAGGACGGGACGGTGCTCGACTTCGCCCACGAGCAGTCCGGCAACGCCGCGGCGTCGTGGAAGCAGCAGCAGAAGCCGATCACGCCCGGCGCCGAGGACGGCTACGTGCGGCAGCTCCACCCTTACGTCGAGGCCTACCGTGCGGCCTGGGGTGGTGTGTACCGCGTGATCTACGATCACCTGCCGCGCCTGTCGCCCGAGGTGCGGCAGAACTACCTGAAGCGCGTCGCGATGGAGCAGCCGACCATCGCGGCCGAGCAGGACTTCCAGAAGCTCTCGCAGTACTACGGCGTGGACCCGCGGATGCTCGGCGAGCCGAGCCCCGCGCAGGCCGCGCACGCCGCGATGATCGAGCTCTCGCGGACGCTCGCGCCCGGCGCCAAGCCGATCGAGGACGTCGAGAGTGTCCTGACGTTCGGCCGGAAGCTGCGCGACGCGATGGAGGTGTTCCTCAAGTGCTTCGTGAGCCTGCGGAACGGCTACCAGGAGTTCGAGGCCGAGATGCTGGCCCGCGAGGTGACGCCCGACGAGAACGATCGCGTGGCCTCGGCGAAGGACGAGAAGGAGCTCGGCAACGTGCTGCTCGGCCCCCAAGGCAACCCGGACGCGCCGAGGCAGCTCCAGGACATCTTCGTCGACGTGATGAGCCACCAGGTGGCCCTCATCAACGGCGTGATGGAGGGCGTGCGTACGCTGCTCACGAAGCTGTCCCCGAAGTCGATCGAGGAGGAGCTCGAGCGGCGCGGCAAGAAGGGCGGGTTATTCTCCAACAAATTCGAAGCTCTCTGGAAGCTCTACGAGGTCGTCCACGGCGACTACGCTGGAGAACAGAAAGAGACCTTCCTGATTATTTTTGGCCCACAGTTCTCTCGCGCGTACGCTGCAACTGCCGGGGATGACGAGAAAACCACCGGCGACGCGGGTGCGAAGAACCGCAGCCGCTTCACCCTCTCGGCGAACCAGCTCAAACGATGAGCCGCGCCCGCATCGCGGCGCGCGGATACGGAAGGCTCATCCGGATGCGTATCAGGGAGATCGTACTGGCCACGCTTGGCCTCGTCTCAGCCTCCTGGATTTACTCCACGGAGGCCTCTGCACAGACCGTCCCGGCCATCGCCCCGCGTGATGAGACGTGGGGCACGGTGAGCCACATCGGCCTCGGCGTCGGCGCCGGCACGGTCTTTCTCATGCCGCGCGTCTACTACAGCGACCCGGAGTCGACCGTCGGCTGGAAGGGCCGATGGCACTTCTCGATGTTCGCCCCCGCGATGACGATGGCCGCCGCGACCTTCCTCGTCGACGGCCCCATCCGCAACGCGCTCCAGATGCCGCGCCCTGGCTGCACCGTCGATCAGACGCTCGTCGCCAACACGGACTCGGGCTGCGAGACGTTCGGCGGCCCGTCGACGCACGCCTTCGCCTCGTGGGGCGCGACGGGCGTGGGCACGGGCATCTTCCTCGTGGACACGATCAAGTACTCGAAGGGCCGCTTCAACGCCGGCTCGTTCATCGGGAACATCGGCGTCCCGCTCATCGCCTCTGTCCTCACCTCGGTGGGTCGAGGCGTCGAGTCTGGCGCGACGGACGAGTTCGGCACGGCCGCGCTGCCCTACGAGACCTCGAACCAGATCATCGCCGGCACCTTCGCGGGCTTCTTCAGCGGCCTGCTCGTCGGCGGCGCCTACGCGCTCCTGCAGCGCCCGTCCTGCGGGTACGGCAACGCGATCTTCTGCTGGTAGAAGTCAAGACGTTGGTGCTCCAACCTTCGGAGCACCAACGTCTTTTGTCCTGCCCCTACGCCAGCCCAGCGAGCCAGCGGCACCCACGCCGGGTAGTCCCGAACGAAGCGAAGCGGAGTGAGGGACGTAGGGTGCGGCCCATCGAGGCCGCACCCTCTTGATCAGTCCTGACCGACCACGCGCTCCCAGAGCGGATCGTTCGAGGAGAAGAGGGCGTCGCGCTCGACCTTGAGGAAACGCGAGAACTCGACCTTGCGGAGCTGGCGGTCGCTGTCCCGGTTCGGATCCTCGTAGTGGATGATGCTGACCTTCACCTGCTCGAGGAGCTGGATCCCGTTCGGCTTGTAGCTGACGTCCGTGCGGAGCTGGTAACGCGCGTAGAGGCCACGCTCCGTGACCGACGGGAGCACCTGCACGCGCTCGATGTCGACCTTCGCCGCCTCGATCAAGCGGCCGCGGCGCGCGAGGAACATGTGCGCCTGTTTGCGACAGTCATCCGGGTCGGGGCAACGCTTCGCCTCGGCCACGACGAGGTTGTCGTCGCCGAGACGGACGGGCGTGATCTGCGACTTCGCGGGCCCGCGGAAGCTGCCGATCGCGAAGATCTCGGCGCGATCGTCGGTCGCGCGGGCGAGGATGATCGGGCCGCCCTCGTCACCGTTTTCGAACTTGAGCACGCGGTACCAGAGCGTGCGCAGGCCGTTCGGGCCGGAGCGCACGTCGACCTCCTCCACGTCGAGCTTGCGCGGCCAGCCCTTCTCGGAGATGCCGCCGCGGAGCGACTCGTTCGCGAAGGCGTAGTGGCCCGTGCAGTCGACGTCCGTCGGGTTCAACCCCTTCTCTGCGTTGAACCCGGGGATCGCGACCTCGGCCCATTGGTCGGGCTCGAGCGTGCGAACCACGGCCTTGCCTCGGCCACCGCGGAGCGGCGAGAGCTTCTGCGTGCAGACGGCGATCGGTGTCTGCTCGCGCGTCCTGGCCTCGAGGTGCGGCTGCTCGGGCGCGGCGCCGCAGCCCAACATGGCGGACGCGATGCCCATCCAGAGCGCGGCGAGGCTCCCGCGGCGCGCCGTTTTCGCTTGGTCCCGGCGGTCTTGAAGAGACGGCTTCACGCCTCATTTCGTATCACGCAAGGCGCCTGCCACGAAAATTCCCTGTGACCCCCTCCGATACGATCCAGCCGACCGAACGCCGACAACGCCCCCGGTCCCGACATGAAGTGACCTTTGATACAAGGCCGGCGATCCCTTTTGGCAGAGAGCGCGTCGCGCGGGGTTTGGGCTTCTGGTCGAGCGGGGCGAGGGGTAGAATGGACGCATGGCAGCATCGCTGCTCACGCGCATCGCCCACGCGGCCAATCCGCACTCGCTGGAGAGGCATACGTGGAAGGATCAGGATCTCGAGCAGGCCGTGATCGCGCACCTCTCGCGGATGCTGAACACGCGGCAGGGCAGCTCCCTCACCTGCCCGGATTATGGGCTGATCGAGGTGTCGGAGATGCTGCACGACTTCCCGGACGCCATCGGGATCGTGCAGCGCGCCATCAAGAACAGCATCCAGCAGTACGAGCCGCGCCTGAAGAACGTGCAGGTCCGGCACATCAAGAACGAGGTCTTGGGGACCATGTACCTCGAGTTCGAGATCACGGGGCAGCTGCACTACCCGGACGGACGACGTTCGGGGCTTCGGTTCAGCACCTCGGTGGATGGGAGCGGCAACGTCAAGATCGGCTGAGCGGTTCGCGGAGGCGCGAAACTCTTCACGAACGTTGACACTACCTCCGCGGAACGGTCGACTGTTCGGCGTCGGGCCCCATGTTCAACAAGTACTACCAGGACGAGCTATCCTACCTGCGCGAGCTCGGGCGCGAGTTCGCGCAGGCGTACCCCGCGATCGCGCCGATGCTCGCCGAGCGCGGGGCGGACCCAGACGTCGAGCGGCTGCTCGAGGGCGTCGCGTTCCTGACGGGGAAGATCCGGCAGAAGCTCGATGACGAGCTGCCCGAGGTCATCCACTCGGTCGCGTCGCTGCTCTTCCCGCACTACCTGCGGCAGATCCCGTCGACGTCGATCGTGGAGTTCACGCCGCTGCCGAACGTGGTGCGCGAGAAGCTCATCGTCGCGAGGCACGCCGAGGTCGGGTCGGTGCCGGTCGACGGGGTCTCGTGTCGATTCCGCACGACGCAGGACGTGGAGCTCTTGCCGCTCACCGTGGAGGACGTGCGCGTCGAGACGGGCGCGCAGCTCGCGCAGTCGCTGCGCATCGAGGTGAAGGTGACGGGCGGCGCGGCCCTGGCGGCGCTCGCGCTCTCGAAGATCCGCTTCTACATCCACGGCGAGCGCAGGCTCCAGGACGACGTCCGCGTCTGGCTCGGCGCGCACGTCGACTCCATCGCGCTCTGCTCGGTCGACGCCGCGGGCCGCGACACCACGCTCGCGACGCTCCCCGCGCGCAACGTGAAGCTCGTCGGGTTCGACGAGGACGAGGCGCTGATCCCCTACCCGCCCACGGTTTACCCGGGCTTCCGCCTCTTGCAGGAGTACTTCACGCTCCCGCAGAAGTTCGCCTTCTTCGAGGTCCAGGGCCTCGAGGTGATGCCCGCGGACAAACTCACGGACAGGTTCGCGATCCTGATCCAGTTCAAGGACGGTCTGCCCGCGGGGACGCGGCTCTCGAAGGACAACTTCCGGCTCTTCTGCTCGCCGGTCGTGAACCTTTTCGAGCACTCGAGTGATCCGATCAAGCCGGATCCGAGCAAGTACGAGTACCTCGCTCGGCCCGCGGGCTCGACGCCGGTGGCCTACGAGCTCTACAGCATCGAGAGCGTGATCGGCATCGCGCGACGCACGAGCCAGCGCGTGAAGATCCCGCCGTTCTTCTCGTTCGAGCACGAGCTCGATCCCGAGGCCTCGGCGCGCGGCGTCTTCTACCAGACGCACATCAAGCCTGCGTCGGTCGGCGACGGCATCGACATCTACGTCTCGTTCGGCTCGGCGCAGGACGGCGCGGCGATCCCGGAGTTCGACGTCATCAGCATCGAGGCGACGTGCACGAACCGGCGCCTGCCCGCGCAGCTCAAGGTCGGCGATCTGCGCGTGCCGACGGCGACGTCGCCTGCGGTCGCGAGCTTCACGAACGTCACGGGCGTGACCGCGCCCTTGCCTCCGCCGATGGGCCGCGAGCTGCAGTGGCGCGTGCTCTCGCACATGGCGATGAGTTATCGATCGATCACGGAGCTCGACGTGCTCCGGTCGATGCTGGAGATCTACAACTTCCCCGCGCTCGTCGATCGTCAGGCGGCGCGGGCGAACCAGCTCCGCATGCAGGCGATCAAGTCGATCCGCGTCCGCCCCACGGATCGGCTCTACCGCGGCGCGCCCGTGCGCGGCGTGGCGACGGAGATCGAGCTCGACGAGGGGGGCTTCGCGGGTGAAGGCGAGATGTACCTCTTCGCGAGCATCCTCAACGAGATGCTGGCGTCGTACGTCTCGCTCAACTCCTTCACGCAGCTCAGCGTCACCGGGACCAACACGCGCGTGGTTTATCGATGGGACCCGAAGAGCGGCAGCCTGAACCTGATCTGAGCGGCGGGGCGGCCCCCGACGCAGCGTTCGCGCCGTCGCCCGATCCGGAGCGGCAGGCGAAGGCGGCGATCGCGGCCAAGATGGCCGAGCTCGAGCACAGCGCCCGTCGCTACTCGTTCTTCCGGCTGGTCTACATCCTCGAGCGCCTCTTCCCGGGCAGCGCGCCCGTGGGCCAGCTCGGGCCCGTCGCGAACGAGCGCATCCGCCTGCGCGCGGACACGAGCTTGATCTTCGCGTCGACGGACGTGAGCGAGCTCAAGAGCACGAAGTACCCCGACGAGGTCGATCGCGCGCGTATCACCGCGGGCTTCCTCGGGCTCTACGGCTCGGTCTCGCCGCTGCCGACGTATTACGTCGAGGACCTCGCGCAGGACGACTACCAGGGTGGTCCGCAGCCGAAGCGCGAGTTCCTCGACGTCTTCAACCATCGCCTGCTGTCGCTCTTTTATCGAGCGTTCACGAAGTACCGGCACTCGGTCGGTTACCGGAGGAAGGGCGACGATCCGTTCACGCGGCGCCTGCTCTGCGCGGCGGGCGTCGATGGATTCCGCGAGCACAAGAGCCCGCTGCATCGGTTCTTGTACCTTCGTTACGCGCCGCTGCTCGCGACGAAGAGCCGCAGCGCGCGTGGGCTCGAGGTGGTGCTGAAGGACATCTTCGGCAGCATGGGCGTGGACATCGAGCAGTTCGTCGGTCACTGGACGCTGCTCGAGAAGCCGCTGCGCAACAAGATGGGCGTGGCGAACCATCAGCTCGGCGAGAGCCTGACGATCGGCCGCTGGGTCTACGACGGGACGGGGCGCTTCAAGATCAAGCTCGGGCCGCTGAAGTACGACGAGTACATCTCGTTTTTGCCCGGCGGCTCGAACCGAGCGATCCTCAAGGCCACGGTCGACACGCTCACGCGCGGCGCATGCGACGCGATGCTGGAGCTGCACGTGGCGACGGAGGACGCGCCCCGCTTCCAGCTCGCGTCTCCCCGCGCCTCCACGCTCGCGCGCACGACGTGGCTCGGCGGGCCGGTCGGTCAAAACTTCGTGATCGAAGTACCGCTGAACGACAAACCGCAGAAGACCGGCCAGGGCGACGACGAAGAGGAAGAACGCCTCGACCCGCCGCCGCTTCCCTACTAGGGGGGCTCCGGTCGGCCCGACCAAAAAGCGATTTTTCGCGATGCGAAAAATCGCCGGGCCTTCCTCTGCCCCCCTAACCCCCCGCGCGCTCGTTTCAGCTTCACTTCGTTCCGCTGCCCCGAGCGCTTCGGCCTGACGCCTCGTGCAGATCCTTCTGGAACGCGCTTCTTGCCCCCTCTCCCGCGAGGGTCCCGCGAGGGAGAGGGGGTTGGGGGTGAGGGAATCGCTCAGTACACGAGCATGCTGCGCAGCGCCGTCGCCATCTCGTCGGCGACCGACTCGATGTTCTCGCCGTGCACCACCTGCACCAGCAAGAGCCGGTTGCCGCTGCGGATCAATATTTCGTGCGCGTACGAATGGTACGCCGGCTTCGCGGGGACACGCGTCTTCACGATGTAGCTGCGCGCCTGCGCGTTCGCCGTCGCCACGGGCATGCGCCCCGCGAGGATCTGCGCGCCTTGCTCCTCGCAGTCGCGCTCGTAACGCTTCATCACGTCGGGCCACGTGTCCTCGGGGTGATCGATCCGCTCGTAGATCGAGAAGAGGAACTGGCGCGGCGACTGGTACGAGATGAAGCGCTGACCTGGCGAGTAGTCGGCGTCGCGCACGTACCAGTCGATCGGGCGCGCGAGGCGCACGTCGCCGTCGAGGACGCCCACGCCGACGCGGCGCGGGAGGCGCTCGTTTTCGTCGGCGTTCAGCTTCGGGAAGTAGACTTCGTAGCTCTGGTTCTTGTCGATGACCCCGCTGCCGTGCAGGTAGAACACGTCGTCTCGTTGCGGCGCGGTGGGCGAGCCGCCGCAGCCGAACGAGACGATAGGCAGGGTCAGCGCGCCCAGCGCGAGGGCCAGGCGGGTGACAGAACGGAGCGAGGGACAAGAGAGGTCGACGGGCCTCATCACGGTTAACTTAGGATACCCTGGTCGCCGGGCCAAATGATCGCTCATGAGTTTGGCCATCTCGCCGAGACCGTTGAATGATCGACCCGGCTGTGGACAAGATGATGCCAGGATCCGACGTCGCCCGCGCGACGCCTGGGGAGTACACCGTGACGTATCTCGCAGAACGTAGTGTCCTTCTATCCCTCGCTCTCGCGCTGAGCGGCCTCGGCTGTGTCGGGCTCGAGGCTGGCATCGACTATCCGAGCGACCTGCCGGCGCCGGACGAGCACCTCACCTCCCCCGAGGGCGAGGCCGATCCGAGCGTCTCGCTGAACGGCTTCGTCATCAAAGACGAGGTCTGCAAGGGGGTCGACACCCACCCGATCACGCAGAAGCTCGGCCCGGAGGACTTCGCGCGTTACCTGGAGACCCAGGGGATCAAGCTCGAGCCCCAGAAGGCGCGCGACAACCTCTACTGGTTCGACTTCCCCACGGGCGAGAAGAAGGAGGGCGAGCCGCAGCCGTTCTTGCGCCTCCGCCTCGCGGTCCTCGACGACCACTTCGCGGCCACCCGCGACCTGCAGGAGTCGCTCCTCGATCACGGCCCGGGCTGGTGGGGGCTGCGCCGCTCGAACCTCGCGGTCCTGGCGCCGAAGACGAGCCTCTCGGAGTCGGTCGCCTTCGCGCTGAAGCACAAGCTCGTTTGCTGGGGCATGTTCGCGTACACGGGCACCGACGACGTGTACGCGGTCCCCGGTCCGTACACCGAGCTCTGAGCGCCGCAGACAGCCGACGCGGACGACGCGCGCGGATGTGGTCCGGACGCGTGTCGTTCACGTAGACTCCAGGCATGCGCTTTCGGCTCGCCTTCGCCCTCACCGCCCTCACGACCGCCCTCGGCGCGTACCTCGCCGCCTGCAGCTCCGAAGACAACATCGAGGATCTCTGCGGCTGGCTCGGCGACGAGAACAACTGCTACCGCCAGTTCTACGCCGACATCACCACGACCTGCGGCACCAAGGGTCCCAACTCCGCGCGGGATGGCTCGTTCCTCAAGCGGGACAAACTCGACACGTGCGTGCTCGACGGCGCAGAAGGCGGGCAGGTCGTCTTCGATCCGCCCCTCGACATCGCCACCGACTTCCCCGTCACGACCGCGTCCTTCGCGATGATCCGCGGCGACGGCACCATCTGCGGCGCGGCGGCGTTCGGATCGGACGGCGCCATGGCCCTCTCGGTCGAGGCCGTGAGCGTCGACGAGAACGGCATCGTCACGCCCCTCGGCGACGGCGGACTGCCGGACAGCGGAACGAGCTGCGTCGACAGCACCGATCCCATCTGCGGCGGCAGCTTCTCGGTCAAACCCGTGACCGAGCGCGAGATCGTCGACGTCACGTGCAGCACGGCCACGCGCAAGGAGTCGCACCGCTTCAACCGCCTGCAGCTCGCCAAGTGCGACGGCACCAAGGACAACGCGCCCGACGAGGCGAACGTCGCCGCGCTCTTCCCGCGCGCGGAGTTCGAGTCGAACCCGGGCGGCGTCGCCCTCGAGGGGTACGTGCTCTTCCGCGTCTTCTTCCCGCCGGCGACGGGTGAGCTCGAGGGCGCCCAGCCCGAGGTCGTCGAGTACTTCCGCTGCCGCATCCCGAGCGCGCCGAACACCTGCGCCAACGGCGTGCAGGACGAAGGCGAGCCCGCGATCGACTGCGGCGTGCTCTGCGGCAAGGGCTGCTGCAACAGCGACCCCTGCTACATCAACTCCGACTGCGAATCGGGCGTCTGCTCCGCGGTCGACGGCGGCATGGGCATTCGCCGCTGCATCGGCGATGGACCGATCTGCACGCCGCCCGCCCCGGCCCCGGACGCGGGCACGGACGGCGGCTGATTCGACGGAGCACGCGCGTGAGGCGAACCCACCCTCACGCGCGCGTCGCTCGGATTCAATCTTCAGGACACGAGTAGTTTGACGACAAACGTCGTGCTGCCGAGGCGCAGCCGATCGTTGTCGCGGAGCTGGCGGCGATCGCCGGGCACGAGCTTCTGCTCGTTCAGGAAGGTGCCGTTGCGCGAGTTGTCGTCCTCGACGAACGCCTGGCCCGTCGCGGGATCCGCGTGGATCGTGGCGTGCCTCGACGACGTGCTGCCGTCGGAGACCGCGATGTCCACGCCGCTGTCGCCGCCGCTCCGGCCGAGCTGCGTGCGGCCGCTGTGGATCGGCCAGAAGCTGCCGCTCGGGTCGTTCTGGAACGTCACCAGAAAACCCACGAGCACGCGTTGCCCCGACGGCGTCACCACCGGCGGCGCGGCCGCGGGGCCCGAGAGCGAGCCCGGCGAGACCATCTGCGGCGCGACCACCGGCGGCGGCGCGACCCCGCCACCGAGCCCGCCCGGCGTCACCATCGGCGGCGGCGCGACCATCGGCGGCGGCGCGACCCCGCCGAGCTGACCCGGCCCCGTCAGGCGCGGCGGCGCGGCCGGCATGCCGCCCACGGCCTGCGGCATCATCGCCGGCGCGACCATCGGCGGCGGGCCCATCTGCGGCACCGCCATCTGCGGCGCGGCCATCTGCGGCGCGGCCATCTGCGCCATCGGCGGCGCGGCCATGCCCTGGTTGAACGTCGGCGCGGGCTGCGCCATCGGTTGCGCCATCGGCTGCGCCATCGGTTGCGCCATCGGCTGCGCCATCGGCTGCGCCATCGGCGGATTGGCGAACGAGGGCACCTGCGGCGGACCCATCGGCGGCGCTGCGAGCGGCGCGTTGCCGAACGGCATCCCGCCGCCGGGCGGCGGCGTCCCGAACGACGGGGCCGCGGGCATCCCGGGCGGCGCGCCCATCGGCTGCTGCGGCGCGGGCTTCGGGGCCTCACGCGCCCAGGGCGAGCGCATCGGGCTGTCGTCGACGTCGCCCGACGAGAACGCGCTCGCCGCGCCCATCCCGCCTCCTGCCATGGGCGGCGGCGGATAGGCCCCGGGCGTGACGGGCGGCGGCGCCGCCATCCCGCCGGGGTTGA
This sequence comes from Polyangium spumosum, assembly GCF_009649845.1. NCBI lineage: Bacteria > Pseudomonadati > Myxococcota > Polyangiales > Polyangiaceae > Polyangium > Polyangium spumosum. The sequence continues at coordinate 1,262,591 of NZ_WJIE01000001.1, forward strand.
TCTTCGGCGGAGGCGCGGGGTAGCCGCCGCCCATCCCCGGCGGCCCCGGAGGCGCGTAGGCCCCCGATCCACCCATCGGAGGCGGCGGCGCCGGCGCTCCCGCCCCTCCTCCCACGGACGCTCCGCACATGTTGCAGACCGTGTCCGTGTCCTTGAGCATCCACTGACAGCTAGGACAGGGCTTCATCCGCCCGCCACATTAACATTTTTGGCCGCCGGGGGAGCGCCCGCTCCGAAGGGACCGGAAGAGCCGCGCGATCGGCCACAAAAGACATCGGGGGTGATGCTTGGAGCACCACCCCCGACGTTCAGGACCGACAAACCAGGGTCAGTTGCTGCTGGCCGTGGGTTGCTTCTCGGCGTCCTTCTTCTCGCCGTCGCGGGCCTCTTCGGTCCCCTCCGGCGTCGGCTGCGGCATCGACTCGAGGGCCGCCTCGAGCACCTGCTCCATGCGGCTCACGAAGAAGAACTGCAGCTCGTCGACGACCTCCTTCGGCACCTCCTCGAGGTCCGCGCGGTTGCGCTCGGGGACGATGATGCGCTTGATCCCCGCGCGGTGCGCCGCGAGCACCTTCTCCTTGAGGCCGCCGATCGGCAGGACACGACCACGCAGCGTGATCTCGCCCGTCATCGCCACGTCGTGCCGGACCTTGAGGCCCGTCAGGAGCGAGACGAGGGCGGTGAACATCGTCACGCCCGCGCTCGGGCCGTCCTTCGGCATCGCGCCCGCGGGGATGTGGATGTGCAGGTCGCTCTTGTCGAGGAAGTCCTTCGGGATGCCGTACTTCAGGGCATTCGTCCGGACGAACGACAGCGCCGCCTGCGCGCTCTCCTTCATGACGTCGCCGAGCTGCCCCGTGAGCTGGAGCTTGCCCGTGCCGTACATGCGCGTCGCCTCGATGAAGAGGATCTCGCCGCCCACGCTCGTCCACGCGAGGCCCGTGGCCACGCCCGTGTCCGCCGTGCGCTCGGCGACCTCGCTCGTGTACTTCGGGGCGCCGAGGAACTCGTGCAGGTCGTCCTCGTTGTCGACGCGGCGCTTCTGCGTCTCGCCCTCGGCGACCTTCACCGCGACGCCGCGGATGACGCTCGCGATCTGGCGCTCGAGGGAGCGGACGCCCGCCTCGCGCGTGTAACGATCGATGATCTCCTCGAGCGCGCGATCGGTGACCTCGAGCTGCTCCTGCGAGAGCCCGTGATCCGAGAGCTGCTTCGGCAGGAGGTGCTGCCGCGCGATCGCGAGTTTTTCACGGCGCGTGTAGCCGGGGATCTCGAGGATCTCCATACGATCACGCAGAGGCGGCGGGATGGGGTCGGCCGTGTTCGCCGTGGCCACGAACATCACGTGCGACAGGTCGTACGGGATCTCGAGGTAGTGATCGGCGAACGTGTTGTTCTGCTCCGGGTCGAGCACCTCGAGCAGCGCCGCGGACGGGTCGCCGCGGAAGTCGTGCCCGATCTTGTCGACCTCATCCATCATGAAGACCGGGTTCACGGTCCCCGCCTTCTTCATGCCCTGGATGATTTGCCCCGGCAGCGCGCCGACGTAGGTGCGCCGGTGGCCGCGGATCGCCGCCTCGTCGTGCACGCCGCCGAGCGAGACGCGGTGGAACTTCCGACCCAGCGCGCGCGCGATGCTGCGCCCGAGCGAGGTCTTGCCGACGCCGGGAGGCCCGAGCAGGCAGAGGATCGGTCCCTTCTTGTCCTGCTTCAGCTTGCGCACCGCGAGGTACTCGAGGATGCGCTTCTTCACCTTCTCGAGGCCGTAGTGATCCTCGTCGAGGACCTTGCGCACCGCGGAGATGTCGAGGTTGTCCGTCGTCGACTGCGTCCACGGGATGTCGAGGATCCAGTCGAGGTACGTCCGGACCACCGTGTACTCGGCCGAGCCGACCTGCATCGTGCGCAGGCGCTTGAGCTGCTTCTTCGCGACGGTCTCCGCCTCGGTCGGCAGGTTCGCCTTCGCGATGCGGTCCTCAAGGCCGTCGAGATCGCCCTGATCGCCGTCGTCCTCGCCGAGCTCCTCCTTGATCGCCTTGAGCTGCTGGCGGAGCACGTACTCGCGCTGGTTCTTGCCCATCTCCTCCTTGATCTGGGAGTTGATGCGCTCGCGCATCTTGAGGATCTCGAGCTGGCGCGTGAGCAGGCGCAGGACCTTGCGGATGCGCTCCTTCACGTCCACGGTCTCGATGAGCTGCGCCTTCTCCTCGACGGGCGCGTCGAGGTTCGCCGCCACGAGATCCGCGAGCGCGCCGGGCGCCTGGATCGAGTCGATGAGCGAGCCCGCCTCGCGCGGCAGCTCCGGCATGAGCTGGATGACCTGCTTGGCGATGTCGCGCAGGCTCATCGCCAGCGCCTCGGCCTCGACGTCCTCCGTCGCGGGCTCGTCGATGCGGCGGATCTTCGCCTTCATGTACGGCGACATCGTCACGACGCCCTCGAGACGGATCCGCGTCAGCCCCTGCAGGATGAGCGAGTAGTTGCCCGAGCTGTGCTTGAGCGCCTTGAGGACACGCGCGGCACAACCGACCGGGTAGAGATCCTCGGCCGCGGGATCGTCCGTCGACGGATCACGCTGCGCGAAGATCGCGATCACCGGCCCGGGCAGGTTGTCGACGTCTTCGACGAGCGCGACGGACTTCTCACGGCCCACGTCGAACGGCGCGACGGCTCCCGGGAACAGCACGGCGTTGCGAATGGGGAGGACCGGGAGCTCGTCGCCGAAGACCACCTCCTCCTCGGAACGCGGCTGACTCGGCGGGTTTTTCTTTTCCGACATGAGACGATCTCCTCTACGAAGCTACCCGGGACGTCGAGCAGCTCCGACCGGCATCGGCGGCAATTTGCTGGACCCTACAGAGGCCAGCTCACGAACAGCGTCAATCGGTTTGATGCCCTCGCGAGGCCGGTGGAGCAAGGAAAGCTCGGACCGGGTCTCGGAGGCGGCGGTCAACGTAGACACGACGCACGGCCCATGCCAGGCCTCTCGCCGAGATTTCATCCGCCCTCGGGGGCCACGGGGGTGCCGTAGGGCTTTCTCCGAGGTCAACGAAGAGCTCGCCTCGGCTCGCTTCCACGCCCCGGGCGGGTACCATTCGCCCCTGCTGGAGGCCTTCCGCTTGCTCGATCCGGTCGTCGCGACGTTGTCCCTCGCTGCTCTCCTGCTGCACGTCCCCGCAGCGCCTTCCCTCGATCCCGGCCCGAGCCCCGCGTGCCCGAGCGACATGCGCCTCGTCGTCGGGGCACATTTCGACGAGGTCCAGCACCTCTGCACCGATCCCCGCAAGGACGCGAAGACCACGCATTGCTTCGCGTACTTCGAGGACCTGACGGCGGAGGAAGGGACGCGGACGGACATCCGCGTCTGCATGGATCAATTCGAGGCGCCGAACCGGCGCGGCGCGCGTCCGCTCGTGATGCAGTCGTTCCGCATGGCCGAGCGCTGGTGTGGTGAGCGGGGCAAGCGTGTCTGCACCGAGCAGGAGTGGGAGCTCGCCTGCGAGGGCGGAGAGCGCAGGCCACTCGCGTACGGCTGGGCGGTGAACCGGACGCAATGCAACAGTGACAAAGCGTGGCGCCCGTTCGACGCGCGGGCGCTCGCTGCGGGCGGCGAATCGGAGAGGAAGGAGCTCGCGAAGCTCTGGCAAGGCGCGACGAGCGGCTCGTACCTCGGCTGCGTCTCGCCGTTCGGCATCTACGACATGATGGGCAACGTCGAGGAGTGGGTGGCGACGCGGCCAGGACGCAAATACCCCGGCGCGCTGATGGGCGGCTTCTGGGCGAAGCCGTGGACGGGCTGCCGCGGGACGAACGACGCGCACGAGCCGACGTTCGAGTTCTACGAGACGGGCTTCCGCTGCTGCGCGGATCCGAAAAAGAGTGAGGACTAACCGCCGAGGATCATCCCCTTCGCGAGGGCGCGACCAGCGACGAGCTCCTGCGCGGACAGAGGCTTCCGTCCTTCGAGTTGCCCGCGCACGAGCGTGATCGAGCCCGCGCCACACGCGACCTCCACGCCCCATTTGTCCGCGGCGGTGATCGTACCGGGCGCGCTGAGCACGCCTTGCTCGGTGGCCACGCGCGTGGCGAGAACCTTGAGCCCCTTGCCCGCGCACGTCGTGAACGCGCCGGGCCACGAGGTCATGCCGCGGACGTGATCGTGCACCACGCGAGCGGGCTTCGACCAATCGATGCGCCCGTGCTCCTTCTCCAGCATCGGCGCCATCGTCGCCGCCGCGTGATCTTGCGGCGTGGCGACGAGCTCTCCCGAGACCGCGCGGGCCAGATCGTCGCGCACGACCTGCGCCGCGAGCTTGCCGAGCTCGACGTAGAGCTCGTCGGCGGTGGTGTCCTCTCCGATCGGGATCCGGTGCGTCGAGAACACCGGGCCCGTGTCCATGCCCTCGTCCATCTGCATGAGGCAGACGCCGGTCTCGCGCTCGCCGCCCACGATGGCCCAGGTGATCGGAGCGGCGCCGCGATACTTCGGGAGGATCGAGGCGTGGAGGTTCATGCAGCCGCGGCGAGGCGCGTCGAGCACGGCCTTCGTCAAGATGCGGCCGTACGCGATGACGAGCGCGACGTCGGCGTTCTGCTCCGCGATGAGGGAGGCGAAGTCGGGGGTCTTCACCTTGAGCGGCTGCTCGACGCGCAGCCCGAGCTCGAGCGCGCGTTGCTTGACGGGCGGCGCGCGTACCTCGAGGCCGCGACCCGCAGGACGATCGGGCTGGCAGATGACGAGCGGGATCTCGGCGATCTCGTGGAGCGCTTCGAGCGCAGGGACGGCGATGGCGGGGGTGCCGAAGAAGAGGGCGCGCACGGGCGGGGTGTAGCGCTTCAGAGCTGACGAAGGAAGTCGATGAGGGGCTTGAACTCGGGACGGGAGAAGTCGAAGACGCGATCCCTAGCTCCAGGGCCCAGTCGGGGGTCCTCGTCGCTGAGGACCGACAGGAGCGCGCCGATCCGTCCCTTGTCGGGGCTCTTCGCGCGGTGGCCCTGACCGTCCATGCAGGCGAGGAACCCCTCCACGCATGACTTCGGATCGACGTTCTTCGGATCGTTCGCCCACGCTCGCCAGACGAGGGACTCGATCTCTCCGGTGTTGCCGTCGCCGGATACGACGAAGAGGCCAATGCTGGCCTTTCCTTCTGCCTTCTTCGTCCATTGGCCGTGACGGATGGCCTGCTTCGTGATCCGCGTCAGCTCGGTTTCCAGCGATGTGCACGTGGCGGAAAAACTCTCGTCCGCGTCGACGATCACGCCGATGGCCTTCTTCTCGGCGAGTAGCTTGGGGTTCAGAAATGTCTCTAGCTGCGCGACCAGATCGGCCTTGCCGTTGAAGGGTTCGATGAAGACCCCCGCGTGGTTGCGGCTCCCCTTCTCGAGCGCCTCGGCATAGAACAAGAGATCGCTGTACCCCTCGACGATCAAGACACGGTCGCACGCCTTGAGCTTCGGCTTCTTGTCGCCCATCCACACCCTCAACGAAGCTCGATGTCTCCGGCGATGGCCGCTTCGATGTGCTTGCGATCCAGCGTGCGCCCTTCGGCTGCATCGCCGATGCGGTAGAGCTGGATCACCCGCAAGTCGTAGCTCTCGCGCTCGGAAAAACACTCGTGCGCGGCGACGAGGCACTCGCGGGAGTGGGTCGTCGCGAAGACCTGGATGCCGAGCCGCTCAGCGATCTCCGCGACGCCTTTCCAGACCGTCGCGAGCGCGGTGTAGTGGATCCCGTTCTCGAGCTCGTCGATGAAGCAGATGTCCGGCTTGCGGCCGATCAGCGCCGAGACGATCGCGACCAGCCGATAGATGCCCTGGCCCGCCTGCGAGAGCGGGATGCGCTCGCGTAGGCCGACGTCGACGGCGATGAACGGCTTCGACTCGATCGCGTCGAGACGCACGGACCGGATGCGGCCATCGACCTGATTGAGCAACGAGACCAGAAGTTGTTCGTCGTCGTATGCGCGGACGGTCGCCGCGAAGGCATCGACCATCGAGTCCGGCGACCGGTGCTGCACGGATACCGCGTGAACGAAGAGCCGGGTGAACGCCTTGTCGTGAAAGAGGTGGATGTCGCCTTGCTGCCAGGCATGCTCCATGGACTCGGATCCAGCAGCAGACGTCGAGCCTCCCTTGACCAAGAGGACGCGCCTCTCCGATGGATCGGATGTCTGCGCCCTGAGCTCGGATTGTTCGACTTCTGCGCCGTGCTTCGGCAACCAGCGATAGAACCGCTCGTCGACGTCGCCTGCGTTGGCACGAAAGAGCCCTGGCAGGCCCTTGATCATGCCGGGGTTCGCCAGCAGCGTGATCGCCTCCAGCAGCGACGTCTTCCCCGTGTTGTTCTCCCCAACGACGAGGTTCACGCGACCGAGATCGCTCAACGCGAGCCGGGAAAACCCGCGAAACCGTTCGATCTCGATCGACTGGAACATACGTCGCCCTCCTGCGTGCGCCTCACGCCCCCGAAGGGTGCCAGATCGTCTTCATCTCGACGAACCGCTCGATCCACCGCGGGCTCGTCGCGCCGTCCGCGTCGAACCAGGCTGCCTCGTCGATCGATCGTGTCCGCACGCGCTTCACGTTCACGATGCCCGCCTCCTCTGCCTTGCGCGCGAGCTCGGGCGTCACGTCGTGCAGATCGAGCGCCGCCACCTCCATGTGCTTCGCGAGGTGCGGGACGAGCTCCGCCGCGCGGCCCGTCAGCACGTTGATCACGCCGCCCGGCAGATCACTCGTCGCGAGCGCCTCGCCGAGCACGAGCGCCGTGCGCGGATCCGCCTCGCTCGCCAGCACGACGGCCGTGTTGCCCGCCGTGATGATCGGCAGCACCGCGCCGAGCAGGCCGAGCAGCGCAGGACGCGCGGGCGCGACGACGCCGACCACGCCCATCGACTCGGGCACCGTGAAGTTGAAATGAGGCCCCGAGACCGGGTTCAGGCTCGAAAACAGGCTCTGGTACTTGTCCGCCCAGCCCGCGTACGAGACTACGCGATCGATCGCCGCCGCCGTCTCGCTCGCCGCGCGTGACGCCTCGAGCCCGCCACGCTCGAGCGCGCGCGAGAGCTCGCCTTGCCGCGCCTCGAGCATCTCCGCGAGCCGGTAGAGGATCTGCCCACGGTTGTAGGCCGTTCGGCTCGACCAGCCCTCCCACGCGCCGCGCGCCACGACGACCGCGTCGCGCACGTCCTTGCGGGACGCCCAGGGCACGTTCTCCTTCGTCCCTCCGAGGCTCATCGGATCCGCCACCTGGATGTACCTGCCCGACTCCGAGCGGACGAACTGCCCGCCGACCAGCATCTTGTAGGCCTTCCGCACCGACAAACGGGCCGGCGCGACGAACCCGTTCTCGCGCTCGTCCGCGCGGGCGGGCGCCCCGGCCGTGTCTTTTTCTTTCGCGCGCGCCATCAGTCCACCTCGAGATACGGCAGGAGCCCCTGCCGGCCGCCCTCGCGGCCGAAGCCGCTCTCCTTGTAACCGCCGAACGGAGAGCTCGGATCGAACTTGTTGTACGTGTTCGCCCAGACGACGCCCGCGCGTAGCCGCTGCGAGACCCAGAAGCTCTTCGAGCCCTTGTCCGTCCAGACGCCCGCGCTGAGGCCGTACATCGTGTTGTTCGCCTTCTCGATCGCCTCCTCGGGCGTGCGGAACGTCATCACCGCCAGCACCGGCCCGAAGATCTCTTCCCGCGCGATCCTGTGCGACTGCGACACACCCGTGAAGAGCGTCGGCGCGAACCAGTAGCCGCGCTCGGGCAGCTCGCACGGCGTCGAGAAGCGCGTCGCGCCTTCACGCTCGCCGGCGAGGACGAGCTCGCGGATCTTGTCGAGCTGCATCTTCGAGTTGATCGCGCCGACGTCCGTGTTCTTGTCGAGCGGATCACCCACGCGCAGCGTCTGCATGCGATCGCGGAGCTTCTGCATCAGCGGCTCGTACGCGCCCTCCTCCACGAGGAGGCGCGAGCCCGCGCAGCAGACGTGGCCCTGGTTGAAGAAGATGCCCGAGATGATGCCCTCGACGGCCTGATCGAGCGGCGCGTCCGCGAAGACGATGTTCGCCGCTTTGCCGCCGAGCTCCAGCGTCAGCTTCTTCCTCGTGCCCGAGAGCGCCTTCTGGATCCGCTTGCCGACGTCCGTCGATCCCGTGAACGCGACCTTGTCCACGTCCGGATGCGCGACGACCGCCGCGCCCGTCGCGCCCGCGCCCGTCACGACGTTCACCACGCCCGGCGGCAGATCACACTCCTCGATGATCTTCGCGAGCAGGAGCGCCGTGAGCGGCGTCGTCTCCGCGGGCTTGAGCACGCACGTGTTGCCCGCCGCGAGCGCGGGCGCGAGCTTCCACGCGGCCATGAGCAGCGGGAAGTTCCAGGGGATCACCTGCCCCGCCACGCCGAGCGGCCGCGGCGAGCGACCCGGGAAGGCGTACGCGAGCTTGTCCGCCCAGCCCGCGTAATAAAAGAAATGCGCCGCCACGAGCGGCAGATCGACGTCGCGCGACTCCTTGATGGGCTTGCCCCCGTCCATCGTCTCGACGATCGCGAGCTCGCGCGCCTTCTCCTGGATCACCCGCGCGATGCGGTAGATGTACTTGCCGCGCTCGATCCCGGAGAGCTTCGACCAGTATTTTTCGTACCCGACTCTCGCGGCCTTCACCGCGAGGTCCACGTCGCGCTCGTTGGCCTCCGCGACCTCGGCGAGCTTCTGCTCGGTCGAGGGGCTCACCGTGTCGAAGTATTTGCCCGACGACGGCGCGGTCCACTTGCCGCCGATGAAGAGCTCGTAACGTGGCTCGATGCGGACGTGATCGGCGGCCTCGGGCGCGGGCGCGTACGACCACGCCTTGCCGAAGTCGAGCGCTGCGCGCTTGCCGGGCGACGACGGCGCCGCGTGGGGCTCGCCGTTCGTACCTGCGAGGATCGTTTCCTTGGCGGTCATCGTGTCTCCTCAGTCCTTGCTGAAGTAATCGCCCGACTGGTAGGCGCCCGTGCGCTGCGTCTCGAGCTGCATGAGCACGTCGTTGAGCAACGTGGACGCGCCGAGGCGGAAGAGATCCGGCGTGAGCCAGGCGTCCCCGAGCGTCTCCTTGACGAGCACGAGGTAATGGAGCGCCTGCTTCGCCGTGCGGATCCCGCCCGCCGGCTTCATCCCGATCCGCTTGCCCGTCGCGTAGAAGAAATCGCGGATCGCCTCGAGCATCACGAGCGTGACCGCGGGCGTCGCGGCCGGCGTGACCTTGCCCGTCGACGTCTTGATGAAGTCCGCGCCCGCGAGCATCGCGATCTGGCTCGCCTCGCGCACGAGATCGTACGTGCCGAGCTCCCCCGTCTCGAGGATCACCTTGAGGTGCGCCGGCCCGCACGCCTCTTTCGTCGCCGCGATCTCGTCGAAGACACGCGTCTTCTCGCCCGCGAGCAAGGCGCCACGATCGATCACCATGTCGATCTCGTCCGCGCCCCACGCGACGGCGCGCCGCACGTCCTCGAGCTTCACGTCGAGCGCCGAGAGCCCGCTCGGGAACGCGGTCGCCACGCTCGCGACCTTCACGCGGGATCCCGCGAGCGCGCGCTTCGCCACGGGGACGAGCTTCGGGTACACGCAGATCGCAGCGCAAGGCGGCACCTCGGGCGAGGCGTGCGGCCGCATCGCCTTCTGGCAGAGCTGCGTCACCTTGCCCGGCGAGTCCTTCCCCTCGAGGGTCGTGAGGTCCATCATCGCGATGGAGAGCCGGAGCCCGAAGACCTTCGCCTCCTTCTTGATGCTGCGCTTGCCGAGGGCCGCCGCGCGCTCCTCGACCATCACCTTGTCCACGGTGGGCGCCGAGAAATCGGGGTACGTCCGCACCCCGCTCGGCCCCGCCGCGCCCTTGCCATTGCCGCCTTCTGCAGCCATCGGAGAGCCTCCGGGGGTTTGGGGGCAGAGCTCGGCTCGTCCGGGCGAGCCCCCAATCGAGAGACCGCGGACCCTACCAGATCCTACCCGCGCCGGGACATCCCTGCTAAGGGTGACGGGGTGCAGAGCGGGTCTGGCCTCGTCTTCGTCAATGGAATCCGCCTCTACATCCACCGCTTCCAGCCAGCCAGCGCCCGCCCGAGCGGCCTGACGGTCCTGCTCCTCCACGGATTCCTCGACTCGGGCGCCACGTGGGACCTCGTCGCCGAGCCCCTCGCGCGCGCGGGCCACGACGTGCTCGCGCCCGACCTCCGCGGCTTCGGCGAGAGCGACTCCGTGGGCAAAGGCGGCTACTACCACTTTCCCGATTACGTCGGAGATATCTCGGGGCTGCTCGACATCCTCGCGCCGAAGCGCCTCGCCCTCGTGGGCCACTCGATGGGCGGCGCCATCGCCGCGCTCTTCGCAGGCGCGAGCCCCCAGCGCGTCGATCACCTCGCGGTGCTCGAGGGCCTCGGCCTGCCCGGCTCCGATCCCGGCGCCGCCGTCGATCGCATGCGCACCTGGCTCGACGACCTGCGCTCGCTCGATCGCACCCCGCGGCCCGTCGGCTCGTTCGAGGAGGCCACGAATCGCCTCGCCCGCAGGCACCCGCGTGTGCCGCGCGAGATCCTGGAGAGCCGCGCCCGGCTGCTCACGCGCATGCACTCGGGCCGGCTGTCCTGGGCCTACGACCCGATGCACCGCACGACGGCGCCGATCCCCTTCCACCTCGACGCGTTCAAGTGCTTCCTCCGCCGCATCACGGCCCCCACGCTCTACGTGAGCGGCGGCGTCACGGGCCTGCGCCTGCCCGACGAGGCGGAGCGGCTCGCCTGCATCCCGCGGGCGCTGCACGTCGACCTGCCCGACGCCGGCCACATGATGCACTGGACCGCGCCCGAGGCGCTCGCCGAGCGCCTGCTGCGCTTCTTCGCCTCGCCCGAGGGCCGAAGCTCCGAGAAGGAAACGACCCATGGCTGAGATCACCCGCAAAGAGCTGATCCTCGCCCTCATCTCCGCAGGCGACAACCCGCGGCTCATGGGCGTCGATCTGTCGGGGCTCGATCTCTCGGGCCTCGCGCTCCACCGCGCCAACCTCGCCCGCGCCAACCTGAGCGGCGCGAACCTCCTCATGGCGAACCTCTTCGGCGCGAACCTGAAGGGCGCGAACCTCCGAGGCGCGAACCTCACCCGCGCCGATCTCGAAGGCGCATACCTCGCAGGCGCCAACCTGAGCGGAGCGATCCTCGTCGACGCCATCCTGACGGAGGCGAACCTGACGGACGCGAACCTCGACGGCGCCGACCTGACGCGCGCCGTCCTCGACGACGTGAAGGGGTATCGCGCCGCCTCTGATTGAATTTCCACGCGCGTGACGGCACGCTTCGTCCATGCGACGTCACCCCTTCTTGTCTTCTTCTTCCCTGCCGCTCCCCCTGCTCTCGCTCGCGCTCGCGACGGGACTGCTCCTCACGGTGTCGAGCTCCGGCTGCGGGACCGATCGCGCCTGCTTCTACTGGACCGAAGTCGAAGGCGCTTGCCCCTCGCAATCCGAGGCGCTCGACTTCTTCCAGGGCGAATTCTGCTCGGGCAGCATCACCTCCGTCGACAGCGAGCCCTCGTTCGAAGGCGACACGTGCTGCTACGACGTGACCGAGGACAGCTCGAGCTTCGCCAACTGCGTCCCCGAGCCCGGCCCCTTCCCGCCCGGGACCTCCGTCGGCGTCGGCGGCTTCGGCGGAACGGGCGGCTTCGGCGGAGCCGGCGGCTCGGCAGGCGCGGGCGGCGCGGGCGGCGTCGGCGGCGTCGAACCGACGTGCGCCTCGTGCAAGCAGTTCCTGCTCGAGGACAACCCGCCCGAGCTCTGCCCCGCGTCCGTGCCGCTCTACGAGGCCTTCACCGACTGCAAATGCCTCGGCGCCTGCGCCGACGTCTGCGGCGACGCGTGCATGTCGAGCGGGGCGCCCGCGGCCGACTGCGACAACTGCTTGCTCGACACCTCGTCACAAGGCTGCGGCATGCAGTTCTTCGCCTGCTCGAACGACGGGAACTAGAAGTTGATCTTGCCGACGTTCGGCGCCGTCGTCGTCGCGGGGGGTTTGGCGCCGCCCGTGCCCGCGGCGCCGAACGGCTTGGCCGACGACGTCCCGAGCGCCCCGGCCGGCTTCTGGCTCGGCGTCGGTTGCGGCGCCGTCGCCGTCTCGACCTCGAGGCCGTCGTCCTCCTCGCCCTGCGCCGGCGCGGCCGAGGCCGTGGGCGCAGGCGCGGCGGCAGGTCGCGGCGTCGGCGCAGGGGCCGCCGTGGGCGGGGGCGCGGCCGGCGTCGCCGTCGGCGTCGCGGCAGGCTCGGCGGGCCTGGCGTACAGGAAAAACGCGGCCGCGCCGCCCACGCCCGCCGCGAGCGCGATGAAGACGAGGCCCACGACGGTCGCCGTCGACATGCCACGTCGCTGCGAGGACGCGGGGAGCGAGACGGGCGCGGCGATGCTCGTGCTCGCGCTCGGCCCCGACGTCGGCCCGTGCGGGAGGGACGGCCGATCCTGCGCCTGCATCATCGCGGACTGCGCCTGCGCGGCCTGCTGCTGCGGGTACGGCAAGGGCGTCTGCGTGGGCGGGGGGTAGCCGGGATACGAGGTCTGCGACGGCCTCGCCTGCGGCACGCTCGCGGGCGCGAGCAGTTGCTTCGCCGCGCTGTGCTCGAAGGCCGCCGCGCGCACCGCGTCCTGCAGCGCGCGGAGCTCGGTCAGCATCTCCTCGGCCTTCTGGTAACGCATCTGCGGCCTGCGCTGCACCGCGCGCATCACCACGTTGACGAACCCCTGCGAGAGCCGATCGTTTCGCCCGGTCTGCAGCACCGCCGCGTCCTGCATCAGCTTGGCGCGCGCGAGCTCCGCGTCCTGCGCGTCGCCGAAGATGTGCCTGCCCGCGATCGCGCGGTAGAGCATCGCGCCGACGGCGTAGAGGTCGGAGCCCGCCGTCACGTCGCGCGAGTTCAGGATCTGCTCGGGCGCCATGTACTCGAGCGTCCCGAGCGCCATGTCCGCGCGCGTGAGGTTCGTCTGCTCGAGGTCCTCGCCCGCGCCGCTCTCGATGCGGCCCATGCCGAAGTCGACGATGATCGCGCGGTATTTCCCGTTCGGCTGCGGCTCCATGATGATGTTGCCGGGCTTCATGTCGCGGTGGATGACGTGCGCGCGGTGCAGATCGCGGAGCGCGTCCACCACGTCGCAGCCGACGTCGATCGCCTCCTCGACGGAGAGCCTGCGCTGGTGCAGCACCTTCGAGAGCGGCTGGCCCTCGATGTACTCCATGACGAGCACGAGCCCGACGCTCGGGTCCTCCACGAAGTCGACCACGCGCGCGACGTGATCGCTGCGGATGCGGCCGAGCAGGTTCGCCTCGCGCCGGAAACGCGCGACCACCTCGCGGTCGTAGGCAGCGGCGGCGAGCAGCGTCTTGATCGCCACTTTCATGCCGATCGCGAGGTGCTCGCCGGCCCACACCTCGCCCATGCCGCCCGCGCCGACACGCGCGTCGACACGGTACCGTCCCGCGATGATTGAGCCCGGAGCCAGATCCATACGAACGGCCATGCTAACGGAAACAGACGGCGAAACGGCAAAAGGTTAACGTGTGTCTTTCGCCACAAACGCCGGACCTCGCCGGGGCGCGTGCGTTCACGGCGCGACGGCGGTAACGGTCGTTCCGTGCAGATCGTCTTCTGTGGCACGGGCTGGTTTCCGATCGTCGACGCCATCCGCGCGCGTCTGCCCTCGGGCGTCGTGATCCGCTCGTGGGACGGGCAGCTTCCGCTCGCGACGCAGATCGAGGACGCCGACGTCCTCTTGCCGTCCAACGCGCGCTTCGACGCCGCCGTCATTGCCGCGCCGCGTAATCTCCGCCTCATCCAGCAGCCCGCGGTGGGCACCGAGGGCATCGACCTTTCGGCCGCGCGCGCCCGGGGCGTCCCCGTGTGCAACGCCCCTGGCACGAACGGGCAAGCGGTGGCGGAGGCGGCCCTCTTCTTGATCCTCGCCCTCGCGCGCCGCTTGCCTCGCGCCACGCGCGCCTTCGCCGAGCGCTCCATCGGCGCGCCGCTCGGCGTCGAGCTCGCGGGCCGCACCCTCGGGATCCTCGGCCTCGGCCGCTCCGGCATGGCGCTGGCCCGCTTCGCCGAGGCCGTCGGCATGCGTGTCCTCGCCGCCCGCAGCACGACCTCGCGCGAAGATGTCCTCGATCTCGCTGCCCGCTCCGACGTGATCAGCGTCCACTGCCCGCTCACGCCGGCGACGCGTGGCCTCGTCGGCGAGGCGTTCCTCTCGCGCGTGAAGCCCGGCGCGCTGCTGGTCAACGTGGCGCGGGGCCCGATCGTCGAGCGGGAGGCGCTGGTTCACGCGCTCGAATCGGGCAGGCTCGGCGGCGCGGGGCTCGACGTGTTCTGGGAGGAGCCGTGGGATCCGGCGGATCCGCTCTACCGGCGCGAGGACGTCGTCGTCCTGCCGCACGTGGCGGGCTCGACGGAGGAGGCGTTCGCGCGGATCGCCGACATCGTCGCGGGCAATGTGTTTCGGCTCGTCCGCGGCGAGCCATTACTCCATCGGATTGCGTGAGGACGAGCTCGGATCCGCCTCCGGCTCACGCGAGACCGAGGAAACCGAGGAAACCGAGGAGCGGTTCGAGCACGATCGCGGAGGAGGAAGGCCGGCCTGGTGCCGGGCGCACGACGGAGCGGAGCTCGTCCGGGAGTTCGGGGGAGCACCACAACGAAGGAACCGGGAGGATCGCGACGTCATCGCCCGCAACGGTTTCGACGTTCCAATGCCCGTTCCAGGCCTCCTCGTAGAGCCGCCCCGAGATGACGCGAACGAAGACGAGCGCACGATCCCCGACGGCGAGAGGGACGGCACCCCAACTGCCAGGTGCATGAACGAATTCGAAGGGCTCGCCGTCACGCACGGAGCAGCCGTGTCCATTCGAGCGAACGCGCTCGGCGATCGCGCGGAGCGTCTGCGCGCTGGAGGTCGCGACCACGCGGCAGAGGACGAGGTCATTTCGCGCGAGCTTGTCGTCCACGAAGGCGAGACCGGTCGACCGCGTCACGGGGCGAGGGTGCCCCCGAGGTGGGCGAGCGCTGCGCTGGTCCCGACCCACTCGATCGACCAATCGCGATAGGAATCCCGTAGCTCGACCGCTTGGAGCGCATCGACGAACGCCGCCCACGTCGTGCCTCGCCTGGCGACGTCCACCAGCGCCTGCTCCTCGGGGCGGAGATCGAGTCGTTCGACCTCGGGCACGCGCAGTGCGATGCCCAGCGGCCCCGGAGCGCTCGGGTCCTCCGCGTCCTCGGCGGACCAGCGAATCGCGGCGTCGAACAAGACCGCCCGCTTCGTGTCGAAATCGAGCAGGAAGCCCGCAGTGGCGGCATTCGGGCGCTCGAGGCGCTCGAGGTCCGTCACGATATCGAAGGCATAGCCGGGGCCACGCATGAAGACGGCCGTGGCGCGCTCTCCCATCCAGCGGCCGAAGTAGCAGGCGACCTTGCCACTTTTACGAATGAAGAAGAGCCCCGACATCGATGACGGCAGGTAGTCGCTCTTCGGCGAGGATACAAGGACGTCGAAGGAACGTCGTGCCGTCGCTCGACGTCGCCGCTGGCATTGGCGCTCGACGTGTTCTGGGAGGTGCCGTGGGATCCGGCGGATCCTCCCTACCAGCGCGAAGACGTCGTCGTCCTGCCGCACGTGGCGGGCTCGACGGAGGAGGCGTTCGCGCGGATCGCGGACATCGTGGCGGGCAACGTCCAGAGGCTCTTGGGCGAGGAGGCGCTGCTCCACCGGATCGCGTGAAGGGCCGGGTCGTGTTCCGCGACGGCCGGGTCGTGTTCCGCGACGGCCGAGTCGTGTTCCGCGACGGCCGGGTCGTGTTCCGCGACGGCCGGGTCGTGTTCCGCGACGGCCGAGTCGTGTTCCGCGACGGCCGAGTCGTGTTCCGCGACGGCCGAGTCGTGTTCCGCGACGGCCGGGTCGTGTTCCGCGACGGCCGGGTCGTGTTCCGCGACGGCCGAGTCGTGTTCCACAACGGCCGGGTCGCTCGCACGAAGGGCGGAGTCGCTCGCGCCAAGGGCGGAGTCGCTCGCGCCAAGGGCGGAGTCGCTCGCGCCAAGGGCGGAGTCGCTCGCGCCAAGGGCGGAGTCGCTCGCGCCAAGGGCGGAGTCGCTCGCACAAAGGGCACCATCGCTCGCGCCAAGGGCGGAGTCGCTCGCACAAAGGGCGGAGTCGCTCGCACAAAGGGCGCCATCGCTCGCGCCAAGGGCACCGTCGCTCGCGCCAAGGGCACCATCGCTCGCGCCAAGGGCACCGTCGCTCGCGCCAAGGGCACCGTCGCTCGCGCCGAGGGCACCGTCGCTCGCACCAAGGGCCGCGTCTCTCCTCTTCCTGCCATGCCGCTCGCCCATCTATCCTCCTCGATCTTCCCTTCCGTCACAGGAGGAGCCCGCCATGCGTTCCCGTTCGTTCAGTCGACTCTCGCTCGCGTTCATGATGAGCCTCCCGCTCGCCGCCTTTGCGACGGGCTGCGGGGACGACTCGACAGCCACCACCGGCACGACGAACCCGTCGGGCAGCGGCGGCTCCGGCGGCATGGGCGGCTCCGGCGGCTCGGGCGGCGCGGGCGCGACCGGCGGCATGGGCGGCGACGGCGGCTCCGGCGGACAGGAGGTCATGCGTGGCCCGGTCTCGTTCACCACGATGCCCGTCCTCACCGCGCGCGTCGGCGAGGCGTACGTGTACCCGGCAGAGGCCGTGCAGGAGAACGCGCAGCCCGGCGACACGATCACCTATTCGCTCGAGGCCAAGCCCGACGGCATGCAAGTCGATCCCACGACCGGCGAGGTCACGTGGACACCCGTCACGGGCCAGGAAGGGCCGCAGGCCGTCTCCCTCGTCGCGACCGGCCCCGACGGGCAAAACGCGAAGCAGGACTTCACCATCGAGGTCGAGCCCGCCGTCAACATCCTCGGCATCCACCCGGCGGCCGGCAGCTCCGCGGGCGGCGAGCTCGTCACGATCAGCGGCTACGGCTTCGTCGGCGCCGTCGGCGTGCTCTTCGGCGACACGCCCGCGGCCGACGTCATCGTCCTCGACGACGCCACGATCAGCGTCACCACGCCCGCCGCCATCGCCCGCACCCGCATCGTCACCCTCACCATCGACGGCCAGCCGCTCGCGACGTTCTCGCCGGGCTTCACCCACCTGCCCGTCGCCGCGTCCACCGACGTCACGCAAGCAAAACTCTCCTCCACGTTGAAGGTCCAGGGCCTCGGCTTCGACCCCGCGTCCGTCGAGGCGAACCAGCTCGCCATCCCGGGCCGCAGCGGCACGCGCCGCAAGATCGTCACGAACCAGGCGATGCCCGGCGATCTCGCCTTCGCGCTCGGCGTCGGCAACTCCGAGTCCACGCTCGCCACCGGCGCCGTGGCCATCGAGGTGAACGGCCTCCGTTCGAACTGGCTCCCGCTCACGATCACCGACGCCTCGATCCCCGCCGAGCTCACGGTCACGGCCGTCGACGCGCCCCACGCGCCCGGCGAGAACATGACCCTGCTCGGCGCCGGCTTCCTCGGCGTACAGCCCGCGGAGCTCACCGTCACCTTCGCCGGCTCGGCCGCGCCTGCGCCCGTCACCTCGATCAACGCCGCCGGCACCCAGGTCGTCGTCACCGTCCCCGCGGACGCCGTCACCGGCCCGATCACCCTCGCGGCGCCCATGCGTTTGCCCGCGCGGAGCTACGTCGCGGCCACGATCACCGGCACCACGCCCGCGCTCAGCGTGCTCGACACGACCCCGGCCGGCGGCGCCCCCGGCAGCGCGCTCGTCCTGCGCGGCACGGGCTTCGCCGCCGATCCCGCGATGAACAAGGTCACCTTCGACGGCATGGAGGCCGAGGTCCTCTCCGCCGAGCCCGATCGCCTCGTCGTCGAGGTCCCCGCCGTCGACTTCGGCCCGGCCGAGGTCCTCGTCGAAGCGGACGGACAAACCACGGTCGCGGCCGTCTTCGGCGTCACGGGTGGCTTCGAGATCCTCGCGGGCGGCGGGCCCGAGGAGGACGAGATCGGCGACGGTCAGGATCCCCTGCTCGCCTCGATCGAGGGCTCGTTCGTCACGACGGACGCCGCGAACAACTACTACATCGCCGACCGCAAGCGCGTGCGCGTCATCAACAACGGCGCCGCGCCCCTCACGATGTTCGGCAAGACCATCCAGCCGAAGACGATCCAGACGATCGCCACGGGACCCGAAGGCGTCGGCACGGTCGTGATCCACCCCGTCACCGGGGACGCGTACTTCGCGAGCAACTTCCGCATCTTCCACGCGAAGCGCACCGACGGCTCCGTCACGCAATACGCCGGCACGCAGTCGTCCGGCAACGGCGGCGATGGCGGCAATCGCCTCGCCGCGAGCTTCAACGGCATCAGCGACCTCGCCTTCACGGCCGATGGCTCGATCCTGCTCATCGCCGACAACAACAACGGCACGATCCGCGCGATCAACACGACGGGCACGGCCACCGCCGCGTGGGGCGTGAACATCGCGGCCGACGCGGTCCAGCCGATCGCCAACATCGGCGTCTCCAACCCGCTCACCGTGACCCTCGACGCCGAGGGCAACCTCTACACGGCGTCCGCGATCCAGGTCCGCAAGATCCCCGCGGACAGACCGCCGATCGGCGATCCGATGTACGTCGAGAGCGTGGCCCTCGCGGGCGGGGGCAACTTCTCGAGCCTGCCCGCGGAGGGTTGCCCTGCGCTCTCCATGCCCCTCGGCATCAACGACGGCGCCGTGGTCGATCCGGTCCGCGGGGATCTGCTCATCGGCAGCCGCCATGGCCTCATCCGCCGCATCCGCCCGGCCGGCGGGAGCCTGCCCGCGGCGCTCGACGAGGGCGACTGCGTCGACTTCGTCGCCGGGAGCTGGGACATGGGCGCGGCCATCCCCAACGCCGGCTACGCGGGCGACGGCGGCCCCGCGAAGAGCGCCACGTTCGCGCTCTTCTCGCGCCCCTTCGTCGATCGGAGCGGCTCGCTCCTCGTGCTCAGCGAGGGCCGCCTGCGCCGCGTCCTCTTCGACGCCGCGGGGGATCCGGGCCTCGTCGAGACCATCGCCGGCACGGGCCCGGCGAAGCTCGACAACATGCCCGCGCTCTCGCTCCGCGCGCTGAACAGCCTGAGCGCCATCCGCGTCGACGCAGCGAACGACCGCTACATCTACACCTCGGGCGCGCTCGTCGTGGCGCAGGATCGCACGACGAACCTGCTCACGACCCTCGCCGGCACGGGCTACACCGGCAACACCATCGGCCCGGATGGCCTCGCCACGTCCTCCGATCTGGCCGCCCTGCGCGGCTTCGAGCTCGCGGGCGGCGCGGTCTACCTCATGGAGGCGACGCTGCCGCGCCTGTCGAAGATCGACCTCACGACGGGCTTGATCGAAGTCGTCGCGGGCGACGGCCGCGCCGCCACGACCGCCGAGCAGCAGGCGGCGGGCCTCGCCGCCGCCGCGCGTGTCGCCATCAACACGGGCGCCGGCAAGGCCGTCGTCGGCCCGAGCGGCGCGCTCTACTTCGCCGACGCGAGCGTGCTGCGCGTCGTCAACGTCACGAACCAGGCCCTCACCACCTTCGGCGTCACGCTCGAGCCCGGCCACATCGACGACATCCCGCTCAGCCTCGGGCCGAACATCAGCGGCATCGCCTTCGCTTCGAACGGCGATCTCTACGTCGCGTCGTACGATTCGAACGCGGTGCGCCGCGTCCCCGCCGCGGGCCCCTTCACCGCGGAGACCGTGCTCGCCGGCGACAGCCAGCGCTACGGCCTCGCCAAGCCCGGCGTCGCCGCCGACCTGCGCCTGAACCGCCCGAGCGACATCACGTTCCTGCCGACGGGCGAGCTCGTCATCGCCAACGATTTCGGCAACACGCTGATCGCCGTCGAGCCCGACGCGAGCGGCATGATCGGCCCGACGAGCCGCTTCGCGCACGTCTTCGGCAGCGGCGCGCCGGGCCGCATCACGAGCGGCGCGCCGGCCCTCGCCGTCGCCCCGCGGGGCGTCCGTGCCATCAGCGTGGATGGCACGGACCTCGTCCTCATCGCTGGCGAGCGCGTGGTCCGACTGGTGATGCCTTGAAGATCGAATCCTCCGCGGGCGCCACCTCGCAGGCCCCGATGCTGTGCTGACCCTTCCCCCGCCTCCGGCGTGATTTCCCCAAGAAATCCTGGCGCTCGTCGACCGGATCGTCCATCGCGCCCCGGGCCGCCGGCGACGCCGGCAGGAGCGTGAAATCGCCCCTCGCCGGATCCCTGAAGAGCTGCGACATCGACAGGGAGAGCGAATGCTTGTCCTGGCCGAGCTTCTTGCGCCAGTGCGCGAGCGGCCGCACGTCGTCGCCCAGGGCCACGCGGTCGAGGACGTTCCCGTCGCTCTCGACGAGCTTCGCGTCTTTCTCCGTCACGAGCTCGAGCCCCGCGCGCCGCTTGTCCTGATGGAGCAGGATGTTGTTGCGCACCACGTTCGGCCCCACGCTCAGCCGGAGCTGCAGCGCGTGCCGCGCCCCGCTCGGCATCACCACCGTGTTGTGCGCGATCGTCAGCCCCTTCGGACCAAAACGGCCGTCCCCGTCCGCGTCCTTGTCCACCTCCGTCCCGTCTTCGTCCCCGAACGCCGCGATCCCCGACGCGGCGTTGTCGTAGAGCACGTTCCCCTGGACGATCGAGTCGTGCACGCCGTCGAGGTTGATGGCCGCGCCGCGCCGTTTGTTCTGGTTGGCGAGCGCGCCGCTGCCATTGCCGATGATCAGGTTGCGCTCGATCGACGCCCCGGTCACGAGCCCGTCGGCCACGCCGTCGTACAAGGGCTTGCCGTACTTGTCGACCTCGGGCTTCTCCCGCATGTCGGCGTTGATCTGGATGCCGCAGCCGTCGTTGTCGCGTACCACGTTCGCCCGGATGACGGGCCTGTCGCCGCTGTTCGACACGTAGATCCCGTGCTCGCGCCGGCTCCTGCGGGTCTCGTTGTGCTCGATGGTCAGGTCGTCCGCGAACGACGAGAAGATCCCCCAGCGCCCGTTGTCGAAATACGACCCGTTCCGGATCGTGACGTTCTTCCCGTAAAACACCGCGACCGCGGCCCGGGGCGCGCCCTGCGACGCGATCCCGTCGAGGACGACGTGGCGCGCGTTCCGGAGGATGATGTTGTCCCGGCAATGGTACTTGTTCTTGCAATCGCGATCCGGGTTCACCATGGCGCGCCTGCCGATGGCGAATATCGTGATCGGCCGCCCCGGCTCGCCGCGGAGCCCGTCCACGGTGAAGCGCTCGTATTCCCCGTCTTCCACGAGCAGCACGTCGCCCGGCGCCGTCGCGAGCTTCACGCCGCGCTGGATTTGCCGGCAAGGGTGGGCATCCGAGCAATCGTTGACGTCGTTGCCGAGCGGGGAAACCCGGAATCGCCTCCCGCCCGAGGGCGGCACGGACCTGTCCTTCGCGGGCCCCACCGCCGCGAGGTTCTGCATTCGCGGCGGCCCCGCGTGGGCCTCGGTCGACGTCCCCGCGTCGTGGTCGCCGGGCGAGGCCGAGCGCGAGCACGCAAGGAGCAAGACAAGCGGAGCGGCGCCCAAGAGAACACGCATCACAGCACCTCCGCGTGGCGTGAAAGGTAGCGCCGTCATCGGCACCGTCACGATAAAACGCGAGACAACATACAAACCTGCCGTCCGGGACGCGGAGGAGACCGTCCACGGCGGGGCGGGTTCGTCCGAAGCGCGTACCCGAGCGCACCTCGCCTGCCTGGACGAACCTCCCCGAACACCCCCTCGACCCGCGCGCGTGATGCGCCTAGACTCGCGCCGCCTCGTCACGGGACGCGGCATCCCATCCATCCATTTCCCCCTCTCCCTGGAGTCAGCCGTGGCCGCCGGACGAACGCGCGTTCAATACGATTGCAACAAGTGCGTGGCATTTTGCTGCTCCATCTACGAGCGCGTCGAGGTGACGACCAAGGACGTCAAGCGGCTCGCCGCCCATTTTGGCGTCACCCCCGAGGTCGCCGAAAAACGCTTCACCGTGCACCGATTCGGCGGCCGCATCCTCCGCCGCAAGAGGGACCCGTTCTTCGGCAAGGCCTGCAAATTCCTGCACCCCGAGACCCGCGGCTGCACCATCTACGAAGGCCGCCCCCAGGCCTGCCGCGAATACCCCGGAAAGAGCCGCTGCGGCTACTACGAGGTCCTCCAATTCGAACGCGAGATCCAGGACGACCCCACCATCGTCCCCATCGTCCGCCTCACCTTCAAGAAGCAGCTCCTCAAAGCCGCCCGCTGATCCCGCCTCCTGCAGGCGAGATCACCGACCCCCCCACGACGCGTGCTCGACCACGCGATCCCCCGCCCTCACCGCCAATCTACACCTCCGGCGTGATTTTTCACGAATAGCTCCTCCGCGGCGATGACGCGTGGTGTCGTCTTTTTGATCGCAGGGCTCGGCCCCCTTGCGTGCCTCGCCTGCCTTTTCGTAGGCTGGGCCAATGGCGATCCTCGATCTCTCCTTCGAGTCCGGCGAGCAGAGCCTCTCGGTGCGGCACTTCTCGGTGCACGAGGGCATCTCCACGCTCTTCAGCGCCAGCGTCGTGGCGCGCTCGCCGAAGGAGGACATCGACCTCGAATCGCTCGTCGGCAAGGCCGGAGGCCTGCTCGCGATCGGCAACCTCAACGTGCCGCGCGCGTGGACCGGCGTCGTCAGCCACGCCGAGCAGATCGACGTCGAGCCGCCGACGGGCACCTCGCTCGGACTCTCGACCTACCTCATCCGCATCGTGCCCACGATGTGGCTGCTCACGCAGCGCAAGGGCAACCGCATCTTCCAGAAGATGTCGATCCCCGACATCGTGAAGAAGATCCTCGGCGAGTACGGCATCGAGCCGAAGATGAAGCTCTCCGAGCCGCACCCCGAGCACGAGTACCGCGTCCAGTACGGCGAGACCGATTTCGCCTTCGTGAGCCGCCTGCTCGAGGAAGAGGGCATCTCGTACTGGTTCGGCCAGGCGCTCCGCGGCAACACGCTGCTCACCGAGCTGCACGTCTGCGACGCGCCCACGCGCGGCGAGGCGCGCCCGCCCATCCGCCACGCGGAGAACCCGAACCAGCCGGGCAACAACGAGTGGATGTGCCGCGTCCACCTCGCCCACCAGGTCCGCCCCGGCGCCGCGATGATCCGCGACTACGACTTCGAAAAACCCAAGTTCCTCCTCCGCGGCGAGGCCGAGAAGACGAAGAAGGAGGACTTCTTCGAGCAATACGTCTACGAGCACGGCGCCTTCACCGACGACAAGGAGGGCAAGCGCCGCGCGGACATCCTCCTCGAGGCCGAGCGCCGCACGAAGCGCGTCGTCTCCTACGAGGCGAACGCGTTCGATCTCGCGCCCGGCGTGATCTTCAGCATCGACAACCACCCGCGCGAGGACCTCGACCCGAGCAAGAAGCTGCTCGTGCTCGAGGCGCTGCACGAGGGCACGCCCGACGGCGAGTGGACGCTCTCCGGCGAGGCCACGTTCACCGACGTGTTGCACAGGCCCGCGCAGCGCACGCCGCGCCCCAAGATCAACGGCCTGCAGAGCGCGTTCGTCGTCGGGCCGAAGGGCGAGGAGATCTACACCGACGAGTACGGCCGCGTGCGCGTGCAGTTCCACTGGGATCGCGACGGCAAGTACGACGAGAACTCGACCTGCTGGATCCGCGTGAGCCAGGGCTGGGCCGGCGCCGCGTACGGCATGATGACGATCCCGCGCGTCGGGCAGGAGGTGCTCGTCGGCTTCTGGGAGGGGAACCCGGACGAACCCGTCATCGTCGGCCGCCTCTACAACGGCAAGAACCGCGTCCCGTACAAGCTGCCCGACGAGAGGACGAAGAGCACCTGGAAGACGAACAGCTCGCCGACGAACGGCGGCTTCAACGAGATCATGTTCGAGGACAAGGCGGGCAAGGAGCTCTTGTTCGTCCAGGCGCAGCGTGATCTCTCGAAGCTCGTGAAGCGCAACGAGACCGAGCGCACCGGCGCGAACCGCACGATGGTCGTGGGCGCGAACCGGTCGAGCGTCGTCGGCGCCGTCGACACCACGCTCGTCGGCTCGAAGTACACGCTCCTCATGGCCAAGCCCAAGGACCTCAAGGTCGAGGCCATGGGCAACCCCGACGTCGAGAAGCAGGAGACCATGATCGAGATGGTCGACGGCAAGATCACGCTGACCACGGGCAAGGCCACGATCGTGCTCGACGGACCCACGATCACGCTCAAGGCCGACGGCAACATCAAGCTGAACGCGGGCGGCGAGGTCGTCATCCACGGCGGCCCGTTCGTGAAGATCAACTGCTAGGAGCCCGCCATGCCGCAAGCCGCACGCAAAGGCGATCTGACGGTCCACGGCGGCGTGATCGCCGAGGGTTCGCCCGACGTCACGATCGGCGGGATGCCCGCCGCGCGCCTGATCGACAAACACATCTGCCCGCTGCACGGACCCGGGCCCGTCACGAAGACCTCGGAGACGGTCTTCATCAACAAGGTCGGCGTCGCGCGCGTGGGCGACGCGTGCACGTGCATGGCGCCCTCCACGGCCCTCGGCGGGGGCAACGCCGAAAAACCCGACCAGGGATCGTGGAAGCTCAACGCGGACGGCGTCGCCACGCGAGAGAGCAAGGTCGAGGGCGAGGGCACGGGCAAGTCGCTCAGAGAGGCGGTCGACAACGCGGCCGACGACGCGCTCGGCAACGCGATGAGCCCCGATCCGAAGGCCAACCAGTGGCAACCCAAGGTCGCGGTCGGCGCCAACCGCGAGCTCTGGAGCGCGACGACCATCCCCAAGGGCCACGACGGCAAACCCCTCGACAACTACACGGACTGGTTCTCGGGCTCGACGCAGGGTTCCATCGGGGCAAACGCCGAGTTCGAGAGCGTTCGCGACATGAAGGCGAACGCCGGCGGCAAGGCCGAGATCGAGGGCTCGCTCTTCCGCGCGGCGGGCAAGGCCGGCGACGCGGACGGGTGGGGCGAGGTCTCGGGCGAGGCGAAGGTCCTCACGGCGAAGGCCGACGCAAACGCGGGCGGGCAGTTCGAGGTCAAGGACGGGAGGGTCGAGGCGGCGTACGTCGAAGCGGGCGCAGGCGCGGGCGCGTCGGTCGTCGAGGGCAAGGTCTCGGGGAAGAAGTCCGTGACGCTCTTCGGCCTCAAGATCAGCGCGGAGGGCGAGGGCTCGGGGGCGCTGCTCACGGCGGAGGCGCGCGCGAGCGCGTTCGCGGGTTACCGCGACGGCAAGTTCCAGATGGGGTTCGGCGCGAAGGTCGGCGCGTTGCTCGCGGGCCTCGGCTTCAAGCTCAACATCACGATCGAGCGGGCCGAGGAGGAGAAAAAAGAGCCGAAGGAGATCCCCGGCATGCCCGGCGTGATCGGCATCGACACGATCGCGATCGGCTGCATGACCGTGCTCATCGGCGGCAACCCGCCCGCGTACCGCCCCGGCGCGCCCGCGCCGGACAAGGCGCCCGGCGTCATCGTCGACGCGATCGGCATCCGCAACAAATCCCAGGCGATGACGCTCAAGGCCGCGAAGCGCGCGGCCTCGCCGTTCACGCCGATCAAGTGTGATTTCTGAGGGGGAACGAGGCTCGATGGACACCGGCATACACGAGCGCGAGTCTCCCCTCGTCACGACCGCGGCCTTCGCCGACGGGATCGAGCGCCTCGCGGCTTCGGGTCGCCTCTTCGCCGCGGTCGACGCGGCCGACGCGCCGTACGTCGCGGAGAAGGCCGCCGAAGCCGGCCCCCTCGGCGCCGTCTGTCTCTACAAACCGCGGGACGCGGCCGAGTGGGCTGACGCGGCGCCGTACCTCTTCCAGGTCGATTCTGCGGCGTGGACGTGGCTGCGCGAGGGCCTCGCAGAGGATCCGAGCCTCTGCGTCTTCGTGATCGCCGACACGAACCTCGAGGGCGTGCGGCGGCATTTTCGCCGCTACCTCGTGGTCCAGTCGCCGGCGGGCACGAAGATGAACTTCCGCTTCTACGATCCGCGCGTGCTCGTCACGTGGCTCGACTGCTGCACGGCGCTCGAGCTCGACGATTTCTACGGCCCGGTGAGCGAGTTCGGCATCCCCACGGAGGACGGCCTCGGCGCGCTCTTCTGGAAGCGCGTCATCGAGGGCGCGCCGCGGCGGCGCGAGGACGTGCTCTACAAGCTCCGCCCCGCGCAGATGCGCGCCTTCTCGAAGGCGACCGAGGAGCGCTTCACCGATCGCACGGTGAATTTCCTCCAGGCGCAGTTCCCGGACGCGCGGGAGGAGCCGAGGCCCCAGCTCAAGTTCTTCGTCGCGGACCAGATCGACAGGGCGCGCTCGATGCACGGGTTCTCGACCGAGCTCGAGCTCGTGACATACGTCATCACGGCCTGGGCGCTCGGCGGTGATTTCGACACGGCGATGCCTGCCGTGGCGGAGACGCTCGCGGCCAAGCACCTCTCGTCCGGTGACAAGGCCGCGTGGATCTCGGAGTTCACGCGCAAGCTTCTTCGTACGCTCGAGGAGACCTGAGTCATGCCGGGTGGCAATCTTCTGCAGAGAGCTTGGAGCACGGCCTCGAACGCCGCCAAGAAGACGGCCGGCGCGATCACCGGCGGCGCGAAGGCGATCGGCGACGGCATCGTCAGCGGCGCGAAGGCCGTGGGCAATGCCGCGGTCGCGATCAAGGACGGCATCAAGGAGGGCGTCCGCAGCGGGACACGCGCCGTCGCCGACGCCGGCTACAACGCCCTCGGCGCGGGCAAGGACGCGCTCGACTCCGGGGCGAAGAAGGTCAGCGACGCCTACGGCAAGGCCAAAGAGTTCTTCACGGGCCAGCCGCCCGCGCAGCCCTGTATTGCTTGCACCGGGAAGGACGTCGATCACGACGGCTCGCTCTTCGGCTACGTGAACGGTCAATGCAAGCCGCTCACGGACAAGGGCCAGCCAGTCACGCCCGACGACGTCGCGAAGGCGAAGCAGGCCGGATACAACCCGGTCACGAACAAGGGCGACCGCGCGGACAAGAAAGGCGCGGCCGACGAGGGGGATTACAACACCTCGGCGGAGACGTCCGAGTGCTGCAAGAAATGCAACGCGGGCAAACCGCCGCGGACCATCTTCTACGTCAATGGCATCAACACGGACCGCGACGCGCATTGCAAGACGCTGAAGCAGATCGGCGACATGACGTGCGCGACGGTCATCGGCGTGTACAACGCGACCGAGGGGTTCGCGCGTGACGCGCAGCAGACGTCGAAGGATCGCCGCTTGATCCGCGAGGCCGCGGCGGGCAAGAAGGACCTCACCACGGACGGCCGCAACCCCGCGGTGAACACGCTGAGCGATCTCGTCGTGCAGGAGCGCGAGGCGGGCAGGCCCGTCGAGATCTTCGCCCACAGCCAGGGCGGCGCCGTGACGAGCCTCGCGCTCTTCGACGCGAACAACGAGCTCAAGGCGGGCTCGTCCGCGCCGAACGCCGGGCTCGACGGGAACGTGAAGGTCACGAGCTTCGGCTCTGCGGCGCCGCAATGGGTGCAGGGCCCGGACTACGAGCATTACGTCCACGTGAACGACGCGACGCCGATGGTCTTCGGCCTCGGCGACAAGAAGAGCGACCATGACAAGTACGCGAACGGAGACGTCGTCCTCTTCTCGGGCGAGCGCGGCCAGAAGGCCGATTTCGCGATGGATGGGCAGAAGCTCGACAAGAACTGGCTGCCGGGCATGACCGAATACCACGGCATCGACGACGACCTGTACTTCAAGGCGTACAACCAGAAGCAGAAGGCCGACAAGACCGGCGACACCTGCGGCTGCGGCAAGAACAAGTGATCTCGCTCGGAGAGAGGCGCTAGGGACGAATATGGCGACGCACGGAGACAGGCCGCCGGGGCGGGACAGGGCCGAGGCCCTCATGCAGTTCTACGCGCGCAAGGAGGGCCGCTACGACGCGGAGCTCGACGCGGGCGGGGACGTCTCGTTCGGCGAGTTCGGCTTCCGGCACGACGCCGACAAGGACGCCCTCACGGGCCGCGTCTTCGTGGCGAAGGCGTGGCGCCAGGGCGCGCCCGAGGCGCAGATCGACAATTTCATGAAGGTCGGCCGCGCGCTCAACGATCCGGCGATCGGCGGGCTCTTCGAGCAGGGCGGGGGGTATTTCCACCTCGACCCGGACAAACGCATGTATTTCCTGAAGAAGGATTTCCCTCTCGCCACGACGACGCGGGAGGGCCTCGACGAGGGCATGGAGGAGCTCCGGGAGCTCGCGGCCGTGTGGACGACGCGCTGGTTCGCGCGCGTCGCGGACATCACGCACGGCCGCGCGCTCCCGCCGCTGCGCCCCGTGAAGCGGGACGATCCCGACGAACAGATCTGACGGAATCGACGAGGCCGACCATGGCAGAGCTCGAGCTTGCTTTCGAAAACAACGAGGACTCCCTCGACGTCCGGCATTTCTCCGTGCGGGAGGTGATCTCGGGCTCGTTCGACGTGGGCGTGCTCGCGCGCTCCCGCCTCGCCGGGCTCGATCTCGAGAGCTTCGTCGGTCGCCCGGCGGCGTTCCTCATGATGGGCGGTCCGCTCGCGTCCCCGCGCGCCTGGTCCGGCGTCGCGAGCCACATCCAGATGGTGCAGGCCGAGCTGACGGGCCTGTCCACCTATTTCGTGCGGATCGTCCCGCAGATGTTCCTGCTCCGGCTCCGCAAGCGGAACCGCATCTTCCAGCACATGACGATCCCGCAGATCGTGCAGAAGATCCTCGGTGAATACTCGATCGTCCACCAGATGAAGACGACCGACGATCACCAGGAGCACGAGTATCGCGTCCAGTACGAGGAGAGCGATTTCGATTTCGTGAGCCGCCTGCTCGAGGAGGAGGGCATCTCCTACCATTTCAAGCAGGTCGGCGGCGGCAAGGCCGGCTCGTACACGACCGAGCTCATCCTGGCGGACAAACCCGAGGCGGGCGAGGAGCGCCCCGTGCTGCCGTTCGTCTATGCGCCGAACCAGGACGCGCGCCAGGAGTTCGTCCGCAACCTCAAGGTCGCGCACCGCATTCGCCCCGGCGCGGCGAGCTTCCGCGACTACGACTTCGTGCGCCCCGATTTCCACCTGCTCGGCGACGCGACGAAGTCGGACAAACCCGAGGATTTCTACGAGCTCTATCGCTACGCGCCGGCCGCGCTCGTCAAGGATCGGCGCGAGAAGCCGCGCGTCCCCGGCGACATCGAGGGCAAGCTCGCGGCCGACATCGATCTCGCGGCCGCGCGCCGCGGCAAGCGCGAGATCGAGTTCGATTCGAATGCCTACGACCTCGCGCCGGGCGTCCTCTTCACCGTCTCCGGCCACCCGCGCGGCGACGTCACGGCGGGCCGCTACCTCTGCACCGAGATCAGCGTCGAGGGCACGCACGACGGCGAGTGGAGCCTCTCCGGCGCGGCCGCGTTCGTCGAGGAGAAGACGCGGTTCCGGCCCGTGAAGGTCACGCCGAAGCCCGTCGTCGAGGGCGTCGAGAGCGCGATCGTCGTGGGCCCGAAGGGCGAGGAGATCCACACCGACGAGCACGGCCGCGTCCGCGTGCAGTTCCACTGGGATCGCGACGGCCAGTACGACGATCAATCGTCCTGCTGGATCCGCGTGAGCCAGGCCTGGGCCGGCGGCGCGTTTGGCATGATCGTGCTGCCGCGCGTGAGCCAGGAGGTCTTGATCGGCTTCCTCGAAGGGGATCCCGATCAGCCCGTCCTCATCGGCCGCGCGTACAACAAGGTCGCGCCCGTGCCCTTCAACCTCCCCGAACAGCGGACGGTGAGCACCTGGAAATCGCAGTCCTCGCCGAAATCCGAGGGCTGGAACGAGATCACCTTCGACGACGCCGCGGGCAAGGAGGTGCTCTACGTGCAGGCCCAGAGAAACCTCTCCAAGCTCGTCAAGGCGAACGAGAACGAGCGCACGGGCGCGAACCGCTCGATCTTCGTCGGCGCGAACCGCAGCTCCTTCATCGGCGCCGTCGACAACGTCCTCGTCGGCCAGCGCAGCGTCGCGGCCATGGTCGAGTGGAAGGAGACGGAGCCGAACAAGCCCCCGACGATGGTGCTCAAGGAGACGATGATCGAGACGATCCACCCGAAGATCTCGCTCACCACGGGCAAGGGCACGAGCCTCATCGACGACGCGGACATCAACCTGCTCGCCGATCGTAATGTCGTCCTGAAATCGGGCAAAGAAGTCATCATCGAGGGCAAACACGTCTACATCAACACGAAGAGCGTGCCCGGCCAGGCGCCCAAGGTGGAGGGCAGCGCGAGCGACGGCGCGCGCAGGCCCGAGGGCCGCACGCTCGGCGCGGTGCGCGAGGTCTTCGGCCAGCCGAAGCCGAGGGCCGTGCGCCTCGCGATGCAGCGCCAGATCATCACGTACCGGCCCCCCACGCCGAAGCAGGTCTTCATGGCGGGGTTGCCGGGACAAGCGATCGCGCAGGTGCACGCGCGCGCGAAGGTCGCACTCGATTTCTTGAAGAACTTCGGCAAGAAATTCGACCAGGCCCTCGGCGGGCTGCGCGACTTCTTGCCGTCCGAGGCGAGCGAGATCCTGAGCCAGGTGCAGGGCATCGACCTGAAGAAGCCGGTGCAGAGCATCGTGGAGAAGGGCCTGCCGAAGCTCATCAGCGCCTCCATCCAGACCCCGCCCTTCGTCCCGCCGGGCCTGCTCTGAGCCACGAGCGGCCTCCTGCACGAGCTGAACGAGTATTTCAGGGAATGGCCAGCCAACGCGCCGCAATCCGCTACCAGCAACGCACACTCCACGCGCCCGTGCCGAGCGACGCCGCCGTTCGGCTCTGCCGGCTCGCGCCCGGCGGCCACCGCATCGCGTTCGTCCGCGAGGACGAAGGCGAGGACCAGAGCGGGATCTGGATCGCGGAGATCGGAAATGCCCACACGGCCCGGCTCCTCGTCCCCATGAAGCCGGGCGACGTCGAGGATCTCGCGTTTTCCCCCGACGGCGCGCGTATCGCCTATCGCGTCGCGCCCCTGCTCGGCGCCCGCGCCACCGTCGGCTGGGCGAGCGCGGAGACGCCGGGCGAGATCCGGCGCGTGGAAGGGACCGGGTACGGCTTCACGCCCGGCGGCGGCGCCATCCTCGTCGCCGACCCCTACCGCAAATCGCTGCTCCGTTATGGCCTCGACGAGGCCGAGCCGCGCGAGCTCGGCCCCTTCGAGGACGACGCCGATCCCTCATTTCCCGCGCAGATCGCGGTCTCGCCCGACGGCGCGCACATCGTGTACACGGCCGGTCGCGACGGCGAGGAGATCTCCGAGGTCTGGCTCGTCAAGCGCGACAAGGGCGTGGTCGTGACGTCGATCCTCACCGAGATCCCGGGGGCGAACGTGCACATCCGGCCTTTCTGGTCCCCGAAGGGCGCGACGCTTGGCCTCTTCTGCGTGCACGAGGACCAGGAGAAGAGCGCGCTCATCGTCGTCCCGCGCCTCGAGGGCGAGGGGCACGTGCTCTACGAGAGCGGCCTGCTCGATCCGCCGGGGACGCCCACGTTCACGCCCTCCGCCCGCTCCATCGCCTTTTTCCGTGCGGAGAAGCCGGATCACGAGGAGCGCCCGGGCGAGACCCGCCTCGTCCTGCTCGACGTCAAGCGCGAGACCTTCGCGGCGCTGACCGAGGTGGACGAGGTCTCGGGCACGCCTCGGTTGTTCGATGACCACACGATCGCCGTGGACGGCGAGGGGCAAGCGCACCTCTTCGTATTCGACGATCCGCTCTGACGATGGTGCTAGACTCGATTCCAGCAAGGAAGAGCTCGACATGGCGCTCGACGATCCGGATCTCCCGACCTCTGGTGTCTTCCCGAACGCGGAAGAGCTGAAGGATTGCATCACCGTCACGGTCCGGCAGCCTCGCTCGGATCTCGATTTCAGCGTTCTCTTGCCCGACGGCTGGTACCAGCAGCCGGCGCCGGTGGACAAGATCAACTTCTCGAAGGAGTCCGAGTTCATGCCGCTCGCGCTCTTCAGCGCGGCGAAGGAGATGCTCCCGCCGATCCTCTTCATGGTCGGCGTCCGCCCCGCGCCGAAGAAGGGCAACGTGGCCGAGTGGCTGGAGCGGCAATGTTATCTGCAGCAATTCGCGCTCCTGCGCATGAAGCTCAACAAGTTCCCGTTCGGCTGGGCGGCGGAGGCGGTCGCGCTGCACGCGAGTGATTTCGGCAAGATGAAGCTGCGCGTCACGATGTTCGAGGACGGCAACCGCCTCTTCGTGCTCACCGGAATGGCGCCGCTCGACGTGTGGGACGCGTGGGTCGTCCCCTTGGGGCTCTGCGTCAACACCTTCGAGCTGCTCCAGCCCAAGGGTCAGAGCGCTCCGCTCGCGCCGAAGTACTCCGAGGGCGAAGGCGAGCCCGAGGAGAAGTAGCCCCCGGGGGGCATGCGCCCCCGGGCGGCCTTGTTACTTCACAGCTCGATCTTCGACGCGTCGAGCACGTCGTTTTTCGGATCCGCCGCCACGGTCTTGCTCGGCGGCGGCGCCGTGCCCTTCTCGGCCCAGTCCACGAGGGCGTCGAACGCGCGTTCGGCGTAGGGCTGCAGGATCGTGAAGGCATCCTGCGCGCCCTCCTCGGCCGGCGTCCCGTCGAAATCGAAATCGAGCACCCCGTCCGAATGCAGATCCACGTGGCCGCCGCCGGCCACGACGTAGAGCCGGTACAGGCTCGGATCCCCGTACGCGGTCACCGCGTCGCGATAAGCCTCCGCGTTCGCGATCACCCCGAGCAGCCCGTCCGCGTCGCCGTGCACGCTCACGAGCGGCGCCGAGAACTCGCCCGTGTTCGCGTTTTTCAGGGCATACGACACGCTCTCGTCCGTCCAGCCGGCGTCCGGCGCCGAGGCCAGGAACGCGTAGAACGGCGGCGGATCCATGTCGTTCGGCGGGAAGCAGCTATACGCCGCGCTCTCCGTCAGGTCGTGGCCGAGCAGCTCTGCCTTGAAGTAATAGGCCGTGAAGTTGTAGTACCCGATCCCCTTGAATTGCGGGAGCGCCGCCTTGAGAGAATCGAAGGCCGTGTTGTACGCGCCCCAGATCGTCGCCGACGGCGCGCCGAAGCCCGCCGCGATCATCGCATCCTCTGCGCCCGAGAACGGCGGCGTCTCCGCGAATGCGGCCGGCGTCGAGAGCGTCGCCGGATCGTAGGCCCATTTCATGGCGAGCGCCGCCCGCTCGTTCGTGCTCACGAGGTGGTTCGCCGCGGCGTACTCGGCCGTCGACACCGTCCCGTCCTTGTCCTCGTCGAGCACCCGCGCGTCGGGCCAGTAGGCGCCCGACCAGTCGAGCCCGCCGGCGAAGAGCGGCTCCTCGCCGGCCTTCTGCCTCTCGTGATCGAGCTCCAGCGCGCGCCGCACCTGGTATCCGCCGTTCGACAGGCCCACCGCGTACACCTCGCTCGGCGCGGCGCACGTCACCTCCTCGAGCCGCTCGGCCGCCCAGCGCGCGAGATCCAGCATCATCGCGCCCCAGTGCTCGGTCGGGTGCGCCTTCGAGAGCAGCGTCGCGTTCCCGTCCGCGCCGCCGTTCGTCATACCCTTGTTGCCGGCCACGTAGGCATACCCGCGCCGCAGCACCCAGGGCACGATCGTCCCCTCGTTCGCGAATTCGCTGCGCGTGCCGGGCGTCCCTGCCACCACGAGCTTGCCGTTCCAGTCCTTCGGCACCTTCAGCACGATCTCCTGCGTCCGCGTGACGCCGCCCTCGGACACCACGAGCGTGCCCGTGATCTCCGTTCCCGGGACGTCGTCCTTCGGCGCGAGCTTCAGCGAATGCAGGAGGCTCGCCTGCATCTTCTTCACCTTGTCCTGCTCCGCGGGCGCGAGGCCGTCGAATTCGGCCATCCCGGCCTTGAGCCCCCAGTAGGTGATGTGCGCGAGTCCCCCGTCCCCGCCGCCGTCATACGTCGCGCGCGTGGCTCCCGTGAGCCCGTCCTCGAGCCCCGCGAGGTCCGCCTTCGGCTCGCACGTCGGCGGCGGGGGATTACACGCGTCGCCCACGCAGGAAGGCGGCGGGTTCTGCGCCGGATCGTCGCTGCACCCCGCGAGGGATACCGCCGCGAGGACCACGGCAGCCTGGATGGTATTCGCCCGTCGGGCAAAGGATGGGAAGACCTTGATCATCGAGTGAATCTAGCAAGGAGATGTTGCGCTGCACAACGTCGGCCGAGGCGCGGCGCGCCACGTGCGCAGCCGCTTCGCCAGGAGCCTGCGCGCGTCCGCGTCCGTCGCTTCGCGGTCACCTGTCGAAATTCGGGCGGCTGGTGTCGATGTTCTGCACTTTCGAAACGGACAGGACGCGAACCGACGTGCGCCCCCTTGCCGGCACGGCCCGTGCCTCTATCGTGGTAGCTTGCTGGATACCGCGATCTCCTTTTCGCGCGCCGGCGCCTTCGCCACGAGGTAACACCGTGCGATCACCTCCCCGACGCCTCCTCTCCTCCGCGCTGCTCACCGCCTCGCTCGTTTTCGCGGCGCCCGCCGCGGCGGACGACACGCCCACGCTCCGCTGGGACCGGCCCGTCACCTGTTACCATTTGAACGACGGGAAGGTCCTCCGCGTCCAGTGCACGCGGGACGCCAAAGGAGAGACGTGCCTCGCCGCCCCCGGCGAGATGGTCGGCATCGGCGATCCGCTCGACAAGGTCCAGTCTTGCACGCCCTCGAGCGACAGCGCTTATCGAGAACTCGCGCGCCGCGCCCGCATCGTCCCGGCGATCGCCGAGGCGCCGCCCGGTTAT
Source organism: Polyangium spumosum (assembly GCF_009649845.1). Taxonomy (NCBI): domain Bacteria; kingdom Pseudomonadati; phylum Myxococcota; order Polyangiales; family Polyangiaceae; genus Polyangium; species Polyangium spumosum. Next base: position 1,297,399 of record NZ_WJIE01000001.1, read on the forward strand.
GCGCGCGGCGAGAGCGGCCGGGCCTTCCAGGTCAAATTCGACCTCTTGAACCGCTTCTACATCGGCGTCGGCTGGGCCCCCACCTTGCAATCGAGCCGCGGCTTCGCCGTCCCCCCGGGCTTCCCGTTTGCCCGGGCGAACGCCGAGATGGGCATTCACCTCAGCATCCTCTCGCCGCGCAGGCGCGCCCGGCACGACCTCCGGCTCCTCGAGGGCAGCGCCACCTTCGCCGACCTCGAGCTGCGCGGCACGCTCCTCTCCTACGATTACCAGCACGAGCGCAGGCGCCCGCTCTTCTGGCTCAGCACCTTCTTCGGCGAGCCCGACGTCCACCCGATCCTGCCGCGTATGGGCTTCGGCTTCCGCGTCCTCTCCGTCCTCGATCGCCAGCCCTCCTTCCGCGACGCCCTCGACATGGAGTTCGGCGAGTTCCACGTCGCCTACAACCCCTGGCAATCCGACGACATGTACAGCCACCTCCGCGTCGAGATCGGCGGCGATTTCGGCGCACACTGGCAGGATCGGAAGCTCGTCTCCGGCAAATCGGGCAATTATTTCATCGGCCCCACCGCCGCCATCGAGTCGCGTATCAGCCTGGGCAAGGGCGGCCTGCATTATCTCTTCAGCGACCTCACGTTCCGCAGGCCCACCATCGTCTCCGGCGAGCTCCTCGGCCAGACGGTCAATCGCCTCGCGGGCTCGCTCGCCTACGAAGGTGTGCTCGTCGCGATCAACGATCAGCCCATCTCGGTCCGCCTCGCGGCCGAGGGCCGCACGCAGAACGATTTCGTGCGTGACCTGCGGGCGGTCGAGCTCCGCTTCTTCGCGGGCCTGCGTATGTCCTTCGGGGCCCCGCCGCGTGTCTTCGAGCCGATGCCCGCCTTCGAGGATCCGTGATCCGACGCTCCCTCACCGCCGCGATCGCCGCGATCGCCGTCTCCACCGCGCCCATCGCCGCGGCGGACGAGGGGGACTTTGTTCATTCACCCAAGGGCCGCACCTTCCGCGTCCGCTTCGACCCCGAGAGCCGCATCCGCCTCGGCGCCGCCGCCTCCGGCGCGCGCAAAGAGAATGGCCGGATCACCCCTGCGCTCGATGTCCACGCGGGCATCTCCGTCCGCCGCCGTTATGCCTTCCACGAGGGCCCCGCGCGGGTCGAATGGCAATTCGACCAGAAAATCCTCTCCGGCTTCGTCGCGCCCTTCGCTCGTCCGTTCGGGGACATGCCCTCCTTCGACGCCACGCTCTACGGCGCCGCCGCGCATCGCCACGACCTCGCGCCGCGGATCGTCCTTCCGTCCTCGCCTCCCCTCAGCATCCCTTTCCCCTTCGACGTCGGCTTCGACGGCGAGATCGGCCGCGTCATCGTCCCCCGGGCCTTGCCCACGGGCGTCGCCGACGGCGCGGCCGTCCCCTTCCTGCGTGTCTCCGTCGCGCGCGCGACGGCCTACCTCGATCCTTTGCGCTCCAACCATCCCGGCCGCAGCCTCGAGATCGGCGTCGGCGTGCGTTACGACCTCGACGTCTACGGCCCGCGCCGCGGCGCCGGCCCTGCGGACGCGATCACGCAGCCTCGCCTCGTGCACCGCGTCGCGCCTGGCACCGTCGGCTCGCTCCGCTTCCGCTTCGAGACCGAGGACGGCCTCCTCGCGCTCGACACGCGCGCCGAGGTCGCTCCGCACTGGACCAGCGAGGGCACGTGGAAGGTCGGCGCGCTCGGCTACGGCCGCGTCGAGCGCACGATCCTCGCCATCAACGACGAGCCCATCGCCGCCTTCTTCGACGCGAGCTACCGCCTCGTCCCCCCCGCGCTCGAGCTCGCCGCGACGCACGACGCGCGGGCGAGCCTCGGCCTCACGTTCGGGCTCGATCTCACGCCCAACCCGAGGGTCACGAAGATCCAGCCGAGGAAGCGGGCGCTTCCTTCGCGGCCGGCTTCGCGAGAGGCACGTCGGGGAAAAACAGCGCCGCCACGAACGCCGTGACGCCGAGCCCGGCGATCATCCAGAACGCCGTCCCGAGGCCCTCGGCGAGCAGGCCCGAGATACGCTGCACGACGTCCGGCCCGATCGCCGACATCCCCTCCCGCGAGAGCGCTCGGCTCGCCGCGTCCTTCGGCAGCGACGTGTCCTTCGCGAGCGCCGACACGATCACGCCGCCCATGACCCCCACCGCGACGGCCCCGCCGATCGTGCGGAAGAACATCGTGCTCGCGGTCGCCACCCCGCGCTGCTCCCAGCGCACCGCGGTCTGCACCGAGATGATGAGCGCCGTGTTCGCCGCGCCCATCCCGAGCCCGAAGATCCCCGTCACGACGCGCAGCGCGAGCGGCCCTTGCTCGGCCACGAACGGAAGCGCGACCGCGGCCACCGCCGTGCAACCCATCCCGAAGCGGACGAGCGCGCGAAAGCCGACCCTGGGCAGGATCCTCCCGCTGAGCGTGCTCGCGATCGGCCACGTGATGAGCATCGGCGTGATCGAGCTGCCCGCCTGCGTCGGCGTCCCGCCGCGCACGCCCTGGATGTACAGCGGCACGTACGTGAGGATCGCGATCATCGCGCCGCCGATGACCGCGCCGATCGCCGACGACAGCGCGATCACCCGGCGCGTGAAGAGCGAGAGCGGCAGGAGCGGCTCCTCGGCGCGCCGCTCGACGAAGAGGAACGCCCCGAGCAAGAGCACCGTCGCGAGCACGTACGCCCACTCCGCGGCGTCGTGCACCCCGGAGCTCGCGAGCAAGAGCGCCGTCACGAAGGCCGCGAGCAGGAAGGCCCCGACGAGATCGAGGCGGCGCTTCTGCTTCTCCACGCGCTCGTGTAGCGCCGTCATGACGAGCGCCGCCGCGGCCACGCCGAACGGCAGGTTCATGTAGAAGACCCAGCGCCACGACACGTTCTCGACGATCACGCCGCCGATGATCGGCCCGACGAGCCCGAAGAACCCCCACGCCGCGCCGAACAGCCCCTGCAGCCGCGATCGCTCCTCGATGCCGTAGATGTCGCCGATGATCGTGAGCGGCATCGGCTGCATCGCCCCGGCGCCGAGCCCCTGGATCGCGCGGAAGGCGATCAGCGCCGGCATCGACGTCGCCGCGCCGCTCGCCGCCGATCCCAGGAGGAAGATCGCGATCCCCGCGAGCAGCACGGGCTTTCGCCCGTGCAGATCCGCGAGCTTGCCGAACATGGGCACCGTGATCGCCGACGTGATCAGGTACGCGTTCGTGACCCACGAGTAGTACTGGATCCCGCCGAGATCCCCCGTGACCGTGGGCATCGCGGTCGCCACGACGGTCGCCTCGAGCGCGGCCATCGCGAGCGCCAGCACGAGGCCCGCGAGCGTGAGGCCTCGGCGCGTGTGCCGCTCGTGCGGGGCCGACACGGCGACCATCAAAACACGCCGAACTGACGCACGAGCCCCGCGATCTCCGGGTCCTCCAGGAAGAAGACCTGATCGAGCCCGTCCTGGAACGTGTAGGTCAGGTTCGTCGCCTCCTTCCAGAGCGCGTCTTGATCGAAGGCGTCAAACGGCAGGTTCGAGAGGTGCCGGCGTTTGTCCTCGTCCGAGACGATGGCCATGAACGCGTCGTACGAGCCGATCACCTTCTGCGTGGTCTCGGCGGAGATCGACGGCCGCAGCAGCACCTCGCACATCTGCTCGAGCGGCGAGAGGCGCAGCCGCTCGCGGAGGAACCGCACCACGCGCGCCGCATCCACGCTGCCCTCGCCGCGCCGGAACTCGCCCTTGCCGAAGAGCTCGAGCGAGAAACACACCAGCATCCCGCTCGCGAAGAGCAGCTTGCGGCTCATGCGGAGCTTGACGTTGCGTAGCGCCCAGCCGCCCTTGAAGCCCTGCTTGTTCACGAAGTCGACGGTGATCGTGCGCCAGTAACGGATGATGTCGTTCAACAAAACACGCGTCACGAACTTCGAACGCTTCGAGAACAAGAGCCCCCGATCATCGGAGACGTAGCGGTGCAGCACGAGGTCCGTCACCCGCTCGTGCGCCTCGCTCTCGCCGATCGCGATCGACTCGAGCAGCAGCAGGATGCGCTGCGTGGTGTTGCGGTTCGTGTCGTCGTGGCCGCCGATCAGGTGCAGCAGCGGGTGGCTGAAGGACACGTTGTCGAAGACGCCGAACGGGCTCGGCGGCTGGAACCTCGCCTCGTCGAGGATCCGCGTGATCGCGACGGCCTTCTCGAAGTGGTCCCGATCCGCGCGGCCGTCGACGAGCAGCGTCCAGTCGATGTCGCTGCCGGCCGTGTACTCGCCGCGGGCGAACGACCCGAAGACGACGATGCTCGCGTCCTCGGGATCCTGCCCCTGCAAGAGCTCGCGCAGCCGGCCGAGCGTCTGCGCGGAGAGGTCACGCGCGGCGTGCACGTGGGGGAAGGCGCGGTCCGCCTTCGCCTCGAGCCGCTGGATCACCTCGGATTTCGCTTCCATTCCGGTCTTCCTGAAGGGGGCCGGACACTAGCACATGCGCCGTGGACACGGCGGCGAGGGGCCGATTATCCTCCGCGCATGGCGAGAGACGTCACGCGCATCCGCACCAGGGACGAGTTCGTCGCGCTGCTTCGCCGCGTCGCCGACGCGGTCGAGCGGGGTGAGCCGTTCCGCGTCCAGGTCGGCGGCGTGCGGGTCACGGTCCCGTACGACGCCGAGCTCTCGGTCGAACACGAGGCCGAAGGCGACGCCGAGGAGATCGAGATGCAGCTCCGCTGGCGCCGCGCGCAGACCACGGGCGACGAAGAGACGTGAACGACAGCACGGCGCGCGGGCGCATCTCCGTTCACCCGCGTGGGTTCGGCTTCCTCGGCGTCGACGCGCCGAATGCGGCGAGCGCCTTCATCGCGCCTCCGGACCTGAACCCCTTCCTCGACGGCGACATCGTCAGCGCGCGTATCACCCCCGAGGGCAGCGGCCGCCTCGTCGCGACCGAGCTCGCGCTCGTCAGCCGCCCGCGCGCCGAGGTCTTCGGCAGCGTCGTCCTGCGCGGCGGCAAGCGATACCTGCGGATCGATCGCTCCGTCGCGAACACCGACTGGCCCCTCGACACCACGATCGAGCTCGCCGAAGGCACACACGTCGTGGCCGAGGTCTCGGGTGATCGCCTCGTCGTCGCGCGTGTCGTCCCTGAGGGCGCCGATCTCGGCGTCGAGCGTTGCATCGCGCGGCACGGCCTGCGCGCCGTCTTCGCCGAGTCCCTCGATCGCGCCGCGGAGGAGGCGACCACGCGGCCCGTGCCCATGGAGCGGCGGCGCGATCTCCGCAACGTCCCGACCGTCACCATCGACGCGGCCTCCACGCGGGACATCGACGACGCGCTCGCGGCGTACCCCGCCGATACGAGCGGCGCGCTGCGCGTGCTCGTCTCCATCGCCGACGTCGACGTCTTCGTCCCGGAGCGCTCGCTGCTCGATCGCGAGGCGCGCCTTCGTGGCACGAGCGTCTACCTCGCGGGCCGCGTCCTGCCGATGCTGCCCGAGGCCATCTCCTCGCGCGCCGCGAGCCTCGTCGAGGGCGAAGATCGGCCTGCCCTCACGGCCGAGCTCCGCATCGATCCCGAGGGACGTATCACCTCGACCGACGTCTACGAGAGCCTCATCCGCTCGCGCGCGCGCCTCACGTACGACGCCGTGGACACCTTCCTCGCCGAGGGCCAGGCCGACGGCGTGCCTCGCGCGGTCGAGGGCACGCTGCGCTGGTTGCGCACCGCGGTCGCGCGCCTCTCGGCCGTCCGCGCCGCGCGTGGTGGCGTCAACCTCGCGCGCGAGGAGGCGCGTATCGAGCTCGACGCGATCACGGGTGAGCCCACCGCGATCGAGGCGCGCCGCGAGACGCCCGCGCATCGCCTCGTCGAGCGCCTCATGGTCGCGGCGAACGAGGCCGTCGCGGAGTGGCTCGTCGCGCGTGGCTTGCCTGGCATCTTCCGCGTGCACGACGAACCTTCGCCCGACCGCGTCCGCACGCTCTCCCAGCTCGCGCACAACTTCGGCATCGAGGCAGGCTTCGGCCCTCGCCTCTCTTCGCGCTCGCTCGCGGCGTTCGAGGCGCAGATCGCGGGCGCGCGCTTCGAGCCTGCGATCCGCACCGTGCTCGGCCAGGCCCTCGGCCCTGCGCGATACACGCCCGAGCCTGGCGCGCACTTCGGCCTCGGCGCGCCGCTCTACTTGCACTTCACCTCGCCGATCCGCAGGTACGCCGACCTCGTCGTGCACCGCATCTTGAAGCGTTACCTCGAGGGCCACCGCGACTACGACGACATCCGCGCCGGGCTCGTGGTGCTCGCGGCCGACTGTGATCGCGCCTCGACGAACGCGGGCAAGGCCGAGGCCGAGCGCCACCGCATGCTCGTCGCGCGCCTCTACGCGGGCCGACTCGGCGAGGAGGTCACGGGCAACGTCGTCGCGATCAAGCCGTTCGGTTTGCTCGTGCAGATCGCCGGCACGGGCGCGATGGGCTCGATCACGACGGACGCGTTGCCCGGCGGGCCGCTACGCACCGACCCCGCGGCGCAAGCGCTCATCGGCGCGGGCGTGCGGTATGCGGTGGGGGATCGGATCACCGCGACGGTGGCGGCGGTGCACGAAGAGCTCGGCCGGATCGACCTCGTGCCTTCGCGGTGACGAGGGCGCTCGGCGGCAGGACGAGGGCGCTTTCTTGCGTGACGAGGGCGCTTTCTTGCGTGACGAGGGCGCGATCTCGCGTGACGAGGGCGCTTTCTTGCGTGACGAGGGCGCTTTCTTGCGTGACGAGGGCCTCCAGCGTGATGACGACGCGATTTGCCGGGGGCCTCGGTCCGGGTGACGACGGGCCGGGGGCGGGTGACGGCGGGCCCTCTCCGGAGGACGGTGCCCTGGAGCCGTTCCCCACTTGACACTCCTCGCTGCATCGCCCGATTCTCCCGGCATGCCGGTGCTCCCCAGCGACGATCCGACGCACACCCTCGAAATCCTCGCCGCGAAGGTCGGCGCGCCCCCGCCGGGATTGCTCGACGCGTTACTCGCCGGCACCGACAACGAGCAGCTCACCGACAAGGGACGGGAGATCGCCACGAGCCGGCTCGTCGTCGACGGAGTGCGGCTTTATCAGGAGGCGTACAACTTCTGGCAAGAGGCCTCCGACGAGCAGAAGAAGCGCCTCAAGGGCTTCTCGTTGCCCCTGCTCGGCGTGGCCGTGCATCAGCTCCTCGCGCTGCACGTGCGAGCGCAGAAGATGGCGGATGACGCGTCGGACGAAGGGAAGTCGCGCGCGAAACGCACGACCGAGGCGAGCCGGACCGCGTCGCATGCGGTCGCGATGCGTGATCAGGCCGCGTCGGCGCTGCGCGACGCCGCAGGCCTCGACCCGGCCTTGCGCGCGGAGGTCGACGAGGCCGTGGGCACGGCCGAGACGACGGACACGCTCGCGCGTGGGCTCAGCGGGCTCGCCGATGTCCTCGATACGTGGCTAAAGTCGCCGGCGGGCTCGTCGATCCACGCGCGGCTCACGCTCGCGAGCCTCGACGCAGCGTACGCGGAGGAGCTCCACGCAACGGCAAACGCCGTGCGAACGACCGCAGCGCAAGCCGGCGAGCGCAACGCCGCGCGCGCCGCCGCGCAGGCCGGGCTCGATCGCGAAGACGGCGTGGCGATCCTCCTGCTCGGGCAGATCGTGCGCGCTTTTGATGCGGCGAACGATCTCGAGCCGACGATCCCGCGGCTGCTCCCGAACTCGACGCGGCGGCTGTTCTCGCGGCGGACGAAGAAGAAGGCGGGCGCGGCGGAGGCGTGACGCCTCCACCCACGCGCCTCACTTGTCGAGCAGCCCCATCACCACGAGCAGCGCGATCACGATTCCCATCAAGCTCTCGCCCGCGATGAACCCGGACGACACGGGCACCGTGAGACGCTCGGCCATCGCCGGCTTCACCTTGCGCAGCACGTGCGCGATGAGCGAGCCGATGAACATCGCGATCGCGTTACTCGCCGGGATCACGAGCGCGATCCCGATCCCCGCCGGCGACGGGATGTACGGCAAGAGCTTCTTCGGCGCGAAACGTTCGGCGAGCGCGAGCACGAGGCCCAGCGCGAAGCCCACGCCGATCGCGCGTAACGCGCCGGGCGGAAGGCCGCCGAGACCACCCGCGAAGGCTTGCGACACGCCGGCCCACACGAGGCACGAGGGCGCAGGCCACTCCTCGCTGCCGAGCACCGTCGGGTCCGGGATGATGAGCCAGAAGGCCGGCACCACCACGAGCGCGCCCGCGATCACGCCGAAGAGCTGGCCCTTGAGCTGCTGACGTGGGCTCGCGCCGAGGAGCCAGCCGCTCTTCAGGTCCGTCAGCAGATCCGCCGCGTGCAGGCCGATCCCGCCCGTCACGTTCGCGCTCATGATGTTGCCCGTGAGGTTGCCCGGCGTGATCACGCCATACACCGCCTGCGTCACCGGCCCGAGCGCCTTCGTCGGCGTCACGTCGGTCTCGCCCGTCACGCGCGCCGCGACGAAGCCCATGATCACCGCGAGCGGCACGGCGACGATCCCCGCCCAGAGCGGGATCTTGAACAGGAACGCCATGAGCGTGATCACCACGGGCGCGAGGACGGCGAAGCCCGCGGGGAACCACCACTCGGGGCACTCCACCTCCGCGATCGGCTCCCTCTTCTCGGCGGACGCGCCACGCGAAAATAGCCCCGACAAACCGCGGAACGAACGCGCGACGCTCTTGTAATCGAGCACGAAGCTCGTCAGGCCCGAGGCGACGAGGATCGCGGCGCCGGGCCAGAGCGTCCAGCCGACGATCGCCTTGTAGCTGACCTCCTTGATCGCGTGCTCCTCGAAGAGCCTCGGCGCGAGGATCACGTAACAGCCGAGCCCCGAGAGCAGCAGCGACCAGCCCGTCCGGAAGCTCATGAGCGCGCCCGCGCCGACGAGCACGAGCTCGCTCTTCAGCGTGATCGTCCAGTCCTTCGCGGCGCGCCCGGCGATCGCGAACGGCAGCGGGATCGCGCCGGGGATGTTGAAGGGCATCCACGCAGCCTTCGCGTCGCGCAGGAAGGTGAGCAGCGCGCCGACGAGCCCCGCGAGCCCGAGCAGCCGCGCCTTGTCTTTGCCGCCGCCCACGGCCTTCTCCGCGCCGGGCGCTCCCGCGTGTGCCGCGTCGTGCATCGAGCGCAGCGTCTCGGCCGTCGCCGTGCCCGTCGGGAAGGCGAGCGCCTCGCGGTTGATGAGCTGGCGCTTGATCGGGATGGCGGCGAAGACGCCGAGGGCCGCGATCGCGCCGAACCAGAGCATCATCCAGAGCGGGTCGGGGCGCATCGTCGTGACCATGAGCAGCGCGCCGAACGCGGCCATGTTGCCGCCGCCCGTCATGTAGCCCGCCGCCGAGGCGACCGAGCCCATCGCGTTGTTCTCGAGGATCGTGAACTCGCTCTTCGTCAGCCTCATCGCCCGGAAGAGCTCGAAGACCGCAAACGCGAGGATGCAGGCGGTCAGCGTGACGCCGAGGCTCCAGCCCGTCTTGAAAAAGACGTAGAGGTTGCTCAAACACATCACGCCGCCGATGAGCATGCCGGCGATGATGGCGCGCACCGTGAGCTGTTTTTCCCCTTTTCGATAGATGGTCTCGAGCCATTGTTGCTCGGGATCCTTCGCGGGGGCGTTCTCCGTCGGCACAGCGGGATCGGCGGGCGGGGCGTGGTTCATCGTCGTCATCGCGGCTCGGCCGCGAGCGTACCGGAGAAACGCCCCCCGCGCGAAGAAAAACCTACTCGTCGAGACCCGGGAGGATCGTCACTTCGAGCGCGCTCGGCATCGCCTGCGACCGATAGACCCGGTGCGTGGCTTTCGTGTAATCGCTCGGCTTGGCCGCGAAGATGCTGGGCACGAATTTCTGCGGGTTTCGATCGATGAACGGGAACCAGCTCGATTGCACCTGGATCACGATCCGGTGCCCTCGTTTCCACGTGTGGAAGACGTCGTTCACCGCGAATTTCACCTTCGTGGGCTCGCCCGGGACGAAGGGCTTCGGCGCCTCGTAGCTCTCGCGGAAGCGCCCGCGGAAGGGCTCGCCGCGCACGAGGATCTGCTGGCCGCCGCGGTCTCTTTTGCCCGCGCGCAGGTCGCTCTTGCTGAAATCCGGCATCTTGCCCGGGTTCTCGTCGATGAGCTTCACCACCCAGTCGGCGTCGGTCCCGGTCGTGCTCACCCAGAGCTCGGCCTCGAGCGGGCCCGCGAGCGTCACGTCCCGCTCGAGCGGCTCGGAGCGATATTCGAGCACGTCCGGCCTCCGCGAGGCGAAGCGCTGGTCCTCCGCCATGTAGCTCGACGACCAGTCGTTGCCGATGTCCTGGGTATAGGGGACGGGTTTGTCGGGGTCGCTCAGGTATTCGTCGCTCGCGGCCTCCGTGTTTTGCGGCGGCTCGAACGAGAGCGCGCCGCTCTCGTGCAGGTAGAGCCGCCCTTTTTTCGCCGCGCGCGGGGGCCAGGCGGAGAACCTCCGGAAGCGGTTCGCGCCCGTCTCGAAGACGAGCGCCTCCGCGAGCTCCGGGTCCGGCCCGTCCTTCAGGTGGTGCTTGAAGAACGCGAGCTCGAGCTCCTTGAACGCGTCATTCGTGGCGAACCCGAACTCCGCGTCGCCGAGGCTGTCCCCCCTGCCGTGGTGCCAGCCGCCGTGGCTCCACGGGCCCATGACGATCGAGTTCTTCGCCTTCGGGTTTTGCGCCTCGATCGCCTGGTACATCGCGAGCGGGCCGTAGAGGTCCTCCGTATCGAAGAAACCTCCGACGACGAGCACGGCGGCCTCGATGTTGCGCAGGTGGGGCAGGATGTTCCTCGCCTTCCAGAACTCGTCGTAGTTCGGGTGCGCCACGATGTCGCGGAAGAACGGGCGGTCGCCCTTGAAATGCCGCGCCTCGGCCTCGGCGAGGGGCCCCGCGCCCAGGAAAAACCGGTATGCGTCGGGGGTCCCGTAATCGAAATCCTCCCAGTCGTCCTCCCCGGGCTCGTAGGGCTTCGCCCTCGGCTTGTCGAAGGAGGCGAAAAAATGGAAGGCGAGCTGGAGGTTGAAGGCGCCGTGCCGGTGCATGTCGTCGCCGCGGAACCAGTCGGCGATCGGCGCCTGCGGCGAGACGGCCTCGAGCGCCGGGTGCGAGTCGATCGCCCCCGCGGCCGCGTAAAACCCCGGATACGAGGTGCCGAGCAGCCCCACGCGGCCGTTGTTGTCGGCCACGTTTTTCGTCAGCCACTCGATCGTGTCATACGTGTCCGAGCTCTCGTCGATGTCGTTCGGGCCTTTTTTGTCGATGTGCGGCCGCATGTTGACGTACTCGCCCTCGGACATGTACCGGCCGCGCACGTCCTGGAGGACGAAGATGAAGCCCTCCTTTTCGAGCGCCTCGGAGGCGAAGCGGCGCGGATACCGATCGACCCCGTAGGGCCACACGGTGTAGGGCGTGCGCATCATCAGGAACGGATACCTTCGCGAGGGGCTCGCGTCGTTCGGCACGTACACGGCCGTGAAGAGCCGCGCGCCGTCGCGCATGGGAATGCGGTATTCGTATTTCGTGTAGCGCGCCCGGATGAACGCGGCCCGCGGGTTCGGCTCCTCGGCCCCCTTCGAGGCCTCGGCCGCGGCGGCGGGCGCCGGCGGAGAGGCAGGCAGGGGCGGCGGCGACGGGGCGCCGTTCTCCGAGGTCTGGCACGCCGTGGAGGCGAGCAGCGCGAGGACGAGCGGGGATGTGCGGGGGAGAGAGACACGAACGGACACGAACGGACCTCCTTGGGCGCGAGGGGCGCACAGGATAGACGCCGCGCGCGGCGATCGTGACCGAAATTGAATCGACGCACCCGGAGCGCGGCGGTAAGGAGTGCCTGGACATGACGACCACCCCGGAAGAGCGGCTCGAAGCCATCCTGCGGTTCGGGCGCGACGAGGCCACACGTTCCCTCGGCGAGGCTGGCGCCGATCGTCTGCGCTCGATCGCCTGGGCCCGGTTTTACGCGCTCGCGCCCGAGGCGCCGAGCTTCCGCGAGCGCATGAATCGTAACCTCTTCGTGCTCACCGTGCCGCTGCTCGCGCTCTACCAGGCGCTCCGGCAGGGCCTCGGGCTCGAGCAAGCGGAGGCGCTCCGCCTCGCCGAGGACATGTTACACGCGGCGTACCACGAGCGCATGAACCCCGTGCTGCTCGCGGCGATGAACGTCACCTACCAGGTCGCGCCGATCCGGCGCGTGTTCCTGCGGCGCATCGAGACGACGCAGGAGCCCGGAGGCTTCGCGTTCGAGGTGCCGAAGGACGCGGACGCCGTGATCGCGCTCGACGTGCGCGTCTGCCCGATCGCGCGTTTCGCCAAGGAGCACGGCGCGCCCGAGATCGTCCCGCTGATCTGCCGCATCGACGATCTCGTCGCCTCGAAGCTCACGGGCCTGCGCCTCGAGCGCACCGGCACGATCGGCACCGGCGCCTCGTATTGCGATTTCCGGTACGTCAAGAAGGACCGATGAAAATAGCCCCCGCGGCCAGCCGCGCCGCGCTCGTGTTCGCCCTCGTCGCGCTCGTCGCCCTCCGGATCCTGGGGTTCGTCCCGAGAGGCGCGGCGGCGAACGCGGAGGCGCTTGGTTTTTCGGTCGATCGCGCGTCGGCCCACGTCACGCGCCTCGCCGCGGCGCCTCGTCCTCCGGGCACGGAGGGCCACGACGCCGCGCGGGAGATGATCCTCGCGGAGCTCCGGCGCCTCGGCATCCCCGCGGAGATCCAGCGCGCCGCGACGATAGGCACCCACTGGGGCGTGCCGTACGACGGCGCCCGCGTCGAGAACCTCGTCGCCCGCCTGGAGGGGCGCGAGCGGGGCCCAGCCCTCGCGCTCGTCGCCCATTACGACTCCGTGCCCAATGCCCCCGGCGCGGCCGACGACGCGAGCGGCGTCGCCGTCTTGCTGGAGACGGCCCGCGCCCTGCGCGAGGGCCCCGCGCTCCGGAACGACGTGATCTTCCTGTTCACCGACGCCGAGGAGGCCGGCGTGCTCGGCGGCGCCGTGTTCGTCCGCGAGCACCCGGCCTTTCGGGACATCGGCCTCGCGCTGAACTTCGACGCGCGTGGCTCCGAGGGCCCCGTCGGCCTCATCGAGACGAGCCCCGAGGCCGGCGCGCTCGTGCGGCATTTCGGCGCCGCAGCGCCCTCCCCGGTCGCCTCGTCGCTCTTCCCCGAAATCGCGCGCCGCCTCGGGCACCAGACCGATCTCTACCCCTTCCTGCGGGCCGGCGTCCCCGGGATGAACTTCGCCTTCGCCGACGGCGCTGCCCATTACCACGCGCCCGTCGACGACCCGGCGCACCTCGACCGGCGGACCCTCGCGCACGCGGGCACCCTCGCGCTCTCCCTCGCGCGGCGCTTCGGCGACCTCGATCTCGCGCGCCTCCCGGCCGAGCCGGTCGTCTATTTCGACGTCCCGGGCCTCGGGCTCGTCGTGTACCGCCGCGCGTGGGCGCTGCCGATCGTGATGATCCCGGCGGCCCTCTTCGCCCTCGCGTTCGTCCGGGCAAAACGGCGCGGGCAGGCGCGCCCGACACGCGTGCTCGCCGGGCTCGGCGTGCTGCTCGCCTCGCTCGCGGCCGCGTCGGCGCTCGCGACCGGGATCGTCGCCGCGCTCCGGGCCCTCTCGCCCGCGTGGGGCGCGTTCCGCGGAGATCCCTTCGATCCGGGCCTCGCGCGGATCACCCTCGCCCTCCTCGGCGTCGCCATCCACGCCGCCGCATATCGGTTTGTCCGAAGACACCTCTCTGCCTTCGAGCTCGCCCTCGGCGCGGCCTCGGCCTGGCTGCTGCTCGCGCTCGCGACGGCCGCGCTCCTCCCGGGCGCGAGTTTTCTCTTCGCCCTCCCGCTCGCGGCGTCCCTCGTGGGCCTGCTCGTCTGGCAGGGCCGCCCGTCCGAATCGCCATCACGTGGCCTCGTGCTCCTGCTCTCGGCGCTGCCGGCGATCGTCCTCGCCGTGCCGGTCCCTCATCTCCTGTTCATCGCGCTCGGCTTGCCGCGGGCCGCGCCCGCCGTCGCCGTCGTCGTGCTCCTCGCGGGCCTCCTTTCCCCGCTGCTCGAGGTCCTCGGCGGCGGGGCGTCTCGCAGGCCCGCCCTCGGCCTCGCCGGCGCGTCCGGGGCCCTGCTCGGTTTGTCCGTCGCGACAAACCATTTTTCGCCCGCCCAGCCGCGCCCCGCGTGCCTCGCGTACGCCCTCGACGCCGATCGCCGCGAGGCCGTGTGGACGACGACCGAGGTGAAGCCCTCTCCCTGGACGGCGTTGCACATCCCCGAGGCCACGCGCGGCGCCGCGCGCTTCTCGCTGCCCGGCCAGGGCGCGCTCCGGCACGAGGCCGAGGCGCCGCGGCTCGACGTCCCGCCTGCCGAGCTCGAACCCCTCGGCGACGAGGTCCACGAGGGGACCCGCACGCTCCGCTTTCGCCTCCGCTCGGCCCGGCGCGCGCCGTTCGTCCTCGTCTCGGTCACTTCGGAGGCCCTCCTCCACGGCGCCACGATCGACGGCGTTCGCGTGGAGGAGAAAGGCGGGTTTCAGGCGACGAGCGCCGACCCCTGGGGTTTTACCTTCCAGGGTTTGCCCGCGGAGGGCATCGAATGGTCGATCGACCTCGCGCCCGGCGCGCCGGTGGCCGTGCGGGTCGTCGATCGGACGTATTCCCTCCCCGAGCCGCTCCTCCAGGCGCCGAAACCCGCCGACGTGATGCCGATGCCCTTCCGCGTCGCCGGCTCCACGTTCGTCGCGATGGAACGAACGTTCCCCCCGAACCCCTGAATCAGCCGATTCTCTTCCGCCCACTTCGCGGCGTCGCTCCGCCTTCCGGCGCCTTCTTCCCGTCGCGCAGGTGCTCCCAGAGCGGCAGCGCGGGCACGATCGGGGCGTCGGCGTCCGCGGCGGCGCGGCGGAGCGCCTGCCTGTCCAGCGCGCCGCTCCTCGGCCAGAGCACCTCGCCTTGGCCTGCGGCGAGGTTGTCGAGCGCGTCGATGACCTTGCCGCGCGTCACGCCGAGCGTGTCGTGCACGAGCAGGTTCGGCCGGAAAGGCTCCTCCCGCTCCACGAGCGCGCGCTCGAACGCCTGCTCGTCGAAGCCCGCGCCCCCCGCGGCCCCGAAGCCGAGCTCCTCGGGCGAGGCCACGATCGTCTTTTTTTCGTAGGTCTCGAGGACACCCTTTTTGAGGGCGACGCGCTCGCCCTCCCCGTCGATCATCGCGCGGCCCTCGAATCCGTCGGGCGTGAAGCGCAGGGCCACGTCGTAGTCGCCCATGTCCGACGACGCCCACGCCACGTATTGCCAATCTCGCGCGCCGGCCGCCCGAAGCGCCTCGGCCGGCGCCGCGGCCCAGTCGTCCACCAGGAACATCTCGCAGCCGAACGAAAAAACGAGGGACCTCTGGCGGAGGTTGCCGGGCAGGTAAAAGACCGCCTCGACGCGCGGGCTCACGGCCACCCGCACGAGGCTCTCGCCCGCGAAACGCGGCCCGAGCGAGGCCCACGGCGAGAGGAGGGACGCCGCGGAGCAACGGCGTTTGTCGAAAAGGTACGCGACGAACAGGGTGCTCACGCAAACGAGCAAAGCATGGTCGAGCCGAGGCGACAACTCCTCCGCCGACGAACCCCCGACGACATTGTGCTCATGAAACAACGCTCTTTCGTGTTCCCCCTCCGACCCGACGGGCGCTCAGTGTCAAGTGACACTTGACACTTGGCAGTCCTGGAGGGTACAAGCGAGCCATGGAGCTCGACAAGGCCCCCCCCCACGAGAGCACGAGCGGAAGCGACGCGCGCAAGAGCCTCGATCCCGCGGCTCTCCTGCCCACCACGGTCGTCGTCCGGCTCGAAGCGCTCGTGCGGGATGTACGCACGGTCCTGAACGACCTCGCCGGCGTGCGGCCTCCGCCCTTCTCCGTCCGCAAGCCGCTCGCCCGGCACCTGCTCGCGGTGACGGTGCCCTCGCCCGCCGCGCGCGCCGGCATCACGCCGCGCAAGCTCCGCGTCACGCACGTCACGCGCGAGACCCGGGACGCCGTCTCGTTGACCCTCGCCGATCCCGACGGAAGGCGCATCTCGTTCGTCCCCGGCCAGTTCTTCACCGTGCTCGTGACGCTGGAGAGCGGCGAGGTGCTCCGCCGCGCCTATTCGATCTCGAGCCTGCCCGACGAGGACGGCGCGGCCGCCGAGGTGACGATCACCATCAAACGAATGCCCGGCGGGCGCGCCTCGAGCCTGCTCAACGAGCGCGTCGCCGCGGGCGACGTCCTCGAGGTGCTCGGCCCCTCCGGGAGCTTCACCGTCACGCCGGATCCCGCGGCGAAGAGGCACCTCGTGCTGCTCGCGGGCGGCAGCGGCATCACGCCGCTCGCCTCGATCACGAAGGTTACGCTCGCCCGCGAGCCGGAGAGCCGCGTCTCGCTCATTTACGGCAGCCGCGGGCAGGACGACATCATCTTCCGCGAGGCCCTCGTATCCCTCGCCGAGGCGCATGCAGGCCGCTTCACCGTCCGCCACGTGCTCTCGGATCCACCCGCGGGTTTTACCGGACGCACCGGCATGCTCGATCGGGACAACGTCACGCGCGAGCTCGACGCGATCGCCGCGTCCGTGGGGATGGACGCGAATGCGACGGACTATTACGTCTGCGGCCCCGAGCCGATGATGGCCGCCGCGCGCGAGGCGCTCGTCGCCCGCGGCGTCGACCCCGGCCGCATCCACGAGGAGCGCTTCTCCTCTCCCGCGCGCCGCGGTGCGCCTTCGCTCCCCACGCTCTCGGCGCCCGTGGAGATCCGGCTCCGCGGCGCCACGAAGACCGTGGTCTCGGAGCCCGGACAAACCTTGCTCGAGGCGGGCCTCGCGGCGTCCTTGCCCATGCCGTTCTCGTGTACGATGGGCGGATGCGGCGCGTGCAAGGTGAAGCTCCTCTCGGGGGATGTGGCGAGCGAGGAGCCGAATTGCCTGCAAGAGGAGGAGCGGAGCCGAGGGTTCGTTCTCGCGTGCGTGTCCCGCGCGACGGCGCCGTGCACGGTGGAAGTGCCGTGATGGATGTGGTGATTTCGAGCAAGGAGGCCGCGCGGCCGAGCGTGGACCGCGAGGCTTACCCGTATCGCATGAAGGACCTCTGCGAGCGGACGGGTTTGCCGCGGCAGGTCATTCATTTCTACATCCAGCAGGGCCTCGTGCCGGAGGGTCACAAGACCGGCCGCAACATGGCGTATTACGGCGAAGAGCACCTCGCGCGTATCCTCCTCGTGCGGAAGCTCCAGCACGAGCGGTTCCTCCCGCTGCGCGCGATCAAGGCCCTGCTCGACGAGCGCGACGAGGCGTTCAGCCCCGCGCAACGCAGCTTCGTGCACGAGGTGAAATCACGCCTCAGCAGGGCGCTCGGCGCCCGCGCCGACCGGCCCACGACCGTGGACGCGAACGAGCTCATCCAGAAGCTCGGCCTGTCCCGGAAGGATCTCGAGGACATGGTCGAGCTCGGCCTCATCGCGGCCGCCGAGGAGCACGACGCGAAGGGCCGCGCGCGCCTCGTCGTGGCGAGCGACGACACCTGGATCCTCGAGACGTACGCCGAGCTCCGCGCGATCGGCTTCGACGAGTCGAAGGGCTTCTCGGCGCGCGACATCCTGATGTACGAGGAGGCCATGAGCGCGCTCTTCGCCCGCGAGGCGAAGATCCTCGCCGAGCGCCTCTCCTCGCTCTCGCCCGAACGAGCGGCCCACATGGTCGAGCGGGCGATGCCGATCATCAACGCATTTCTGGTCCGCTACCACGACGCCCTCGCGAGGAACTTCCTCGCGACCCTTTGAGCCCCAACGTTCAAGGAGACGAACCATGTTCGACACGAGCCGGCTCACGAGGTTGCTCCCGGCGAGGATGCAATCGCAGATCGACGCGTATTTCGAGGCGATCGAGGTGATGTTCTCGGTCAAGGATCCGAAGGTGCTCGGCGCGCTCGGCCCCGCGAGCGTGCGGGGCCTGCTCCTGCACCGGGGCAAGCAAGGCACACCGACGGACATGCCCGCGGCGCACGCCGCCCATTTCGACTGGAGTTACCCGAGTGATCAGCCCGAGATGGCCGACCTCTACCGCCGCGCCAAGGTCGGCCAGTGGAACGGCGACGATCTCCCCTGGGAGACGAGCGTCGATCCGCTCGATCCGGAGCGCCCGCTCATCCCCGAGGAGTTCTTGAACTTCGACTACATCGAGGAGTTCGGCATCAAGCTCGACAAGAAGGAGCGGACCGAGCTCAGCTACAGCATGTGCTCCTGGATGCTGAGCCAGTTCTTGCACGGCGAGCAGGGCGCGCTCTTCGCCGCCGCGCAGGTGACCGAGGCCGTGCAGTTCTTCGACGGCAAGCTCTACGGCGCGACGCAGGTGATGGACGAGGGCCGCCACGTCGAGGTCTTCAACCGTTACCTCGATACGAAGCTCCACAAGCTCTACCAGATCAACGACAACCTCTTCGTGATCATCGACTCGCTCATGACCGACGGCCGCTGGGACATGAAGTTCCTCGGCATGCAGATCATGGTCGAGGGCCTCGCGCTCGGCGCGTTCGGCACGCTGTACAGGCAGACGAAGGAGCCGCTCTTGAAGGAGCTCCTGAAGATGGTCATCCAGGACGAGGCGCGGCACGTGCATTACGGCGTCTGCGCGCTGCGCGAGCACTTCACGAAGCACATCACCGAGCGCGAGCGGCAGGAGCGCGAGGACTGGGCGTTCGAGGTCGCGCTGCTCATGCGCAACCGCTTCGCCGCCTACGAGGTGTTCGAGGAGTGGTTCGAGGGCCGGCTGACGCGCGCCCAGTGGCGAGACGTGGTGTACCGGTCGAAGGGGATGGACCAGTTCCGGACCGTGATGTTCAGCCGCCTCGTGCCGAACCTGCGCGAGATCGGCCTGCTCTCGCCGCGCATCATGCCGCGTTACGAGGAGGTCGGCCTGATGCGGTATTTCGGCGGGGCCGCCGCCGACAAACTCACGGCGGAGAGCCTGCTCTCCGATCCCCACTGAGCCGAGCCGCGACGCCTCTCACTCGAGCCCGCGCCACGGCTTCGGGAAGAAGCGCCAATTGCCATTGACGAACACGAGCCCGTCGAACGCCATACCGATCGTCTCGCCGGGCTTCACGAACTTGAACCGATACCAGCGGACGCCCGGCTTCATCGCCTCCACGGCCTTCTTGTATCCGCCGGGGAATTTCGACGCGTCGCCCTGGCCCGCCGCGAGCTCCTCCGTCGTCGCCGAGTACAAGAGGAGCTGGGTTTGTCCCTCGTTCGGCTTGACCGCGGCGGTCGGATCGGCCCACATCTTCCGGTAATGCGGCTCGAGCTTCGCCGCGGCCTCGTCCTTGAAGATGGCCGTGTAATCCTCGGTCGTCGGCTGCAGCGGCTTCGTGAGCGCCACGTGATCGGCGCCGGGCTTCAGGAACTGCTCGAGCAGCGCCTTCGCCGCGTCCATGTCCCCGCCGCCGCCCGCGGGCGCCGCCGCGCTCTCCCCCGCGGGCTTCGGCGCCGGCGCGGCCTTCTCCTCGGCGGCGCCGGTCTTGCCCTCCGGCTTCACCTCCCCGCCGGACGCCTTGTCGGACTTGTTGCACCCGGCCGAGCCGAACATCACGGCGACGAGCGAAACCGCAGCAAAAACACGAATGGACACGGACACCTCCCTCGGGCGCACGAGCGCCGCGGCGCGCGAGTCTAGGCGAATCACGCGCCGGCCGTAAACACTCGCCCTGGAGGGACGTTCAGAACACCTGGCCGGACGCGCCCGCGACGCCCGAGTTGCCGGGTGAGGTGCCGCCCGCGCCGCCGGTGCCGGGGGTCAGCGTGTTGCCCATGACCGAGACCAGGTTGCTGCCGACGCGGTAGACGGCATACGAGGGGCCGCCCGCGCCGCCGCCGCCGTGCCCGCCATTGCCGCCCTTGCCGCCGCTGCCGCCGTTCCCACCTTGGCCCACCTCGGCGAGGCACGAGAGCGCGCCGGCCCCGCCGGCCCCGCCGCTGCCGCCCGCGGCCCCCGCGCCGCCGCTCCCGCCATTGCCGCCCTTCGCGCTCTTGATCGTATTGCCGGACAGGACCATTCCGTTCGAATTGATGAGGAAGAGCCCGAACGAGCCGCCGCCCGCGCCGCCACCCGTGCCCCCGGTGCCGCCGCAGCCGCCCGCGCCGCCGCCGCCGCCGCCGTTGCCGGTGCCATTGATGACGAACGACCCGCTCTGGCCGCCGCCGCCGCCGCCGCCGCCGCCGCCATTGCCGTGCGTGCCCGTCACGCCGACGGCGCCCGCGGCGCCGACCCAGAACAGGCTCGCGGTCGAGCCGCCGCTCCCGCCGAACCCGTTCGCGCCGTTCGTCCCCGGCGCGCCGCTCTGGCCATTGCCGGCGTCCCCGCCCGGGTTGCCGGCCGAGCCGCCGCTCCCGCCGGGCGTGTTCCCGATGCCCGTGAGCCCGGTCCCGCCGGTCGTCGCATAACCGCCCTTGCCGCCGAGGCCGCCGGTGCGGCTGCAGGCGCTCGACCCGCCCGATCCACCGGACGCCGATACGTTGGAATCGCAGGAGCCGGGGCCCCCCGCGGCCCCGCTGGTCCCGTTTCCGCCGGCCGTCCCCGCGGCCCCGGCGGCCCCCGCCCCGGCCGCGCCGGCGGAGAGCGAGCTGTTTTTCAGGACGAGCGCCGGGCAGTTGTTGCAATACATCGCGTAGTTCGAGACGCCCGTCGTGAACGTGTCGGACGTCTGGATCGTCAGCCGATCGACCGTCATCGCCGCGACGAGGTCCTTGCCCTCGACCGCGCTCAAGCGCCCGTTCAGCACCACGCTCGACTGGATCGTCGTCACGAACGACGCGCCCCGCGCCCAGCCGTTCGACGCCGAATACCCGCCGTAGACGGACACCCCGTTCGCCAGCGCGATGCGGCCGTCGTAGAGGCCCTGCGAGACGTAGACCTGCTTCTTGCCGAGGACGACGGCCCTCGAGATGCCGGCCGCGACCGTGAGCATCGGGGACTCGCGCGTGCCGGGGTTCATGTCACTACCGTTCTTCGCGACGAACACCGCCGCGGACGCGTCGCCGTCGATGCCGTCGCAGTTCTCGTCGACGAAGCCGTCGTCGGGCAGATCCGCGCCCACGAACTGGCACTCGCAGCCGTTCTGCGCCGCGCCGTCGACGTCGAAGAAGCCGGGCAGGCAGGCGGCGAGCTCGCAGGTGCCGGACGCGCAAGCCCCGTCGGCGTTCGGGATCAGGGCATCACAGTCGTTGTTGCAGCCGCCGCAATGGTCCTCGTCGTTCAAGATGTCCGTCTCGCAGCCGGTCGCGCCCACCCCGTCGCAATTGCCGAACCCGAGCGCGCAGATCCCGAGCGTGCAGGCGCCGGACACGCAGGACTCCGAGGCGTTCGCGAGGTCGCACGGCATCCCGCACCCGCCGCAATGGGCGAGGTTCGTCTGCACGTTCGTCTCGCAGCCGGTCGCGCCCATCCCGTCGCAGTCGCCGAACCCCATGTCACACGCGCCGAGCGTGCAGGCGCCGGACACGCAGGACTCCGCGGCGTTCGCGAGGTCGCACGGCATTCCGCACCCGCCGCAGTGCTCGACGCTCGTCTGGAGGTCCGTCTCGCACCCGTTCCCGGGGAGCATGTCGCAGTCATCGAACGGCGCGGCGCAAGCGGCTGGCACGCAGGCGCCGGAGACGCACGCCTCGGCCGCGTTCGGCAGATCGCACGGGGCGTTGCACGCGCCGCAATGCGCCGCGGTGCTCGTCACGTCCGTCTCGCAGCCGTCGCTCGCCATGCCGTTGCAATCGCCGAACCCCGCGTTGCACGCGCCCGGCTTGCACACGCCGGCCTCGCAGACGGCCGTGGTGTTCGGCAAGCTGCACGTATTGTCGCAGCCGCCGCAATGGGCCGCGCTCGTGTTGATGTCCGTGTCGCAGCCGTTCGTCGGGTCCGCGTCGCAGACGGCGGTCCCTTCGGGACAACCCTCGGCGGTCCCCACGATGGGCACGAGGACGTCGGGCACCGGCGCGCCGCCGATCGTGGCCGTGACCGCGACGTCGAGCGGGTCGAGCGGCTCGGCGAGGCCGGGCGAGGTATACGTGACCTCGAAGAACAACGACGTGCCGGCCGGCCTGTCGAAGGGCAACGTGACGGGCACGCGAATCGGCGCGTTCGGCGGATCGGGCACGTAACGCACCGCCTCGACGAAGAAATCGGGGCTCGCCACGCTCACCGACTCGAACCACGCGAGCTCGGTCGAGGCATTGTCGACGCGGAAGAGCCGCATCCGGGTCGTCCCCGCGGGCACGAGGTCATACCAGAGCTCCTCGGGGCTCGCGCAGGCTCCCTCCGGGCCCGCGTCGTTCAGCACGCAGAGCTCGAGCCCGCCCGCGGGCCCGCCGCCCGCGCCGCCTGCGCCTCCTGCGCCTCCCATGCCCGCGACGCCGCCTTCCCCGCCTTCCCCGCCGAGGCCCCCTGCGCCGCCTGCGCCGCCTGCGCCTCCCATGCCCGCGGCGCCGCCCTCGCCCCCGGCCCCGCCGCCGCCCGCACCTCCGGGGCCCGCGCCGCCGCTCCCGCTGGTCGATCCGCTCATCCCGGCCGACCCGCTCGTGCCCACCGTTCCCCCCTCCGCGCACGAGGCCGCGTGAAATGCCGCGAGGCAGAGCCCGGCGGAGGAAACGAGGAAGCCCATCCTGGTGCGAAAAGCTCGGCTCGACATGGGAAAACATGAAACACGGATTCGGCCCTTTGTCCACGAATCCGCCCGCCCGTCGTGTGCTTTGGACAATCAACCATCGTCCGGACCTTTTCGTCCGGCGCTGCAATCCCTATGTCTGCGCCGCTCCGGCGCGTCGCAAACGGCGACGACCCGTCACCCGTCGGCGCCGGGTTCGTCCGCGGACGCCCGGGGGCCAGCGTCGAAATTCCGACGCTTTCCGTCCGACACACGCGCGCGCCGACCTTGTTTCGGTCGGAACCGAGCCGTGATAGCGTCCCCCTTGCGTATGACGGTCGCGCCGTCGCCCGGGACCCTCCTGCTGGGAAAGTACCGCGTCGAGCGAGAGCTCGGCAGCGGCGGGATGGGCGTCGTCCTCGAAGCCACGCACCTCGCGCTCGGCCAGACCGTGGCCATCAAGCTCTTGAACCCGTCGCTCGCGCTCTCGCACGACGTCGTGACGCGGTTCCTCCGCGAAGCGCGGATCGCCGCCACGTTGCCCTCCGAGCACGTCGCGCGCGTCAGCGACGTGGGGCAGACCGAGACGGGCGCGCCGTACCTCGTGATGGAGCGCCTCTACGGCCGCGACCTCGAGGCCGAGCTCGGCCGTCGCGGCAGGTTGCCCGTCGCCGAGGCCACGGACCTCGCGCTCGAGGCCTGCGAGGGCATCGCGGCCGCGCACGCGCAAGGCCTCGTGCACCGGGATCTCAAGCCCGCGAACCTCTTCCTCGCCGAGCGCCCGCTCCGCCCGCCGGTGCTCAAGGTGCTCGACTTCGGCCTGTCCAAGGAGGCGCCGGGGCAAAACGCGTCGATCACCGGCACCGACGCGGTCTTCGGCACGCCGCAGTACATGTCCCCCGAGCAGATCCAGTCGACCAAGAACGTCGACGCGCGCAGCGATCAGCACGCGCTCGGGATGATCCTGTACGAGATGCTCGCGGGCAGCCCGCCCTACCAGGCCGAGAGCGTCACGCAGCTCATCGTGGTCATCGCCACGCAGCCGCCGCCGCGCGTGCGGGAAAAACGCCCCGAGGTGCCCGCGCCGCTCGAAGCGGCGATCGTGCGCGCCCTGGCGAAGCGGCCGAACGAGCGTTTCCCGGATCTCGGCGCGTTCGCCGAGGCGATCGCGCCCTTCGGCGGCCCCGACGCGCACGCGCGCGCCGCGCGTATCACGCACGTGCTCGCGGGCACGGCGAGCGTCGACACGGCGGCGCCGCCGCGCCCCTCACGCGTGCCGACCGACGAGGCCGTGACGTTGCCGCGCGCGCCGGCCCATACACACGCGGGCGTCACGAGCTCCGTCGACTTCGGCGATTCGGTTCGAGGTCGGAAAAAACGCGCGGCCCTGCTCGTGATCGGCGGCCTCGTCGCTGCTGCGCTCGTCGTCGCGTTGCTCGTCACCACGGGAGGCGACGCGCCGCCGGAGGCGACGACGGCGCAGCAAGACACGTCCTCCGCGGCGCGCGCGCCCGAGGCGACGCGAGGCGCGACCGAGCCCGCTCCCGAGGTGACGAGCGCGCCGCCGCTCCCCTCGGCGACCGCGCTCGCGAGCGCGAGCACGAGCACGAGCACGACTGCGGCGAAGACCTCGAAGCCGCCGCGCGAGACGACGAAGACCTCGAGGCAGTCCAAGATCAAGCAAACCGTCGGAGTTTTTGGTGGCAGCCGCAAGTAAGTTCGTCCTCGTCGCCGCGTCGCTCCTCGTCCTCGCGCCCGCCGCGGCCCGCGCGGACGAGGAGCCATCGCCGCTCCCAACGCCCGCGGATCCCAGCGAAAAGGCCACGCTCGCGGAGACGCTCTTCCAGGATGGCAAGCGCCTGCTCGAGCAGGGCGCGTTCGTCGAGGCCTGCGCCAAGCTCGCGCAGAGCGACGCGCTCGATCCGGCGATCGGCACGCTCGGCCTGCTCGCGGCTTGCCACGAGCAGGAGGGCCGCGTCGCCACGGCGTGGCGTGAGTACGGCGAGACGGCCGCGCGCGCGGCGGCCGTGAACGACGAGCGTGGCGCGTTCGCCCGGCAACGCGCGAGCGCGCTCGAGCCCGAGCTGCCGCGCCTGCTCGTGCGGCTGCCCCAAAGCGCCAACGGGATCGCCGTCTTCCGCAACGGCGTGCGCCTCTTGCCGGACGAGCTCGGCGTCGCGCAGCCCGTCGATCCGGGCACGTACGAGATCATCGCGCGTTCGTCCGGCCGGCCCGAGTTCCGGGCCACGGTCACGGCGCGCCCGCGCAACGTCGCCGAGGTGGAGATCCCCGCGTTCGCGCGCGCCGCGCCTGCCGACACGGCCAAAAAAACCCCGGCGGTCGTGCCCCCGATCGCCTCGACGGCGAAGGGCCTCGGACCGCGCAAGATCGGCGCGATCGTGGCGGGTGGCGTGGGGCTCGCGGGCTTCGCCGTCGCCACGGGCATGGGTTTGTCGGCGTCGAGCAAAAACGCCGCGTCGATCTCGCTCCAGGAGACGTGCGTGGGCTCTTCGTGCGCGCGAGGGCGCGAGCTGCGCGAGGACGCGCTCGGGTCGGCCATGGTGGCGAACGTCGCCTTTGGCATTGGCGCGGCGGGCGCGGTGACGGCCCTCGTGCTCGCCTTGCTCCCGGAGCGCGCCGACGAGGCCCCGAAGCCCGCGGGCGTCGCCGCTCGTTACGACCTCGTCCCCTGGGCCGAGCAGGCTGGCGGCGGGGCGCTTCTCATCGGAAATTTCTGATCCCACCCCCGCGAGTTTTCTTGCAGAGCGAAAAAAACTCGTCCTAGACTACTGAACATGCGTTCCATCGTTCTAGGTGCAGGGTTGTTTGGCTTGCTCCTGTCCGTGAACGGCTGCGCGGACATCCTCGGCATCGAGCCCTGGAAGGATCCGGCGCAGGCGGGCGACGGCAATGACGACGGCGAAGGGGGAAAGGAGGACGTCACGTCGAGCGCGGCCGGAGGTGGGGGCGTCGGAGGGGGCGACACGTGCAGCGATGGCGTTCAGGATGGGGACGAGGCCGACGTCGATTGTGGCGGCTCCACCTGCCCGGCGTGCCCCGACGGCGCCGCGTGTATGACGGATGAAGACTGCGCGAGTGATTTCTGCTCCCCCCGGCAGCTCTGCGCGTATGACGACGGCCGCTGCGAGATGGAGAGCGAGGCGGGGCCGACCTGCGGCGATTGCCTGAAGAATGGCGACGAGACCGACGCCGATTGTGGTGGCGCCACTTGCCTCGCGTGCCGGCCGGGCAAAACGTGCCTGCAGGACGCCGATTGCCTGGGCGGTGCGTGCCTGAACAACGTCTGCGACGCGGGCGCCGCGGGCACGCGTTGTTACGCGAACGCCGATTGCAAGGGCGGGCAATGCCTGGGCGCGGACCTCACGGGAGGCGTCTGCCAGTAGGCTCGGCTCCGTACTCCTTCAGCTTTCGATAAAGCGTCGCCACCCCGATCCCGAGCTTCGCCGCGGCTTCCTTGCGGTTCCCTCCCTCGGCTTCGAGCGTCGCGAGGATGTGCTCGCGCTCGACCTCCGCGAGCGTGCGCGGCGAGGACCCTCCGCCGCTCGGCCGCGCCGCCCCCTCGCCCCCGATCTCGGGCGGCAGATCCGAGCGCTCGATCGTCTCCCCCTCCGACAGGATCCGCGCCCGCTCCATGGCATTGACGAGCTCGCGCACGTTGCCCGGCCAGGCGTGCTCGTAGAGCGCGCGACAGGCCGATTTGCCGAGCTCCTTCGGCGCCTCCCCTTCCCTCGCCGCGGCCTCCGAGAGCTGCCGCCGCGCGATCGGCAAGATGTCCTCCGGCCGCTCCCGGA
Source organism: Polyangium spumosum (assembly GCF_009649845.1). Taxonomy (NCBI): domain Bacteria; kingdom Pseudomonadati; phylum Myxococcota; order Polyangiales; family Polyangiaceae; genus Polyangium; species Polyangium spumosum. The sequence continues at coordinate 1,323,869 of NZ_WJIE01000001.1, forward strand.
GCGGCGGAATCACCACCTCCACGACCCGCAGACGGAAATAAAGATCCTGCCGGAATCGCCCCTGCGCCACGGCCGCCGCGAGGTCCCGGTGCGTGGCCGCCACGATACGCACGTCGATCGGCCGCGTCCGGTTCTCGCCCACCCTGCGCACCTCGCGCGCCTCCAGCACCCGCAAGAGCTTCGCCTGCATCGCGACCGGGATCTCGCCCACCTCGTCGAGGAACAAAGTCCCGCCCCGCGCCGCCTCGAAGAGCCCGGCCCGCTCGGCCACGGCCCCGCTGAAGGCGCCCCTCGCGTGCCCGAACAGCTCGCTCTCGAGCAGGCTCTCCGGCACCGCCGCGCAGTTGATCGCCACCATCGGCCCGCCCACCCGCGGCGACGCGTCGTGCACGAGCCGCGCGATCCGCTCCTTTCCCACCCCGCTCTCCCCCAGGAGCAGCACCGTCGCGTTTGTCCGGGCGACCCGCCGCGCCATCGCGACCACGCCCCGCATGGCCTCGCTCCGCGCCACGATCCCCGGCACCTCGGCCTCGTCGTCCTTCGCCGCGAGCAGCCGCTCGGCGCGCAGCAGCTTGCCCTCCGCGCGCTTGAGCGCCCGCTGCACGTGCCGGAGCGACGCGTCGAGGCAGTCTGTCTCGTAAAACGAGAGGTGCGGCTCGATCACCTCGCCCCACTCCTCACGGCTCCGCCCGATCATCCGGCAGACCGCGTCCCCTTTGCCGCGGCACGACTCCTCCAGGGCGAAGATGGGCCGACCATTGACGCGGCTCAGGTATCCGCTCGCGAATCCGCACAGGGTCCAGCACACCGGCTCCGACGCCTGCCCGAGGTGCAGGAGGTGCTGCTCGGCCTCGTACGAGTCGCGCCAGATCGCGTCGGCGAACGGCTCGGGGCCCGGGCGCCCCGACGCCTCGACCGGTTCGAACGTCACGAGCCCCCAGAGCCTGTGCAGCCGCCCGCCCGCGATGCGCCATTCGCGCTCGTCGGCCCAGGGGATCGCCTCGCGCAGCGCCTCCGCCGTCCGCCAGCCGTGCCCGTAGCCGAAGCGCGTGAGCGCCGCGCGCGCCGCGTGGTAGCCGAAGCTCTCGATGAGCTGCCTGCGCAGGAGCCCGAGGGCCACGGCGTCGAAGAGGAGCACGCGCTCGCCCGCGAACCGCATGACCCCGCCCTTCGGAGCGAACGAGAACAGATCCGAGAGCCGGAGCTCGGCGGCCCGCATGCCGGGGGATTTCATTTTGATAGGCCTCTTCTATCATCTTGATAGACGTCCGGCGAGCCCCCCTCGTGTTTCCCCGACAAAACCGCGCCGTCCTGGGCTGGCCCGGGTCGTGCTTCCTGCCCCGCATCAAGGAGACCACGATGATCACGCTGCGACGCTCGGAAGAACGCGGACACGCGAACCACGGCTGGCTCGACTCGTACCACACGTTCTCGTTCGCCAACTATTACGATCCGGCCCACATGGGCTTCCGCGCGCTCCGGGTCATCAACGAGGACCGTGTGCAGCCGGCCCAGGGCTTCGGCACGCACCCGCACCGGGACATGGAGATCCTCTCGTACGTGCTCGAGGGCGCGCTCGAGCACAAGGACTCGATGGGCAACGGCTCGGTCATGCGGCCCGGCGACGTGCAGCGCATGAGCGCGGGCACGGGCGTCACGCACAGCGAGTTCAACGGATCACGCATCGATCGCGTGCATTTCCTGCAGATCTGGATCCTGCCCGAGGCCCGCGGGATCGAGCCTGGTTACGAGCAGAAGCGCTTCACGGACGAGGACAAACGCGGCCGACTTCGGCTCGTCGCCTCGCGTGACGGCCGCGACGGCAGCGTCACGATCCACCAGGATACGAGCGTGTATGCCGGGCTCCTCGCGGATGGCGACGAGGCGCGCCACGCGCTCGTGGAGGGCAGGCACGCCTACGTGCACGTCGCGAAGGGCGAGGTGAAGCTCGGCGAAACCGTGCTCCGCGCGGGCGACGGCGCGGCCGTGAGCGGCGAAAAAGAGCTCGTCCTCTCGGGCCACGGCGAAGGAGAGGTGCTCGTCTTCGATCTCGCGTGATACCGTACGCGCCCGACGTCTCGACTCGAACGGAGGAAAAACTTCAGTATGCCCAACGTAGCGATCATCTACTATTCGTCGACGGGGACCAACCACGCCATGGCCCAGGCCGTGGGCGAGGGCGCGCGCTCGGCGGGCGCCGAGGTGCGCGTGCGCCTCATCGCCGAGACCGCGCCGGACGCCGCGATCGATTCGAACCCTGCGTGGCGCGCGTTCGTCGACAAGACGAAGGACGAGCCCCGCGCCTCGCACGACGACCTCGTCTGGGCCGACGCCGTCGTCATCGGCACGCCCACGCGGTTCGGCAACGTCGCCTCGCAGCTCAAGGCGTTCATCGACACGACGGGCGGCCTCTGGTACCAGGGCAAACTCGCGAACAAGGTCTATGCGGGGTTCACGTCCGCGAACACGGTCCACGGCGGGCAGGAGTCGACGCTGCTCGCCCTCTACAACACGTTCTACCACTGGGGCGGCGTCATCGTGACGCCGGGCTACACCGACCCGCTCGTCTTCAAGTCCGGCGGCAACCCCTACGGCCCGTCCGTCACGGCGGAGCGCGCCCCCACCGAGCACGACATCGCCCACGCGACCTACCTCGGCAGGCGCGTCGCTGAAATGGCGAAGAAGCTCCGCGCCTGACGACGCGCCGCTCCATGCTGCATCGCAGCACGCACATCGGACGTCCGTTTGCAGTGCTGCGGTCCCTCCCCCGCCACATTCCTTCGCACGCGCAGCATCGATCGACCCTCGGGGCTCGAACGATGCTTGAAACTGCCGCGACTCGCCGATAAGCATGGACGCGCCGCACTTGCTGCGGTCGCACAACCCGAGCTCCCTGGAGGCGCTGCCCAGGAGGTTTCCATGCTGCAATCCGCTCCCCGTCGTTCCTTCGTGCTCACCGCCCTCGCCGCGGCCCTCTCCGCCGCGGGCTGCGTGGCGGAGCCCGTCGACGATCTCGCGCCCGGCGACGAGACCGGCGACATCTCGTCCGCGTTCACGTTCGTCTCCGATCACGAAGCTTATTTCGATCCTCCCGCGACCAGTTTGTATTCGCAGAGCTACAAGCTCGTCGGCAGCGTCACGCCGCCGAGCTGGTCCTGGGGCAAGATCGAGCTGCTCGAAGGGCGGCAGAAGTTCCGCACCGAGGGCTACAACCTGCGCACCGCGAAGGGCCGCTGGCAGGACACCTTCGAGGACGCCACCTACCCGCTGCGCACCTATTTCGGCGCCCTCAACCAGCAGCTCGTCGACGGCTTCAACATCCATTACAAGAACACCTGCGCGGGCTCCGTCGGGCAGACCTCGGCCGCCGCTTGTCCCGACAAGGGCCCCACGCGCCCCGAGGCGCGCTTCGTCCTCCTGCACCACGGCCCGAAGACCGCGCTCGGGCAATGCGACACGACGAAGGCCCCCGTCCTCCTCGTGCACGGCGCCATGCAAAACGCGAACGTCTGGCTCCGCCCGAGCGGCCACGACGGCGCGGGCAACCTCTACCCCGGCATGACCCAGGCGACGGGCTTCGTGCAGGCGCTCGAGGCCGAGGGGTTCTGCACGTTCGCGACGACCTTCGGCAACTTCCACGGCGACAATTTCAACCAGGCCATTCACATCGCGAACGCGCTCTCGCGCATCCGCTCGATCACGGGCCGCCCGAAGGTCAACCTCGTCGCCTGGAGCAAGGGCGTCGTCGCGGCGGACCTCTACATGTCGAGCCCCGCGGGCTGGACCGACTGGGGGCCGAAGTATTTCGAGCAGCTCGCCGCGTTGCAATCGAAGAGCGTCCCGAACTTCCGCAAGGACGTGCGCACCTACGTCGCGCTCTCCGGCCCGCACCTCGGCATCGACCTGAACTTCCGCCACCCGTTCAACCCGCTGCTCATCTACAGCACGGCGGAGAACGCGCCGCTCGGCCAGGGCCCCGTGACCTGGGGCTACATGTCGGCCGTGCAATGCGTGACCTGGGGTTACGCCGACTCGCCGAGCGACATCTTCCCGAACCCGTATGCGTATTCGGTCTGCGAGAACCGCGGCGGCATGTGGCCGGATTTCTGGAAGCGCATCTACACGTCGAACATCAGCGGCCTCGATTCCACGGGCAAGCCCGTCTACACGAAGACGCTGAAGACCTTGAACACCGAGCAAGGCGCCTCGTCCTCGGGCTTCTCGTTCGACAAGTACAACCTCGCGATGTGGGGCTCGGTCGACGACGGCGGCAAGCTCGTCTCGGCCTACCTCGGCCAGATGCAGGTCGCCTACGACCTGCGCCCGTATTACCCGCTCCCGAACCGGCAGGACGATCCCTATAGCTACGACTGGTCCGAGCTCGACACGGACGAGACGAAATGGCGCGACTGGATCGCCATCAAGACCAACTACAACCCCGCGAACATCTTCGGCGGCGCCGGCTGGATCAAGGACGATACCGGGCACATCACCTGCCGCGCCACGGCCTTCGACCCCGCGCTCTCCCCCTGCAAGGCCGAGCACCTCTATTACGATTCGCAGAACGCCGAAGCGTATTCGTTCGGCTACGCTCGGTACAAGCTCATGGACGGCATCGGCATCAAGGCCGTCATGGAGATGGGCGGCAACCTCATCGAGCGGCTCCGGGCGCGAGGCCTGAGCACGAGCCTCGATTACCTCTACGTGCTTCACGGCACGTCGGGCGGGGCGAGCGGGCAGGTGTTCGAGATCGACGGCATGGAATGCCCGACCTGTGATCCCAAGGGCGACGGCGTGCTCTTCGACGTGAGCATCGCGGCGCGGGATCAGCTCACGAAGGGCTGGACCACCACGAACAAGGCGAACAAGTCGAAGCAGGAAGGCGTGCCCTACGGCCACCTCGAGGTCGGCGTGACGCCCGCGGTCTGGGCGAAGATGATCACGCAATTCAAGGCGCTGCCCTGAGCGATTTCAATACGGGTTCGCCGGGCTCGTCACGCCGCCCGCGGCGCTGAGGGGCTCGGCGGGCACGTTCGTTTGCCCCGAGGGGAACTCGAGCGTATCGCCGGCCGAGAGCCGGTGATAAGAGAGCCCCGAATACACGAGCGGCTTTCCGGCCTCGCAGACAGCGGGTTTGTCGTTCGCCACGACGAGATACACCTTCCCCTCCCCCATCACCTCACCTTTGCCCATGGCGTCGATCACGACGGCGGTCCGCTCGTCGACGCCGATGCCCTTGGCCTGCGGGGCCCAGCCGTCCGTGAGGATCCGGCCGAGGAAGCCGACGAGGCGGCCCATGCGGTCGCGCGGGACGAAATGGGTGTCCGTGATGAGCCCCTCGAGCGGCGGGAAGGCGAAGAAATCGCGCTCCATCGTCATGAAGACGTTGTAGGGATCCTGGAGCGCCTCGTCCGAGTACACGGTGCCCTCGTACGCCGCGAAGACGAACGGCCCGAGCACCGCGCACCCCGCGCTCGTGCCGCCGACGACGCCGCCGCGCTGATACACGGAGGTGACGGCGGATTCGAGGGCCGTGCCGCGCCAGAACGACACGTAATCGGCCTGATCGCCGCCGGCCATGAAGACGCCCTCGGCGTGCTCGACGCGCCATTTCACGTAATCGCTGTTCGCGAGCTCCTTGCTCGTGACGAGCATCGTCTCGACGGAATCGGAAGCAGAGAGCGCCTGGAGATACTCGTTGTACCCGTCGGCCCCGGAGGTCCGGAGCACGACCACGTCGCCGCCCGCGATTCGTGGTTTCCACCAGGTGAACGCGGCGTCCACGTCCGTCGCGCCGCCCATCAAAATGAGGCCCGGCCCCGCGGGCGTCACGTCGGCGTCGGCGTCGTTGCCCGTCACGTAATGCACGAGGCCCGCGGGAGGCGCGGGGGTTTCACCGCTGCCGCCGCTGCCGCCGCTGCCGCCGCTGCCGCCGCTTCCGCCGCTGCCGCCGCTGCCGCCGCTGTCGCCGCTGCCGCTCCCATTTCCGCTTCCGCTCTCGCCTCCGCCACCACATCCGGCGAGCGCCAGGAGGACGACCAGCGAGGCGGCGATCTTCTCATTTCGCGTCCGCATTCCCCACCGGTACCCACGCCACGAACGGGCGTCAATCGACCGCCGCGGAGCCGCTAGAAAAACCCGAACGTCAGCCCGCCCTGCGCGGCGACGCCGACCGATTCGAGCACCCGCAGGTACACCGGCCCCGCGCTCGCGAAGAACCCCACCCGCCCGCCGCTCCGCGCCCACCCGAAGCGCGAGGTCTCGCCGAGGGCGAAATCGAACTCGAACCCGAATCGCCCCCCGTGCCCGGCATTGAGGCCGAGCAGCCCCACGAGGGGATAATAGTTGTACCCCGTGAACAGGACGATCGCGAGCGACTTCGCCATATCGGCGCGATAACGCACCTCCGGCCCGATCGCGCCCGCGCCGATCATCGCGGAGAGGCCGACGGAGAAGGGACCGAACTGCGGCCCGGAGAAGATCTCGATCCCCCCGAGCCCCGCCGCCCGGCTCACGCCCGTCTGAATGACGCCGCCGCCGACGCGGGCCACGAAGACCCACGGGGCATCCGCCGGAGGGCCATACCCGAGGTGAGGCTTTCTCGGGTTGACGAGGGGCAATGGCTCGATCGCCGCGTCGGGCCCGCCGACGAGCCGATGCAAGCGCAACGAATACGGCGCGCCCGATTCGAGGGGCACCTCCGGCAGCGTGAGGCGGAGCGTCGCGCCCTCACCCGGGCCGAGCTCGTCGTCGCCGTCGAACACGCGCGCGGAGACGAGCGGGCGCGCCCCGCCGAGCGAGCCGAGCTCGATTCGCTCGGGATCGACGCGGAGGGGCGAGGTGCCTTCGTTGACGACGCGCACATCGACGCGCGTGTTCGCGCCTTTGCGCCAGTACCCGGCGTGGATACGCTGGACGCGGGCCGAGATGGCGCCGCCGCGCGTCTCGAGGCCAGCGTTGGGGCGCGGCTCGAGCGCGCGGTAGCCGACGCGATCGCAGGCGGCGGTGAGGAGGAGGGGCAGCAGAAGGAGCGCGATTCGGGGTCGGAGGGGGGCGCGGCGATCCTCGGGCACGGCGCACCCTACCACAAGTCGTCCCCGTTCCCCCCGTCCGCCTGCCACCTCGACCCCCCACGCGCCTCCCACCCATCCAGACCCCGTCCCCACCCATCAAGACCGCGTCCCCACCCAGCAAGACCGCGTCCCCAGCCAGCAAGACCGCGTCAACGGTGATCGGCAACACGCCTACACCTCCCACCTCGTCCCCTTCCCCGCATCTTTCCGCTTTTCTTCGGGGTCCCCGACGGATACCTTGGCAAGCATGATCACCACCCCCACCTACACCTGGCCCGCTGTCCTCGCGATGGTCGCCGCGCCGACCGAGGAAGAGGCGGAGCGTTATGCCGTCGAGATTTCGACCTCCGATTTGATGGAGCTCGGGTCGCAGATTCGTAGCCAGAAGATCCTCACCGACCTCGTCCGGTTCGGCGGCATCATCGGCGAGTTCTGGCCCAAGGCCACGACCGCGCAGAAGCGCCGCCTCCTCGGGTTCTCCGAGCCGCTCCTCAAGGTCTTCGTCCATTCCGGCAAGAAGCTCGCGGACATGGTCGCGCAATTCGACGCCCACGTGGACAGCCGCGAGGCCAGCCGCGCCGCCGCCTTCGCCGCCGCCGACCAGGCCTACAAGGAGGGAATGGACGAGCGCGAGCGCCTCGTCACCGCCCTCGAAGGCGTGGCGCACCTCGAGCCGGGGCTCGAAGAGCGGATCACGAAGGCCGCCTCCCGCGTCACCGATTTCACCTCGCTCGCCCAGTCCCTCGCGACACTCGTGAATGTCGCCAAGGAGATCCGCGCCAATCCCATGTCGAAGGCGGCGAAGCAGCTCGACGACGGCGGGCTCGACGCCATGCAGATCACGGCGTTCGAGGAGATGATCTCGAAGGTAAAAACAACCGGGGAAGCCGCCTCCGGCGCGCGGATCAAGGGGCCGGTGACGCAGGCCGAGCTCGACCTGCAAGACGGGATCTGCCTCTCGCAGATGGAGCGCGTGATGAAGGTGTTCAATCGCGCGCACGAGCGGGATCCGTCGATCCCGAAGCTCGTGCCCATCACGACGCGCAGGCTCTTCGTCTCGCCCCGGAAGCGGAACGAAGACGTGCCCGCGCCGGAAGGAAACGCGGGCGGTTAGCCGGCGGTTCGGCTCATCCGCCGATCCGCCCGCGCCTCCTCCGCATCCTCCAGCCCATCGCCGCCCCCGCGAGCACGAACCACCACGCGTCGCCCCTCGGCTTCGCCTCCAGGCTGCACCCGCAGCCGCCCTCCGCGCCGCTCGTGGCCCCGCCCTGGCCCCCCTGGCCACCCGCGCCGCCCATTCCACCCATTCCACCGGCGCCCGCGCCGCCCATTCCACCCATTCCACCGGCGCCCGCGCCGCCCATTCCGCCCATTCCACCGGCGCCCGCGCCGCCCATTCCACCCATTCCACCGGCGCCGGCGCCGCCCATTCCACCCATTCCACCGGCGCCCGCGCCGCCCATTCCACCGGCGCCGCCCATTCCACCGGCGCCGCCCATTCCACCGGCGCCGCCCGATCCGGGCAGCTCGTCGAGGGGCGACGGCAGGATCTGCGCCCGCACCCGGATCGTCCCGAAGGGCGCCTCGTTCACCAATCGCTCGTAGCCGAGCAAGAACCGCCCCTCCGGCAGCGCCGCGAGCGTCGGATACCCGTGCAGCCCCGGATCCACCTCGGAGACCACCGCGGGGAAGTCGAGCACCTCCCCCGTCGTGGACAGGCGGACCCTCACGAGCCTGTTCATGCCATCCCGATACGCGATCACGAAATCCGTGCCGTCGAACGTCGCGCCGAGGCCCGCCGACGAGCAATCCGCGTTGCCCAGCCAGCCCCCCCATTGCTCCACGGCCATCACGTCGACATACCGATACCGGATCTTGCAAGACGACCCGTCCTCGTTCCAGACCACGAGATATCCCGCTTGATCCGTCGTGATGGCCGGCGGCGTCTCCTCCACGATGTTCGACGATCCTTGGTCGACCACCACCTGCGCGGCCGGGTTTCCATTCGCGTCCACCGGCAGCAGGTAGAGCCCCGTGCCGGCCCTCCGCGCGAGCATCCACCCGCTTCCATTCGACGCGACGCTCGGCGCAGGCGTATTCGCAGAGCCGAAGCCCGCGGGGAGCGCTACCGGGGCCGTGAGCGCGTTGCCCGACGCATCCACGCGCGCGACGTACTCCACCGAGGGGCTCCACGCCTGCCAGAAGAGCAGGAAATCCGAGCCCCCGAAGGAGAGCCGAGGTTGACTGCGCACCTCACCCGGAGGCGCGAACTCGACCGTCGCCGTCGCCGGCCCTCCCGCGGCCTCGTACCGACGCAAGAACAGCCGCCTCGCCGGCGATCGCACCGTCGCGACGAGGAAGCTCGTGTCCGTCGCGGCGACGTCGCCGAAGAACTCGGCATTCGCGTCCGCCAGCGCGACCTCGATTCCCAGAGGATCCAGGACCTCGCCCGTCGCGTCGATCCTCGTCCCGATCGCGTTCTGCACGTACGAAAATGACGTGCCTCGATCGATCCATCGATCCTCGTTCCAGCCGACGAACGAGACGTACCCGGCCGTCGCCGAGCGCGCGTTCCGCTGGCGCGCGGCCGCGTACGAGACCGCGAACGGGAGGGGCGCGATCGGCTCGAGGCTCGCGTCGACGAAGTGCGCGAAGATATCGTTGCCGTCCACCGGGCGCGGCTTCAGATCGAAGACCACGAGGGCCCCGCCCGGCTGCACCCCGAGCGCGATCGACCTCGAGTCCTTCTTCCCCGTCACGTTGGGCAAGGTCTGCACCGCGGAGGGCGTTCCATCCGCCGCGATCGTCGCCGTGACGAGCCCGGATCCGCTGGTCGGCCCGAAACTCGAGGCGAGCAGGAACGACCCGTTCGGCCCGGGCGCGATGGCGATCTGCCGCTGGTTGGTCGACGACGCGCCGTCAGCGTCGGCCGCGACGAGCACGCCCGCCGGATCGAGCGAGACCTTGTCGCCATCGACGCGCATGCCGCGGATGCCCAGAGCGAACCACGCGAGGTACGAGATCCCATTCTGGGCCGAGAGCGCGAAGGCATCGGACGGGTTGACGTTCGACACCAGGGTCGCCCCGGAAGCGTCGGGCACGCCCGCCGTCGTGACGTGCGAGAGCAGGATGGAGCCGCCGCTGCCCCGCGCGACGACGTAGCGGGTGCCATCGAAGGCGACACGCGCGGACGCGCCGGAGCCCACGGGGATCCCCATGGGATCGAGCACCTGGGAGGAGAATCGTGTCGCTTCGACCAGGCTGCCGGTGTCCCAGGCGATCAAGCATTCGGCGCCGCTCGACGTGATGCTCGTGCGGTTCTGCGCGACAGAGCTTGGCTTCACGGGCACGGGAGGCGAGGCCAGGGCGAGGGAGGCGCCGCTGTCGTCGAGCGTCGCGACGACGACCTGATTGGTGTACGAGCCCGACACGGGGAGCCTCTGGCTCCAGACGACCGTGGGCTTGCCGTCGCAGAGCGCGATCTGCGGAGACTCGCTGTACCCGGACTCGCCGAGCACGAAAGCCGGCCGATCGAGGACCTCGCCGTTCACGTCGATACGCGCCGCGAGGATCCGGTCGGGCACGGAACTCTGGCTTTCGTGCCAGACGACGATGTGATGCGCTCCGGTCCAGACGACCGCGGGGCGCGATTGCGTCCCCATCGCGGGCCGCTGCACGTCGGGCAAGGTGCCGAGATCCGCGGACGCGAGGCCCGGCGCGAGGAGAGTGAAGCCAAAAAGAATACTCGATCGAGGGAGAAGCGTCTTCATGGGTCCCGCCAGCGAGCCCCACCTTCCCCCGCGCGTCAACCGCCAATCCCCGCCCGCCCCAGGATCGCCCCGAGATCCTCCCCGTGACTCGCGCGCGCGCCGAGGGATTCGAGCAGCGCGACCTCGTGCGCCGCGGGCGCGCCTGGGCCCGTCATCATGTGCACCTGCATTCCGAGCGCGAGCGGCAGCGCGAGGTCGAGCTCGTAGATGTCGCCGCAGACGAGCACCTCCTCCGGCGTGACGCCCGTCTTTTGCAGGATACGCGCGAGCGTCTCGTAATAACGACCGCGCCGCGCATACACCGGGCGCTCGAGGCCCGCGAGCCGGATCTCCGCGGGGACACGCGAGAATCGCTCGTCGGTCGATTCGGGCTCGGCCACCACGTACTTGCGCGCGTCGCCGTGCACCTCGATCCGCGAGAGCCCCTCCGGTCCCAGCGTCCGGAGTTTTTTTAATGCCGCCTCCGTCCGCGCATTCGTCACCACGAACGTCGGCAGCCCCGACGCGGCGAGGGCCTCGAGCACCTCCTTCGCGCGTGGTCGAAATGCGGTCCATGTGCGCTCGTAGGCGAGGTGATACAGCGCGGTGAGCACGGCCGTGCGGACCTCCTGGCTGCGGAGCACGCCACGCGCCTCGAAGAGGGCCTGCGCGACGGTCGTCGCGCGGATGTACGGATCGGCCCCCGCGGGCGCGACGATACGGCCCTCGAACATCCAGCCGTATCGGCCGGGGTGTTTCGTGATCTCCGCCTGCCGCTCCTCCCAGCCGGCGAGGTCCTCGCGGCCGAGGACGTCGAAGACGGCGGAGCGGTACGTTTCCACGAAGGGCGCGGCCTCGCGCTCGACGTCCGTGAAGGTGCCGTCGAAATCGAGGACGATACATCGAACGGGCATGGGAGAACCTCGCTTCAAAGGCTGTTCTTTTCGCTGGTGAAATGGTCCCGGATCCACGTGGAGAAGCCCGGGATCTGGAACCGCGAGAGCAGCGGCAAGAACGCGCGCTCCACGCGGTCCTCCCGCGTGACGAGATGAAATGGGCGCACGCCGACGTCGTTCGACGCGAGCACGAAGGGCATGATCTCCGTCTGCCCCTCCTCGAACGCGTCGAAGAGCAAGGACGCCTTGAGGTACGCCGCCGAGACCTCCAGGAACGCGGGCCGCACGCCGCGCAGATAACGGCTGAACGGCTCGGCGATGACGCGCTTCTGCGCCGAATCCGCGAGCCCCGCCGCCGCGAGCTGCCGGCGCAGGAACTCGCTCGCGCTCTCGCCCGGCGCCTCCTTCGCCCTCCGCTCGCGCTCGTAGCCCTCGGCGACCACGACGAGCGCGTAATCGGCCCGCGACAGGGCCTCGGCCGTCTCGCGCAGCACGGCCTCCGGGAACTGGAAGAAGGGCAGCACGATGAGGTGCGCGCGCGCCGCGACCCCGCAATGCAGCGCGTGCCGGCCGCTGCGGTTGCCCATCATCTCGAGCAGGTAGATCCGCTTGTGCGTGTAGGCGTCCTCGTAGAGCCCACGCGCGATCGTCGCGCCCGCCTCGACGCCCGAGAGGAAGCCGATCGCGCGATCCCCGGCGAGATCGTTGTCGATCGAGACGTTCACGAAGCCCGCGGGCAGGCGCGGGCTCATCTCGGGGAGCAGCGCGCGCAGGCCCTCGAACGTGCCATTGCCGCCGACGCCGACGACGTGCGAAAACCCCTGGACGCGCAGCGTCTCGGCGGCCGCGCGGCGCTTGTCCTCGTCGTGGAAGCCGAGGTAACGCTCGCTGCGGAAGTCGCTGCCGGCGTCGAGCACGCGGCGGCCCATGCTGCGCGCGGGGATGCCCTTGGCGAGCAGGGCGTAGCGTTCACGACGGCTCACGATGAGGCGCTCGAAGCGCGGATCCCCCGTCGCATCGGGCGTGAGCGAGCGGAAGCCCTCGGTCGCGGCCCAGACCTCGTAGCCGCGGCGTGACGCCTCCTCGGTGAGCGCGACCGCGACCGACGCGTAGCCCGGCGCGTTGCCCCCGTCGAAGACGAGCAGCAGGCGCCGCTCGGACGGCGGCATCGCGGCGGGGGTCCCGAACTCCACGAGGTTCGTCATGCCCGAGGCGCGTACCACGAAGGGGGGGCGCGTTGGAAGATCGACCCAGGCCGGAGCACGCCGATCGCTGCGCGCGGGGCGCGATCCGTGTTAGGGTGCATGCCGTGTTCAGGAACTTCGAACAGGTCACCTCGCGGGATCTCTCCGGCATGTCGGCAGCCGAGTTCGATGGGCTGCACTTCGGCGCGATACGGCTCGATCGCCACGGCACGGTGAAGGCATACAACGACTGGGAGGCGGCGCTCGCGCGGCGCGACAAGGGCACCGTCCTCGGCAAAAACTTCTTCACGGACGTCGCGCCCTGCACCGACGTGGCCGCGTTCCGGGGCCGCCTCGATCGGCTGGCGCTGAGCGGGGACAAGTCCTACGTCTTCGATTTCGATTTCGAGTTCCCCTGGGGCAAACGCAAGGTCCGCATCCGATTCCTCGTCGAATCGGACGACGAGCGCTGGGTGTTCGTCACGGACGTGACGTGAGTCCCCCTTCGTCACCGATGTGAGCCGAGCATCTAGGCTCGGGCGCGAGGGTCGGATATCCTGCCCGTGGAGGTGACGACCTTGAACCGACGAATCTTCTTCTTGCCGCTTTTTGCCCTCGCCCTCGGCCTCGCCGGGTGCAGCGACGACGTGGGCTCCGAGGAGGACGCGCGCCGCGCCTACGTCGGCCTCGACAGGTCGATCGACAAGGCCATGCAGCTCGGCTTCCAGGGCTTCAACGCCGCGTCGAACGCGAACATCGACCCACAAATGACCAATGGTGACAGGGCGGGCACCCTCACCGTCAGCGGCAAGGTGGATCAGGGAGACTCCCCCAACAAAACGATGACACTGAACGAGGTGATGAAGGATTACTCCGACGACGGAGAAATCACCTACAACACCTCGGGCACGGCCCCGGTCATCGACCTGAAGCTCAACAACATCCCGAACGGCACCATCACGGGAAGGCTCGACGGCGCGTTCACGATGTCGGGAGAGCTCGAGGGCAACGTGACCTTGAACCTCACGATCGACGGCGAACTCCAGCCCACGATGGCCGATCCGATGAAGGTCGAGCGCAAGCCGGGGACGACGAAGATCTCCGGGACGGCGACGAGTGATTACGGCACGTACGACGTCGACCTGACCCGCTGACGATTTTCCTTCCCCCGCCGGCCCTCCGAGGCGCATCGTTCGATTCGTGTATTCGCCTCGTTCGTTCGTCCTGCCCCTCGTCGCCGCGCTCGCCTCGGCCTGCGGCGCCTCCGCGCCGCCGCCCCCCGAACCCGCGCCGATCTCCGTGGAGGTCGCGGGGGAGCCCCCGCCGCCGCCCGCGCCCGCGGAGGTCGCCGCGGAGGAGCCGCCCGCGCCCGAGCCCGCGCCCGCGCCGGAATCACCTCCCGCGACGCCTTCGCCGTGGCTCGCAGGGCCGACGAACCCGGGCCCGGGCGCGTTCGTGCTCGACGGCGGCCGGCTCGTCGTCAAGGAGCCCATCGAGTTCGAGCTCGCCAAGGAGACCCTCGCGCCTTCGAGCGGCCCGGCCGTCGATTACGTGACCGCGTTTCTCCAGGCCAAACCCGACATCACGCTCCTGCGCGTCGAGGGGCACTCCGACAACCGGGGGAGCGGGGCGGCGAACCTCGCGCTCTCGGGCCAGCGCGCGTTCTCCTTCGCGCGGGCCCTCGTCGCGCGTGGCGTCGATTGCAGGCGCCTCTTGCCCGTGGGGTTCGGCGAGACGAAGCCCGTCGCCGACAACCGGACCGAGGAGGGGCGCAAGCAAAACCGCCGCATGGAGTTCGTCGTCGCCGCGCTCCGGGGCCGGCCCGTCGGGGGCATGCCGGTCGACGGCGGGGGCCGTATCGCGGGGGATCCCTGCCGGTAGAGGACAACGGGCCTCACCTGCTGGCAAAAGGGTGATGCCTCGCCCCCTCGGTCCGGGGCCCGTCGCGTCATGGAATCGTGGGGTTGGGAGCTCCGCGTTCCGGGCATAAGGCTTGCTCGGGCCCGGCGCCATGAACGAGACGATTCAAAAATACATCGACCTGGCCGTGCAGCTCGGCATGAGCGTGGGGCTCAAGATCCTCGGGGCGCTCGTCCTCTGGATCATCGGCCGGATCGTGATCCGCGCCGTGCTCGGGATCCTCGACCGGAGCCTGCGGACGCGGAAGATCGACGACACCGTCAGCAAGTATCTCGGCTCGGTGGCCGGCGTCCTCCTGAACATCCTGCTCCTCCTCTCGGTGCTGAGCGTCTTCGGCATCGAGACGACGACGTTCGCCGGCCTGCTCGCCGCGGCGGGCGTGGCGATCGGCGTCGCCTGGTCGGGCCTGCTCTCGAACCTCGCCTCGGGCGTCTTCATGATCGTGCTGCGGCCCTTCAAGGTCGGCGATTACGTGATCGCGGGCGGCATCGAGGGCACGGTGCAGGCCATCGGCCTCTTCGTCACGGCCATCGACACGCCCGACAACGTCCGGACCTTCGTGGGCAACGGCAAGATCTTCAGCGACACGATCAAGAACTTCTCGGAGAACCCCTACCGCCGCGTGGAGCTCGTCGCGCAGCTCTCGGGCCAGGCCGACGTGCACAAGGTGATCGCGGTGCTGAAGGAGAAGCTCAAGGCGATCCCGAACGTCGCGAAGACCCCGGCGCCGGACGTCGAGGTGCTGACCTTCACCCTCGCCGGCCCCGTGCTCGCCGTGCGGCCTTATTGCCACACCGAGCATTACTGGGCGGTGTATTTCGCGACGAACCAGGTGATCAACGACGAGATCGGCAAGCTCGGCTTCCCCGCCCCGGCGAACCCGGTGCTCATCACCGAGCAGAAGCGCGCCGCCGCTTAATCCCCGCTCCCCCGCCCCTGCCCGAGCCGCGCCCGCGACAACAAGAACCTGACGTTCGGCCCGTCCGTTCGACCGGGCGGCAGGTTCTGCCGGTCGTAGATCACGAGCGGCACCTCCATCTCCATCACGACGTCCGCGCCAAACGATCGGCGGAGCTCGCTGCACGTCCCCGCATACGCCTCGTCCGGCGCTTTTCCGGACCAGCAGGGCAGCCCCTCGTACAGGTAGAGGCACGCGGGAGGGTCGCGCAGGAGATCGTCGATCGAGCGCTCGACCTTCACCTCGGGGCTCAGCCCCGGGGCAAACGCGGGGACGACACGATAACGATCCTTTTCGTGATCCCGCCCGCCCGCGCGCGCGCCCATGCGGGCGAAGCGGAGCTCTTTGGCCTGCGCGTCCGCGCCGACGTACTCGACCACGGTGCAGCCCTCGGGGACGATCTCGCGGGCCTTCTGCACGAACGCGTGCTCCCGCATCTCGGTGTACCCGACGTCCTCGATCCAGCCGCGATGCATCCACGGCGCCACGAGCAGCGCGCCGCAAGCGACGAAGACCCCGGCGCGGCGCCGCTCCCAGAGCCACGGCACCACGATCGCGCCGAGCAGCAGGAAGGGGACGACGAGGTGGAGGTGATACCGCGGGCGCATCGTCTCCTCCATGACGAAGGCGTGCGCGACCGTGAAGATCACGATCCAGCCGACGAGGAACGAGACGAGCCTGCGCTCGCCCGCGCGATATCCGAGGATCGCGCCCGCGACGGCGAGCACCACGAGGACGGGCGGCGTGATGGAGGGATCCGTGAGCACGAAGAGGTTCGGCACCAGGAACGCGCGACCGGTATCGAAGAGCCAGCGCGGCGAGAAGAGGGCCGTCTGCACGGCCGCCTCGTTCGTCGAGACGAAGACCGGAAACACGAGCAGGCCCATTCCACCAACGACGACGAGGCCAACCACGCGACGAACACGCGGCGCCGTCTCCGGGTGCAGCGAGGCGACGGCGGCCATGTAGACGACGATGAACAGGATGTTGAGCGGCCGGAGCAGGTAGCCCGTGTAAAGCGCGGCCGGCAAGCAGGCGATCGCGACGAGGCGGAAGACACGCGAGGGATCACGCAGCCACGCGTGGATGAGCGCGAACGAGAGCGAGGTGATGACGAGCGAGGGGATGAACGCGTCCTCGCAGCGCGAGAAGCGGATGTGTTGCGGCAAGAGCGCGACGGCGAAGGCGGCGAAGAGGCCGGCGCGAGGATCCCGCAGGAGGTAGGTCGCGTGCCCGAAGAGCACGAGCGGCATCGCGGCGGCATAACCGAAGTTCGTCCACGTGATGACGTCGGTCAGGTAAAACGGGCCGCCGGCGCGCGCGGCGATCACCTCGAGCACGGGGCCGTCGGCGACAGCGCGTACGTTCGGCCAGAGGCGCGTCCAGGGCCAGGCGCCGAGGAACGAGACGGGCGAGAGCAGGAGGCGGCTGGCCACGCCGGCGAGGACGATCGCGGCGAGGGCGCCGCGGATCCAGGCAGGCTCGCCGCGCGTCAGCCGCGCCGCGAGGACGGTGGCGAGCACGACGAACGCGAGGAGCGTGACGATGCCGTCGAGATCGCCCCACTGCCCCGAGGCGAAGGCCGCGGCGCGTGGCGTGCTGGCCGGGACGCCGGGCACGATCGAAGGAGGCTTCGGGCGCGGCGGCTCGATCCACAGGCCGCCGTGATCGTTTCGCGCGAGGGCCTCGGCGAGCGTCGTGATCGCCTTCTCGGCCGCGGGATCACCAGAGCGCTCCTGCAGGACGACGAAGCTCGACGATCGCGGCGCGTCGGGGCGCGCGGCGTCGTCTTCCGGGTGGACGAGGGAGAACTTCACCTCGCGGCCCTTCGGCTCGCGCAGGCCGACGAGGATCCGCTGGGGCTCGATGGAGACGTTCCAGAGGGAAAAACCCGCGGCGACCTCCTTGCCGAGGGTGAAGGGCGCGAAGAGCGCGAGCACGTCCTTCTCGCGCCCGCCGGGCAGTTTGTACGGATGCGCGGAGGCGCGCTCTGGCCACAAGACGAGCGCGAGGACGAACAGGAGGAAGGACAACGCTCGGCGGAGCTTCACGAGGCGAGCGTACTCGATCCCGGCTCCGCCGCGGCCTCACCACGCATACGCTTCGGGCGCCGCGCCGCCGGGGCCGGGGAAGATCTCGTCGAGCCGCTTCAAGGTCGCCTCGTCGAGCGTGAGGTCGAGCGCGGCGGCCGTGCCGTCGAGCTGCTCGATCGTACGAGGCCCGATGATCGGCGCCGTCACGGCGGGCTGCGCGAGCAACCAGGCGAGCCCGACGTCGGCGGCGGACTTGCCGAGCTCCTCGGCCAGCGCCTCGAAGCGCTGGAGTTTGTCCCGGTATTTGGCGAGGTTCTTCTGCGCGAATTCGGTGGCGAGGCGGCCTTCTTTTTCTTTCTTGAGGGCGCCGCCGAGGATGCCGCCCTTGAGCGGGCTCCACGGGATGAGGCCGAGCCCGTAGTGCTGGCAGGCGGGGATCACCTCGAGCTCGATCGTGCGGTCGATCAGGTTGTAGAGGCTCTGCTCGGAGACGAGGCCGAGGAAGTGGCGCGACCTGGCCGCCTCGTTCGCCTGGGCGATGTGCCAGCCCGCGAAGTTCGACGAGCCCACGTAGATCACCTTGCCCTGCTGGACGAGGACCTCCATCGCTTGCCAGATCTCGTCCCAGGGCGCGTCACGATCGACGTGGTGCATCTGGAAGAGGTCGATGTGATCGGTCTGCATCCGCCGGAGCGACGCCTCGCACGCCTGCCGGATGTGCAGCGCCGAGAGGCGCGACGTATTCGGCCAGTCGCCCATGCCGCCGTAGACCTTCGTCGCGATCACGGTCCTGTCGCGGCGCCCGCCTCCCTGGGCGAAAAAGCGGCCGAGGATCTGCTCCGTCCAGCCCTCGCCTTTTTTCCAGCCGTACACGTTGGCCGTGTCGAAGAAGTTGATCCCGAGCTCGTGGGCGCGATCCATGATGCGGAACGAGTCCTCTTCGCTCGTATGAGGGCCGAAGTTCATCGTGCCGAGACAGAGTCGGCTGACCTTGAGGGCCGTGCGGCCGAGTCGCGCGTATTGCATGGCGCGGCAAGATACCGCCCGCGCGAGGGGCTGTCACGCAGGGCCTTCAGAAGAGCGAGAGCTGGCGCCGCGCGCCCGTGATGTCGTCGAAATCGCGGCCGCCCGAGAGGCGCAGCACCGCGTCGGCGATCGGCTTGATCTGATGCTCGACGTAATGCTCGTGGTCCAGCGGGGACGAACGCGCCGAGATGGGCTCGGGGCCGTTTTTCGTGACCACGTACACGACCACGCGGCCCGCGTCCGCGCCGAGCCTACGCGCGGCCTTGACGTGCGGCGGCGTGGTCTTCGTGTACGCGTCGAGCGGCTTGCGTAACGCCTTGCGGTAAACGAGCTCGGCGTCGAAGCGGCCCGCCCGTAGCTCCTCGACGAACGCGAGGACAAACGGCTCGACCGGGCGATCGTGAAAGACACGGTCGAGGAGCTCGCGCTGGAACCTCCGCGCGATGGCGCTCGTGTCGCGCCGGACGGCCTCGAGGCCCACGATCTCGACCTCGCCGTCGCCGCTCGGGTGGTACACGAGCCCCGCGTATCGTTTCTTGCTGCCCTCGGCGCGGCCGCGCATCTCGGGCAGGAAGAACCGCGTGTACATCTTGGCGAACGCGAGATCGAGGAAGCTCTCGACGGAGAAGGTGGCCGCGATGGCGCGATCGACCTCCCCGGCGATGTGCTCGCGGAGCACGAGCGCGTAGGCCGCGGCTTTTTCGGGATCCGGCTCGCCCGCGTCGACGAAGAGCGAGTCGGTGTCGCCGTAGAGCACACGATGTCCGGGGAGCGAGGCGGCGGCGCGGGCCGCGACGCGGATGACCCATTGCCCCGCGAGCGGGATCGCGCTCGCAACGGGCGGGGAGAAGAGGCGCGAGGCCGGGGAGCCGAGGACGCCGTAGAGCGAGTTCATGAGGATCTTGATCGCCTGCGCGCGCCGCTCGTCCCCCTCGCGCCGGGCCTGCGTCCGCTGCTCGCCGAGCCGCGCGACGAGATCGGGCAAGACGCCCCGCTCGTCCCTGCGGAACGTGGCGCCGCCGGGGACGTGGAGGACACTCGGGTCGTCGGTTTTTCCCTCGCCGGCGAAGGTCAAGGGGTCGATGTTGAAGGTGCGGATGAGGCTCGGGTAGAGGGACTTGAAATCGACGACGATGACGTTCCGAAAAAACCCGGGTTTTCCTTCGAGGACGAGGCCGCCGGCGAGCGGGGCCCCGTCGCCATCGTCATCGCGGGCGACCGAAGGCGCGACACGGCCGCGGCTCCGGAGCTCGCCGAGGTAGAGCGAGTCGACGGCGGCGATCTGCGAGCCGACCCTATCGGGCGGCATGCCCGTGAGCAGGCTGCGCTCGACGGCGAGCTCGACGAGGCCGAGCTTCTGCACGATCTCCAGGACGAGCCGGGCGTCTTCGAGGTTGTACGCGGCGAGGGAGGCGGGGGCGTCGCGGAAGGCGGACTCGATGGAGTGGCCACGATCGTCCGGGCCAAACAGCTTTCCGCGGCCGAGGATCGTGCGGGCCGCGGTCTCGAGGCGATAGTCGTCGAGCCGCACGAACGCGCCACGCACGAGCGCGAGCCCGTCGAGCACGGCGCGGCCAGGGACGAACGCGCGCGCCTCGCGGGTGAAGCCAGGATCCCGGCGGATCGTGGGGTTGCCCGCGGCGCGGCCGAGCGAGCACGAGAGGCGCGCGCGGCGGGCGAACGCGACGAGCTGGGGGAGGTCGAAATCTGGCAGGCTCCAGCCGGTGAGGACGTCGGGATCGGCCCTCTGCACGTGCTCGAAGAAGGCGGCGAGGAGGGAGCGTTCGTCGGAAAAAACCTCGACGTGAGGCGGGAGTTCCTCCGCGGGGCCACCTCGTATCAAGAAGACACGCTCGCCGCCCTTGCCGGCGGAGGCGATGGAGAAGAGGCGCGCGCCGTCGAGGCTCGTCTCGATGTCGAACGAGAGGAGCGAGAGGCGCGGCACGAACGAGGCCGGCGAGAGGCGCGGATTCCGGTAGACGCGACCGACGCCGCGGCGGCGCTCGAAGGGGCCCTCGACCGAGAAGGAGCCGCGGACGCCGTGATCGATGAGGAAACGTTGCACGAAACGTACGTCCGACTCGAGCGGGATCACGCCACTCGCGACGAGGGATGAGCGCGACGCGGCGAGGCGCTCGGGGTTCGGGGCCTCGATGCGCAAGACGGGCTCTCCCGCGAACGAGACGAGGGACGTCTCCGAGAGGCGCTCGCCCACGACGCGGCGCGCCACGGCTTCATCACGCGCGCGGACGAACAGGTACGGCCGATCCTGATCGTGCACGAGCAGCGCGGGCTCGCCGCACGCGAGGACCGCGTACAGGTGCACCTCGGTCCGATCCTCGTGGATCCGGTAGGTCGGGGTCAGGATGAATCCGCGCTCGGCGTTCACACGTGTCGTCCCGGAGCGTCTACCTCTCGAACGGTTCGACGCTCTAGACCACGGCGAGGCATTGGTTGCAAGCAGCAGGCCGTGCCGCACTGCGACATGGCTTTTCAGGGCCGAGGTTCCCGGACGAACCACCTGGACGGAGCGTCGAAACCAGGCTCGATGGTTGAATTCGCGTGCCCGCCTGTGGACAGGCGTGTATCGTCGTGACCGTACTTTCACCTGGAGCTCGGACGATGGGCGATCATCGCATGAACCGGAGGCAATTCATCGAGATGGGGGCGTCGAGCGTCGCTCTGGCCTCGGCGAGCGGGTTTTTGCTCGGCTGCGCGGGGCAGGCGCTGGAGAAGCCCACCACGGCCGCGGTCGTCCCCTCGGCGGACGCGCCGCGGGTCTCGTATTTCAGCCGGTTCGGCGTGGACGAGGGGATGATCCGGGACGCGCTCGGGGTGGCGCTCTCGCGCGGCGCCGATCACGCGGACCTCTTCTTCCAGCACCGCGTGCTCAATGCATTGCAGCTCGAGGACGGCGAGGTGAATCGCGCGTATACCCGCGTGGAGCTCGGCGTGGGCGTGCGCGTGGTGCGCGGGGATCAGACGGGTTACGCGTACACGGAGGAGCTCACGCGTGAGTCGATCAAGCGCGCGGCGCAGACGGCGGCGGCGGTCGCGGACGGGCCCGCGCGGCCCGTGCCGACGGCGCTCGCGGTCGGGGCGGCGCTGCCGCAGAGGTACGCGATCGACGTGCCCTGGGACGGCGTCAAACCCGAGCAGAAGCTGCCGATCCTCGACGGCGTGAACGCGGCGATCTTCAAGATGGATGGCCGCATCAAGAAGGTGAACGTCTCGTTCATGGACGAGGCGGGCGTGATCCTCATCGCCGACAGCCAGGGCCGGCTCGTCGAGGATTTCCAGCCGATGACGTCCCTCTACGTCTCGTGTGTCGCCGAGCAGGGCGGCCGCAAGGAGACGAACGGCTACAACGTGGCGGGCCGGCGGGGGATCGATTTTTATTCGCCGGAGACCATCGGCCGCGTGGTGCGCGAGGCGGTCTCGCGGACGACCGTGCTCTTCGACGCGGTGCCGGCGCCCGCGGGCGAGATGCCCGTGGTGCTCGCGGCCGGCTCGTCGGGCATCCTGCTCCACGAGGCGATCGGCCACGGCATGGAGGCCGATTTCAATCGCAAGGGGACGTCGATCTACGCGGACAAGATCGGCAAGCCCATCGCGCAGCCCTTCGTGAACATCGTCGACGACGCGGCGCAGCCCTTCGCGCGCGGGGCGATCAACGTCGACGACGAGGGCAACCCGGCGGGCACGACGACGCTCGTCGACAGGGGCGTGCTCGCGACGTACATGCACGACTCGATCTCGGCGAAGCACTACGGCCTGAAGCCGACGGGCAATGGCCGGCGGCAGAGCTACCAGCACCCGCCGATGCCCCGCATGCGGGCGACGTACATGTTGCCCGGGCCGCACGAGCACGACGAGATCGTGGCCTCGGTCAAGCGGGGCATCTACTGCCAGAGCTTCTCGAACGGCCAGGTCAACATCGGCGCCGGGGATTTCACGTTTTTCGTGAAGAACGGTTTCCTCATCGAGGACGGCAAGCTCGGCCGGCCGATCAAGGACGTGAACATCATCGGCAACGGCCCCCGGGTGCTCGAGCGGATCGACATGGTGGGCAAGGACCTCGTCATCGACGAGGGCGGCTGGACCTGCGGCAAGGACGTGCAGAGCGTGCCCGTCTCGCAGGGCATTCCGACGGTGCGCGTCTCGTCGATCACGGTGGGGGGTCAGGGGGGAAGCCCCGCGGCGAAGGCGAAGGCGAAGGGCTGAGGGCGTCATGACGAACGGAGCCATGCTGGAGATCGCCAGGAACACCGTTTCTCTGGCCAAACAGAAGGGCGCGGCCGAGGTCGGGGCGGTCGCGAAGGTCAAGCGCGAGGTCGACGTCACGTGGCGCGACGGCAAGCTCGAGAAGATCACGGAGGCCACGAGCCGCGCGCTCGAGGTCCGGCTCTTCGTCGACGGGAGGTTCTCCGTCTGCCAGACGAGTGATCTGCGCCCCGAGGGGATCACGTCGTTCCTCGACAACGCCATCGGGCTCACGCGCACGCTGGCGAAGGACCCGCACCGGACCCTGCCGGATCCCGCGCTCTACACGAGCGCGACGCCGGAGGGCCTGTCGATCGCCGATCCGCGCATCGAGAGCGTCACCGCGCTCGATCTGCGCCGCATGGCGCAGACCATGGAGGAGGCCGCGCGCTCCGTGAAGGGGAGCGAGGTGATCCTGAGCGTCAGCTCGAACGGCAGCCACGCGTGGACCGAGACGACGCAGGTGCATTCGAATGGGCTCGAAGGCAGCTTCGTGTCCACGGCGTTTTCGATGTACACCGACGTGAGCATCAAGGACGACGACGGGCGCCGCCCGGAGGAGGGCGATTATGCGTGGGTCCGGATGTACGCGGACCTGCCCGACCCGGCCACCCTGGGGCGCCGCGCGACCGAGCGCGCGCTCGCGCGGCGGGGCGCGAAGAAGATCCCGTCGGCCGTGATGCCGGTGCTGCTCGACAACCGCGCCGCGGGCCGCTTCATGAGCTACGTGCTCCGCCCGCTCGGCGGGTCGGCGCTGCAGCAGAAGCGCTCGTACCTCGAAGGGCTCGTGGGCAAGCCGTTCGGCAGCGACAAACTGGATTTCGCGGACGATCCGCTCCTGCCGAAGGGGCTCGGTACGCGGCCCTTCGACAACGAGGGCCTGGCCGCGCGGCGGCTGCCCATCTTCGAGAAGGGCGTGCTCCGGAACCATTACATCGACACGTATTACGGCAAGAAGCTCGGCATGGCGCCGACGACGGGCAGCTCGTCGAACATCGCCTGGAAGCTCGGCGCAAAGACGCAGGCCGCGCTGCTCGTCGACGTGAAGGAGGGCATCTTCGTCACCTCGTTCCTCGGCGGAAACTCGAACGACACGACGGGCGATTTCTCGCTGGGCGTGCAGGGCTTCGCCATCCGCGGGGGCAAGCTCGCCGAGCCGATCGCCGAGATGAACGTGTCCGGCCGCCACCAAGACGTGTGGAAGCGCCTCGTGGCGGTCGGCAACGATCCCTTCGTCCATTCCCCGAGCCGCACGCCGACGCTCGCCTTCGACGGCATGCAGGTCGCGGGGACCTGAGCGCTCTTCAGTTGTTCGGCGCCCCGGCGCAGATCCAGTTTGCCACCGTGCTGATCTGCGCCGAAGGCAACAACCCGAGCTTGGGCATCTTCGTGCCCGAGCAGATGTCGACGTTCATCATCTTGTCAATCAGGTAGCTCTGCGCGGGATCGCCGGGCAGGACGCGCTTGCGGCCGTCGTTGCATTGCGACGCGGGCACATCGACGAGCGCGGCGTACGCGTTGCCGGCGCTCAGATCGAGGTCCTCCTGCGCGTTTGCCCCCTTGTGGCAACCGGCGGACGCGCAGCTCGTGGTGAAGATCGGCTGCACATCGGCGGCGAACGAGACGCTGCCGCTGGCGCAGGTGCAGGCCCCGCCCGCGCACGTTTGCCCGGCCGCGCACGTGTTCCCACAAGCGCCGCAGTTCGCCGGGTCCGTCTGTGTATCGACGCAGCCTCCCCCGCACGCTTCGAGCATCCCGCACGTGGCGGCGCACGCGCCCGCATTGCAGACCTCGCCGGTGCCGCAGACATTGCCGCAGGCCCCGCAGTTCGAGACATCCGCGGCGAGGTCGACGCAACTCGCGCCGCCGCACGTCTCGCAGGTCGGCGCGTCGCTCCCAGCGTCGGTCCCGCCGCCCGCCCCGCCCGTCCCGCCGCCGCCGCCGCCGCCCTCCGGGAGCCCTGCGATCCAGGACTCGATGCATGCGATTTCTTCGGCCGAGAGGCCGCCCGTGAGCGGCATCCGGACACCGCAGCTCGGCGTGGCCTGCTTGACCTTCTCGACCAGGAACGATCCTACGGGATCCCCCGGCGCCACGAGGACCTTGTTTTCGCACGTCGCCGACGGCGCCCCGACGAGCCTTTTTTCGAGCCCCGGCGACGCGAGGTCGAGGAACACCGCGGGCTCGACGGACGCGTGACACCCCGCCTGGGAGCAAGCACGCGCGAAGACCGTCTCCTGAATGGATGCGAGGTCCGGCGTGCACGTGTCTCCGGGTATAGGCTGCGCGTCGGTCCCGGAGCAAGCCGAGGCGAGCGAGAATGCGGACACGGAGAGCGAACCAACGAGCGACCAGGGAATGGCCCGACGTGAAATCGCGAAAGTCATGTACGGACTTTATATACGATACGTTTGTCCTGAGTAAATGCAAATTCGGTGTGGGATTGTGAAATGATGCGGAGGCGGGGGAATGGAAGAGACCACGCGGGGATCCGGGCCTGCCGGATCCCCGCTCGATCAGGGGATCACTGGCAGGTCTTGTTCTTGCCCTTGCCGCTGCAGACGCCCGAGCAGCAGGTCGAGCCATCCGAGCAGCTCGCACCGGCCGCGCTGCAGGTGGGCCCGCCGCCGCCGCCGCTGCTGCCGCTGAGGAGCGCGTCGAGCGAGTTCTTCGCGCGCACGAGGCCATAACCGAAGTTCACGTCGCGGCCCGCCGCGCCGAGATCCTCCGCCGTCGAGGTGAGCGCATTCCGGACGTCGCTGTTCGTCGCCTCGGGCTTCTGGCTCCAGATGAGCGCCGCGACCGCCGAGACGTGCGGCGTCGCCATCGACGTGCCGTCCCAAGCCTCGTAGCCGGTGCCCGGGATCGTCTGGATCGTATTCAGCGTGGCGCTCGTGCCGAGCGAGCCCGCGACGAGGACCTGGCCGTCCTCCATGCTGATGCCGATGGCCGGGATCGCGCTCGTGCCGTTGAGCGTGCCCGCGAAGCCGCCGGAGACGTTGTTGTAAATGATCGCGCCCGCGGCGCCGCCAGCCTGCGCGTTGTTGACCTTGTCGGCGAAGCTGACCACGCCGCGCTGGCACAGTACGATCTTGCCCGCCCACGAGCCGACCGAGTCGCACAGGCCGCCGTCGACGAGCGCGCCGGAGACGGACTTCGCCGCCGCGCCGTCGATGATCGAACCCGCGTACGCGCTCGAGCCCACCGTGAGGCTCGGCGTCGACCACGGCACCGTGGAGAGGACCTGCACGCCCGGCGCCGCGATCTCGACGTCGGCGTTGTATTGCGAGAAGTCCGCCTTGGCCTTCGCCGAATCGACCGCCGCCACCGACATGACGGAGGCATAACCGGCCGGATACGAGGTCCTGTTGTTGCCGCCGTTGCCCGCGGCCGCGATGTTGAGCACGCCCGCGGCGTTGGCGCTGTCGAACGCGTTCTTCTCCGTCGTGCTGGAGAAGCTGCCGCCGAGGCTCATGCTCACGACCCTGGCGCCCGCGCTGCGGCACTCGTTCAGCGCCCCGACGAGATCGGAGGAGTACGACCAGGCGCAGTCGGCGCCGTCGAAGACCTTCACGATGTGCAAAGAGACATTGTCCGGCGCGACGCCGACGACGCCCAGCGAGTTGTTCACGGCGGCGATCGTGCCGGCGACGTGCGTGCCGTGGCCGCAGCTATCCGTGTTCCACGACGTGCCGCTCTCGCCCGTGACCGAAAGGCCCTGGAGATCGGCGTGGCCAGCATAAAAGCCCGAGTCGATGATGCAGACCTTCGTGCTGCCGCCCGCGTTCGAGAAGGCGGGATCGGTCGCCTGCACCATCGAAATGCCGTACGGCATCGTCTGGCCGTAGAGCTCGCGGCGCTGATCGACCTCGATGTACTCGACGTTCGGATTGTTCGCCATGGCCTGCACGGCCGAGTCCGGCAGATACACCGCCGTCGCCGCCTGCTCCGGCAGCTCCCGCGCGACCTTGCCGCTCGCCGCCGAGATGGCCTGGCCGCGCTTCGAATAGTCCTTGAACTTGATGATGTAACGGCCCTCCGCCGAGATGGCGGCCGGCGCCGAACCCACGTCCTCCACCCCCTCGTCCGCGCCGACGGCGCAAGCAGCGAGGCCCAGCGAAGCAAAAACGAGCGCGAGCGAATAACGAATCGTGTGCGTCATGTCGGTTCCTTCCGGGAGATGAAGCGCATCGACGTCGCCCATCACAAAAAGCGATGAACGACACGGCGAGCGACATCGAAGAGCGCCGCCCGCGCGGACGTCCGTGCACCGCGCGGTGCGAATCGCACCTCGACACTCTGTATTGACGCGTCACGCCGTGGTTGGGTCCACGCGCGAGGGCTCACCAAGGTGGGCTGTGACGCAGATCCGACGAAGACCCCTTCGGGAACCGGAGCCGCCCGCGTGAACATGAACTCTATTCTGCTTCGGGCAGCATTGCAAGAGGTACCATTTCGAAATTTTGGTATGCGCGCACCTGGTCCGCGCATTGACCAGTTCTCGTGCGCATGCACGCCCGGTCATTCCTGTGACCAGCAATCGTCTGCCACGAGGGTGCGCGGGAGGAGGCGGGAGGAGGAGCGGGGCTCCGAGCGTGTCGGAGCCCCCATGGATTGGGGATCAGAGGGTCACTTGCAAACCCACTTGCCCTTCACCTTGCCGCAGCTTCCCGAGCAACAATCCGAGCCTGCCGAGCAGCTCGCGCCGGCCGCGCCGCAGGTGGGCCCGCCGCCGAGCAAGAAATCGAGCGCGGCCCTCGCTCGAACGAGGCCGAAGCCGTAGCTCGTGTCACGGCCGGCCGCGCCGAGGTCCTCGGCCGTCGAGGTGATCGCATTGCGGATGTCCTTGTTCGTCCACGCAGCGTCATGGCTCCAGAGGAGCGCCGCGACCGCCGCGACGTGCGGCGTCGCCATCGAGGTGCCATCCCACGCCTCGTAACCCGAGCCCGGCTTCGCCAGGATGGTATTCAGCGTGGCGCTCTTTCCGATCGAGCCCGGGAGCAGGGCCTGGCCGTCCTCCATGCTGATTCCAATGGCCGGGATCGAGCTCGTGCCGTTGAGCGTGCCCGCGAAGCCGCCGGAGACGTTGTTGTGAATGACCGCGCCCGCGCCGCCGCCTTCCGTCACGTTGTCGACCTTGTCGGCGAAGCTGATCACGCCGCGCTGGCAGAGCACGAGCTTGCCTGCCCACGCGCCGACCGAGTCGCACAACCCGCCGTCGACGAGCGCGCCCGTGACCGATGCCTCCGCCGCGCCCTCGATGAGCGTGCCCATGTACGTATCCGATCCGACCGTGACCGTCGACGAGCTCCACGGCACGGTGGAGAGGACGTTCACGCCCGGCGCGCTGATCTCGACGTCGGCATTGGATTGCGAGAATGCCGCCTTGACCTTGTTCGCGTCGATGGCCGCCACGGACATCACGGAGGCATAACCGGCCGGATACGAGGTCTGCTTGTTGCCGCCGTTGCCCGCGGCGGCGACGCTGAGGACACCGTCCGCGTCGGCCTCGTCGAACGCGGCCTGCTCGGTCTTGCTGGAGAAGCTGCCGCCGAGGCTCATGTTGACGACCCGAGCGCCCGCCTCCCGGCATTCGTTCAGCGCGGCGACGAGGTCGGAGGCGTACGTCCAGGAGCAACCGTCGCCGAAGACCTTCACGATGTGCAACGAGACGTTGTTCGGCGCGACGCCGACGACGCCCAGCTCGTTGTTCACCGCGGCGATCGTGCCGGCGACGTGCGTGCCGTGGCCGCAGCCATCCGTGCTCCACGAGGTGCCCGGCTCGCCCGTGACGGGGAGGCCCTGCAGATCCTCGTGGCCGGTATGAAACCCCGAGTCGATGATGCAGACCTTGATCCTATCGGACACGAGCGAGGCGAAGGCGTCATCGTCCGCCTGCACCATGGCAATGCCATAAGGCGTGACCTCGGCCTGGAGCTCGCGGCGCGGATCGACCTCGACGTATTCGACGTGCGGGTTCTTCGAAAGGGCCTCGGCCGCCACGTCCGGGAGGTACACGGCGCTCGCCGCATGCGCGGGCAGCTCCCGCGCGACCTTGCCGCCTGCGCCCGCGATCACCTGACCACGCCTGGACCAATCCTTGAATTTGACGATGTACCGGCCGTCCTCGGAGATGGCCGCCGGCGCCGCGCCCACGTCCTCCGCGTGTTCGTCCGCGCCGATGGCGCAAGCGACGAGGCCGAACGAAGCGAAGACGAGCGTGAGCGGACGACGAAGCTTTGACGTCATATCTGTTCCCCCCGAAAAGTGCGTCGAGTGCAGTCGCCGAACGTGACCCGACCCACGGCACATCGCAAGGCTATTTTCGCGCGGGCGCCTGCTCCGCTCGGTCGCGTGAGGCTGCAAATGCAATGGCCTCTTCGAGAGCGTCCGGGTCGACGGGCTTCGTCAGGTGCTCGTCGAACCCCGCCTCGATCGCCTTGCGTTTGTCCTCGAGCTGGCCATATCCGGTGAGCGCCACGAGGCCGATACGCGACGTCGACCCCTGCGCCCGGAGCCGCCTCGCCACCTCGTATCCGTCGATCTCCGGCAAACCCAGGTCCACGATCGCGACGTCGAGCGCCGCGCCGCCGGCGAGCTCGAGGCCGGCCCTTCCATCCGCGGCTTCGCGCACCTCGTGCCCCTGGAGCGACAGCGACGCGGCGAGCGTCCTCCGCAGGTCGTCGTTGTCGTCGATCAGCAGAATGCGCCTCGGCGTGATGACCTTGGGAGCTCGGGTCGAAACGACCGCCGTCGCGGGCGCCGGCACGGAGGGGAAACGCACGGTGAACACGGCGCCCCGATCGTCTCCGGGGCTCGCGGCGGCGACGCTGCCGCCCTGGAGCTCCGCGAGCTTCTTCACCAATGCGAGGCCGATCCCCATGCCCCCCGATTTCCGCGCGAGCCCCTGCGCCCCTTGCACGAAGAGATCAAAGACGTGCTCCCTCATCTCCGCCGGGAGCCCCGGCCCCTGATCCGCCACCTCGAGCCGCGCTCCCGCATCGTCGCCGTCGACCCGCACCTTCACTTCGGAGCCCTTCGGGCTGAACTTGAGCGCGTTGTCGAGCAGATTGGAGAGGATCTGCTCGACGCGGGATCGGTCGGCGCGGATCCACACGGGCTCGGCGTGCAGCGTGACGTGGTGGTGCTCGAATCGCCCCGACGAGCGCCACGTCTGCACGACCGAAGACGCCGCGTCGGCGAGGTTCATGAGCTCCGGCTGCAGGTGGGCCTTGCCCATGACGATACGGCTGACGTCGAGCAAATCCTCGACGAGCCGGGCCGTGTGTTTGGTCTGGCGCTTGATCACCTCGCGCGCGTGCTTCGACGCCGGGTGCTGCGGATCCACCATATCGAGGAGCTGGCTGGCCGACGTGAGCGCGGCGAGCGGGTTCCGGAGCTCGTGGCTCATCATGGCGATGAACTCGTCTTTCGCGCGGTCGCCCTCCTGGAGCGCTCGTTTCTCGCGCTCGAGCAAGGCCTGGCGCTCGCGCACGGCGACCGCCGCTTCGTTCAGCGCCAGCGCGACGGTCCGCACCTCGGCGACGCGCTCGAGGCCCCGCGGATCGAGCGCCGTGCCCGTCGCGATGCCCGGCGCCGCCCTGGCGAGCGCGACGATCGGCCGGGAGACCCTCCGGCCGAGCCACAACGCGAGGAGGAACGCGAGCGCGAGGGACCCCAGAATGCCACCGCCCATCGCCCAGCCCGTGCTCCTCGCGTCCCCCAGCACCTCCTCGGCTGGAATGCCGAGCCCGATGCTCCATTTCGTGAAGCCCGACGTGATGTGCGCCGTATAGGAGTCGCGCCCCTCCGTCGTCGGGCCGCGATACCACCCTTCGGGCGCGCGCTGCACCGCCGCCCAGAACGCGGGGCCCACCTTCTCCCTCTCGAGCGCTGGGACACGCGCGATGAACGTCCCGTGAGAATCGACGAGCCCGCTCACCCAGCCCGGATCGATTCGCTGCTTTTCGATCGGCGTCAGGAAAAACTCGGGCTTGATGAACGCGAGCAACACGTACCGGACCTGCTCACCGTACATCACAGGCACGCCGACGTAGACCCCTCGCTTCTGCAGGGATGGACTCTCGACCATCGAGCCGATCGCAGGCGCGCGTGTGCCCGCCGCCCGCGTCGCGACCTCGGTATCCACGACATACCGCTGCTTCTTCAATGCAGACGGAGCCACCGCGTTGTCGACCAGCGCTCCGTCGGGGAGCACGAGGACGACGTTCATCCAGGCCGGCTGGGACCCGAGGACACGGACGGCCTCCTCGTGATACGCTTCGAGGTCCCCCTCCTCCAGCGCCTTCAGGGAGCCGAGCGCGTGGAGCGCCGTGATCTGCCCTTGCACCTGCGCGTCGACGGCGCTCATCGTCGAGCGCAGCCGCTCGATCGATCCTTGCGCGAACGTCTGTTGCTCGTGCTCGACGAGCCGCGCCGTCAGGTAGCCGGAGAATCCCGCGACCGGCAAGATGACGCCAAACGCGAGAAGCAGCAGGTGCGAGCGAATGCGCATGCGAGGGGCACGCTGGATGCCGTGGTTCCGGACCGGTGTCAAGCGCGCGGGTCCGCCGAGAAATCGGCGAAAGTAAGGAGATACGGCGGCGGACGATCAGGGCGTCCAGGTGACGGCGATGTCCCTGCGTTGCTCGGCGCTCGTGACGATAGAACCCCCGGGCGTCGTCGAGAAGAGCACGCCTTGCGTGGCGCTCGTTCGGGACACCGTCACCTGGAGGGCGCAAGGAGCGAGGGGCGGGCCGGCGGGCGGCGGCCGAAGCTCGGCCTGGGTGAACACGAGCGCGCCCGTGTCCTCGTCGAGCGAGCGCGTCACCGTGTCGAGACAATCGCCCTGGACCACGATCGAGACCGAGGCCCCCTCGGGATCGGGATCCCAGCCGAGCGTGAGCGGCAGATCCTGCGTGAGCCCCTCGGCCGTGAGGGTGAAAGGAGGCGGGACCTCGACGACGACGCCGCGCACGTCGCGATCGTTTGGCCTCTCGAGGTCGAGGAGGAAATCGCCCGAGAGCGCGTCGAGCTGCGCCGAATACGTCGGCGCGCCATTACGCTCTCCCTCGCTCATCGGCCGCCGCGCCCCGTCCACCGTGACGAGGAGCGCGTCGCCGCCCGTGAGCACGACGGAGCCGATGGGGCTCTCGACCCGCACGTCGATCGCGGCCGCGACGCCGTCGTCGAGCGCCCGCACGTCGAGCCGCATGTCCCGCGTCGAGACCCACTCCGATTCCCGCACGGGGTCGAGACCGCAGCCGACGAGCAGGAGCGAGGCCAGCGGCACGGCGAAACCAACGACGTCGCTTCGCGCCCGTCTCATCGAATCACCAATCCCGCCGTCGGGCCGAGCCAGTACGTGCGGTACAATCGCTCGGGATCCCCCTGCGTCACGTCGTCCATCCGCCCCCGGAGGCCGAGATACCACCATTTGTGGCCGCCCGTGACCTCGAGATCGTAGGAGCGCACCCAGCCCTCGTCCGACGTGATGGGCGTGAAACGGAACGACGCGAAGAACCGCATCGACCTCTTCGGCTTGAGCGTGAGGCGCGCCATCAAGAGCGGATACCCCGTGCCCGCGCGGCCGAGCCACGCGGGGCGCTCGAGCCCGAAGCCTCCGCCGATGCCGAGGATCACCGAGCCGTCCACGCTGCCCCTCCAGCGCGCGGGCGCGAACGCGACGGCGCCCTCGGCCCCCACGTCGAACGCGCCCTCGGGCGTGCCGACGACGCCGACGTGCGCGAGGACGTCGTACCCCAGCCATTTCCACGGAAACTCCGAGAGGCCGGCCCGCGCCCAGAACCCGTAGCCGTTGTAAGGCGCGAGCGTGCCCGCCCCGAGCCGCCGATCTCCATGCAAATAAGCGCCGTGCGCCTCCAGGCGCCAGAGCGCGACGTGTGACGGATCCCCCGCCCGCGCGGGCCCCGCGCCCGTGAGAAGCCCCGCGATCGCGAGCGCGCCCACCGCCCCACCGATGTTTCGTCGTCGGTCCTGCACGCGTCATCGCCCCTTCGACGAGGGACGATACCACTTTCGGGCGAGGCGGGCTCGCAAAGCCGCGCCTTGGGCCTTGCAAGCGCGCGCGTCCCGGGTGACACAGGACGAGCCATGTGCCGCGTCCTCGCCTACCTCGGCGAGCCGATCCCGCTCGAGGATCTGCTCTACAAACCCGACGTCTCGTTCGTGAACCAGACCCACCAGGCCGCG
Organism: Polyangium spumosum; assembly: GCF_009649845.1. Classification (NCBI taxonomy): domain Bacteria; kingdom Pseudomonadati; phylum Myxococcota; order Polyangiales; family Polyangiaceae; genus Polyangium; species Polyangium spumosum. The sequence continues at coordinate 1,357,183 of NZ_WJIE01000001.1, forward strand.
TTCTACACGCGGCTGAACCTCGCGGGCTCCGGCCTGCTCGCGTGGGACGCTCGCTCCGAGCGCCCGGATGTGCCCTTCGTCTACCGCAGCACGCAGCTCGCCATCTACGATCGGAACCTGCGCGCGCTCGGGGCGAAGGTGCGCGCGACGGCCCTGCTCGCGCACCTGCGCGGCGTGCCTTACGACACGCGGGCCGTCATCCACGAGCAGAACCTGCACCCGTTCCAGTTCGAGGGCGCCCGGCTCGCCCTCGCCCACAATGGGCAGCTCGCGCGGTTCGACGAGATGAAGTTCGCGCTCCTGCCGAAGATCCGGCCCGAGCTCGCGCGGGCCATCCACGGCACCACCGACAGCGAGTGGTTCTACGCGCTCCTGCTCTCGCAGCTCCCCGATCCTTGCGCGGACCTCGGCGCCCTCGACATCGCCCGCGGGGTCACCTCCGCGCTGCGTATCGTCGCGGGGATCCGGCGTGAGCTCGGGATCCGCACGTTCTCCCCGATGAACCTCTTCCTCTCCGACGGCAACGACCTCGTCGCGGTCTGTTATAGCTACGGCCTCGGCAATCACGAAGGGCTCGGCGACGATTACCATCCGCCGGAGGAGCGGCTCCTCCGGATATGGTACACGATCGGAAAATCGTACGGCCATTACGACGGCGAATGGCGCATGCTCGCGGCGGACGAGGACGCGAGCTCGTGTATCGTCGCCTCCGAGCCGCTCACGCGCGACCATTCGACGTGGCACTCCGTGCCGCTCCAGCACCTCGTGTACGTGAAGCGCTCCGGCGATCGCCCCTCGGTCGAGGTCGTGCCCCTCGACGTCGAGTGACGTCGCGTGACGTCGAATGACGTCGCGTGAAAGCTCCGCGCTTCAGATGATGTGATGGTGCAGCGCCCGCGCCTCGGCGATGTCCCAGGCCAGATCCTCGGCGGTGATGGCCTGGGCCGGCAGCTTCCCGATCTGCGAGACGAGCCACCGGGCGGCCTCCCCGATCTCGCCGAAGTGCTTCTCCGGGTACCTCCGGGGCTTGAGCAGGCTCGTCGCCCTGGCCGTGCCGCGCAGGAGGGTCGAGCGCATGCCTTCACCTTCGACGACGACCGCGCTCGCCAGCACGTAGGGGGCAAAGAAGTCGTCGAGCTTGCGCATCTCGGCGTCGACGGTGTCGGGCACCGCGAGCCGATGCGGCACGAGCACGCTCATCGAGCCGAACGACCTCGCGTCGTGGTCGGACTCCTCGATCAGCCATCGCTGCACGGCGATCACGCGCCGGATGCGATCGAGGCTGATCCTGCCCCACACGGTCACGAACACGTGGCCCCGGGTGCCGACCAGATACTCTTCGTCTGCGTCGAGGACCTGGAGCATCGAGTTCCTTTATCCATCCATGTCGTCGCCAGTCAAGGGCGGGGCCCCCTGGATCTTCCAAGAAAATTGCCGATGTAGGCCTTCGCAGCGAGGCCGCCCCTTCGCCGCCCTTGGCATACGCCGGCTGCCTCGGGTACACCTTTGCCCGATGAGCGATTTCCAGTTCCAGGACATGCTCCCCCTCGGCAAGGACGAGACGCCCTACCGGCTCGTCACGAAGGACCACGTCTCCACGATCGAGGCGGCGGGAAGGACGTTCTTGAAGGTCGAGCCGGCGGGCCTCACGCTCCTCGCGCGCGAGGCCATGCGCGACATCGCGCACCTGCTCCGGCCGGGCCACCTCGCCCAGCTCGCGCGGATCCTCGAGGACCCGGAGGCCTCCTCGAACGACCGCTTCGTCGCGATGGAGCTGCTCCGGAACGCGAACATCGCCTCCGGCTTCGTCCTGCCCTCCTGCCAGGACACGGGCACGGCGATCGTGATGGGCAAGAAGGGCCAGCACGTGCTCACGGAGGGCAACGACGAGGCGGCGCTCGCGCGTGGCATCGCCGATACCTACCGCACGACGAACCTGCGTTACTCGCAGCTCGCGCCGCTCGACATGTACCGCGAGGTCAACACGAAGACGAACCTGCCGGCGCAGATCGAGCTCTTCGCGACCGAGGGCGACGCCTACAAGTTCCTGTTCATGGCCAAGGGCGGGGGCTCGGCGAACAAGAGTTACCTCTACCAGGAGACGAAGGCGCTCCTGAACCCGGACAGCCTGCTCGCGTTCGTCGAGCAGAAGATCCGCGCGCTCGGCACGGCCGCTTGCCCGCCCTACCACCTCGCCGTGGTCGTGGGCGGCACCTCGGCCGAGCAGACGCTCAAGGTCGCGAAGCTCGCGTCCGCGCGTTACCTCGACAGCCTGCCCACGGAGGGCAACGAGCTCGGCCGTGGCTTCCGCGACGTGGGCCTCGAGCAGCAGATCCTCGCGATCGCCCAGCGGACGGGCATCGGCGCGCAGTTCGGCGGCAAATACTTCTGCCACGACGTCCGCGTGATTCGCCTGCCGCGCCACGGCGCCTCGTGCCCCGTGGGCATCGCGGTCTCGTGCTCGGCCGACCGGCAGGCGCGGGCGATGATCACGAAGGACGGCATCTTCCTCGAGGCGCTCGAGCGCGACCCGGCGAAGTACCTGCCCGAGACGACGGACGCCGAGCTCGGCGGCGAGGTCGTGCGGATCGACCTGAACCGCCCGATGAGCGAGATCCGGGCCGAGCTCTCGCGGTATCCCATCAAGACGCGCCTCTCGCTCACGGGCCCGATGGTCGTGGCGCGGGACATCGCGCACGCGAAGATCAAGGAGCGGCTCGATCGGGGCGAGGGCATGCCCGGGTACATGAAGGATTTCATGGTGTATTACGCGGGCCCCGCGAAGACGCCGGAGGGGTATGCCTCGGGCTCGTTCGGGCCGACGACCGCGGGCCGCATGGACGCGTACGTCGACCTCTTCCAGGCGAATGGCGGCTCGTACGTGATGCTGGCCAAGGGCAACCGCTCGCGGGCGGTGACGGAGGCCTGCAAGAAACACGGGGGCTTCTATCTCGGCTCGATCGGCGGCCCGGCCGCGCGCCTCGCGAAGGATTGTATCAAGAAGGTCGAGGTGCTCGAATACCCCGAGCTCGGGATGGAGGCCGTCTGGAAGATCGAGGTCGTCGATTTCCCGGCGTTCATCGTGGTCGACGACAAGGGCAGCGATTTCTTCGCGGACATCGAGGGCCCGAAGGGCAAGCGCCTCGACGTCACGAAATAGGCACTCAATCCAGATCGATCCCCTCGACGTGGTACGGCCTGCGCGCGCTCCGCGGCAGGCCCCGCCTCTTCCGCGCCGCGAGGGCGACCGGATCGTCCGCCAAAAACCGCTCGTTCGTCTGCACGGGCAGCGGCCCTCGGCCTTTGTCGACGACGCGCCCCTCGTACCAGCGTCGATAACCGTGCGTGCTCTGCACGCGGAGCCAGGCGAGCCCGACGATCAACGCGGCGGCGACCCAGAGCACGCTCCACACGGAGCTGCCCTGCCCGAGCGCCGTCGCGGCCTCGAAGAGCGGCACGCGCCGGACCCAGATCTCGCCTCTCTGATTCGGCAGCTCGTCGTAATCGTCGTCGTCGACGTCGATGAGGCCTCCCTCCTCGGGCGCCCGTTCGTACGTGACGTGGACGGTGTAATGGTTCTTCTGTTTCCCCTTGCTGGTCGACGTGTACACCCGCTTGCCCTGGTACGTCGCGACCACGTTTTCGCCCAGGAAGAGCCGCGCGCGGTAGGTGAAGAGCGGGGCGTTCATGAAGAGCCCGAGGAGCACCACCCACAGGCACGTCCACTGGAAGGCCCGCGCGCGGAGCTCGTGGCGGCGTGAGAGGCCCTCCGTGGACACGTGCATGCCCTTCTGCGGCGAGGGCCGCATCACCCAGCCCGTCGCGGCGGCCTGGCGATAACCGGCGGCTTGCCCGTCCGCCTCGGGATCGGGCGCCTTGTAGAGCCGCCCCTCCACCACCGCCCACTCCCCCGGCAAGAGCTCGGCGCGTCGCTTGCGCTGCGCCGGCGCGAGCCATTCTTTTTGATCGAGCGTGTCGACGAGCATCACGTCGTCCGGCGGCTCGATCCGGACACGTTCGCCGCCCGGTTGACACAGATAAAAGGGCCGCGCCTCCACCTCGCGGCCCCGCTCCTCCCACGTGTGCGACTTGTTGTTGTTCTTGTCGACCTGCTCCGTGCCCTCCTGGGTGATCGTCACCCGCACGGCCTGCTCCTCGCCTCGCGCGAATTCGACGACCCCGGCGACGAAGCGCGCGCCCTCGAAGAGCGGCGCGTCGGGCTTGACCACGGCGTCCGCCTCGACGGCCGCGCGGCGCGCGCGCCGGAGCTCCCGGAGGCAGAAGGCGAGCGCGAGCAGCAGGAGGACGTCGAGCGCGAAGACCGCGACGTACGACCACGGCGGCTCGATGTGGTTGTCCTCGAAGACCTTGATGATGGATTGCAATGCTTGCTCCGGCGAGGGTCAACGGCAGGCGTCGACGGCGTGGACGATCCGCCCCCAGTCGGCGGCCTGGATCCGATGCCCGTGCCCATTCACGAACGCCGCGTCCTCGTTCACGTTGAGCCAGGCCTTGCCGGCCGTGAAGCGATAGTCACGTTTCTTGTTCACGTAATCGCGATCCGACACCTCGGGCTTGCCGAGGTGGCCCTCGAGGCACGTGGCGAAGGCCTCGCGGCGGCCCGGGAAGGCCTGGGTCCCGCGCAGGTGCGCGGTCGACATCGACCCGCCCTCCTCGTTGCGGAAGGAGAGCGCGACCTCACGCACGAGCGGGTGATCCACGGCGATCGTGACGTCGAGGTGGATGAACGTCTTCGCGATCGCGCCGGGGAACCTGCGGGTCAAGGTCTCGGCGGCCTTGTCGACGGTCGTCGTGGTGTCGAGCGTCGCGAGCGAGCCGAACCGGTGCGGCGCGCCGAGCAGGCGGGCTTCGTCGGAGCTCGGCTCGACCGGGACGTCGAAGACGGCGCCGAGGACGAGCTTCCACAAGGCGACGAGCTGCGCCTTCGCGTGCGGGTTGGGGCTCCTCCCGGGCCCGAGGACCCTTTGCACGGACGCGGCCACGGTGCCGGACCTCGCGTCGACGCTCACGGAGACGAGGCCCGCCCAGTTCCAGTTTCCGTCCTTCAGCCCGCCGTGGAGGCGCCTCCCGAGGGCCTCGCTCACGCGTGGATCCGCGCGCGCGCCGCTGCGCGGGACGAGCGAGAAGCTCTTCGGATACGCGGGCTCCTTTTCATCGAACATGAACGAGACGCTCTGGTACCGATCGTGCCCCAGGGGCACGCTGAGCAGGCTGGAGCCCAGGCTGCTGCCGCCGAGCGCCTTCGCGAGGCTCGCCCGCGGCAGGTCGATCTGCGCGGCCGCGAGGTCGTTCGGCGAGGTGCTCGCCCCGAACGGCCCGCTGCCCGACACGCCGCGCCCGCGGACGTTCACCACGACCGTGACGCCGACGACGAGCACGAGGAAGGCGGCGACGAGGGCCCCGAACACGGACACGCCTGCGTGATAGCTGAGCGGCTTGTTCGACGGCGCCGGGACGTGTGGAGGCGGGACCCATTGCCTCGGCGGGCGGAAATCACGCGGGGTCACGGCCGCGAGGGTCCGGAGGAGGCGGCGCTCGCTGGTGACGCCGCAATAGCGGCACTTCGTGAGCGAAGCGTCCGGCTTCACGTCGAGCGGTGCGCCGCAGTGACGGCATTCGAGGATCATGGGCGGGGGTGAGGATACCGCTCGGGGGGTGGGAGCGGAAGCGGCAAGGTCCGAGCGGGTCCCAGGACACCCCCGATCGATGTGAACATCGTTCAGGTAGGTTCCGGCACATCCCGGATCGATGGGGAACATCGTTCAGGGAGGTTCCGGGACGTCGCCGGTCGATGGGGAACATCGTTCAGGGAGGTTCCGGAACATCCCGGACCGATGTGAACATCGTTCAGGGAGGTTCCGGGACGTCGCGGATCGATGAGGAACATCGTTCGGGCAGGTTCCGGGACCTCCCGGGACGCCGATGTCACGGGCTCCCGCAGAGCTCGTTCGAATCCGCGCTCGTCACGCCGCCTGCCCTGCATTGCGCGCGATAGCAGTACACCGTCGCCGCCGAATACGCGCCGTCGTCGTGTTGCTCCGTCGTGCTGCCCGCGAGCGTGTAGGCGAGCGAGAACGCGCCGCCGTCCTCGTTGCGGAGGAGCAGGATCTTGTCGCAGCCCGACGACGTCCACACGACGTGCAGCGCGTCACCCATCGGGATGAGGTCGACGAGCACGGGCGGGGTCGGCGGGGGTTTCGCGTCATAGTCGCGCGGCCAGACCAACCGGCCCGGCGCCCCCTCGGCGCCCTGCTCGGTATGGCACTTGTTGCAATCCCCGTCCGTCTGGAGCCCGTTCATGGAACGCGCGCGCCCATTCGCGACGAGCCGCGCCGTGTAGGGGACGGGCACGCCCGCCGCGACGGCGCTCGACATGAAATTGCCGGCGGCGTTCGGCGTGAGCGTCATCGTCACCTGGCCCGTCGCGTCGAGGATCTCGACCTTCGCGCCGGCAGGCGGCGGGCTCATGCAGAGGTCCTGCTCGTGGAACGCAGGGAACACCGTCCCCATGAAGAAGTAATTGAAGTCCGACGCCTGGGTCTTGTGACACGCGCGGCACGCGAGGCCCGGGTTCATCTGCGCGGTCGGGGTCGCGCTCGGATCCCAGGTCTCGCCGCTCGCGCAGGTGGTCTCCGCAGGTTTGGCCGGGATGGCCCCGCACGTCCCCGGCGGCATCCCCGCCGCCACCCATTGCTCGAAGATGGCCACCTGGCCCGCGGACGCGGGGGGCTCGGAGGGGGGAGGCATCGGCGCCGCCGCCGATTTCATCCGCTCGAGGCTCCGTTCGCCGACCGTCTTCCCGGAGCTCGGATGCGGCGCGAGGAAATCGTGCCGCGAGAGCAGGGGCGAGGGCGCTCCCGCCGCGACGGGGGAAGCGTGGCAGCTCGAGCAGAGCACCTCGACGACCTCACGCACGTCGCAGGGCAGCTCGTTCGGTCCGAGGTCAGCTCCGGCCCCTCCGCCGCCGTCGCTTTCGTCTTGCACGACGGCGGGGAGAGGTTCGAGGGTGCAGCCCCCGAAGGGCGCCGAGAGAAAGGGCAGCAGGCAAAATGCGAGATTGCGGGTACGCATGGGCCGGGCAGTATCACCCGGCGAGCGACGACCGACCATGCGACGTTCTGTCGCATGGCGTCGCCGCCGACGTCATCGGGGCAGGCTGAGGCCGGGCGGGACGTACTCGCAGGGCAACGCTCCGCTCGGCGGCCTTGCCAGGACGTCCGGCGCGTCGATACACGAGACCCGCGCCGCAGGTGACCCGCCGCCCCCTCCGCCGGCGGAGCTCGAGCTCGAGGAGCTACCGCCGCCGCTGCCGCTCGGCGTGGAGCTCGGCTCGTCGGAGCACCCCCAGAGGCAAGCCGCGGCGATGATCGGGAAGAGCCAATGTTTCATGACGGCTCCTTTCCCGGCTAGTAACGGACCCAGATTTCATCGTTCGCCTTCACCCCGTCCGCCGCGAGCAACGTGACGCCGTCCGTGCCCTGGATGAGCTCGACGGTGTTGTCGTTGAAGCTGTAGGCGTCCGCGCCGCGCCACACGATGAGCGCGTCCTTGAAGAAGACGCCGAGGTCCGCGATGTCGACGGGCACGGTGTATTTGTTCCAGCCCGGGAGGTGATCGGGGACGATGACCTGCGCGGCGGCGGGCTCGCCCATCTCGCCCGGCAGCGCGACCCACTCCGCGTACGAGAGCGTCGCGTCGGCGGCGCGGCAGACCTGATGGACCTTGTAATAAATCGAGGTGAACGGCGCGTTCGGGACCCGCGCGCGGAACGCGAGCTTGTAATAATTCGAGTCGCCGGGCAGGGCGTCCGCGTCGTCCTTCTGCCACGTCACGCTCGTCACGAGCGCGGGATCCACCGGGTCGTACGTGAGCGAGGTCTTGCCGAAATCGCTCCACATCGGGCGCACCGAGGTCATGCCCTTGGGGATGTCGACGGTGATGGCATACGTGTCCGAGCCTTCGCAGCCGTGACCGACGCCGAGCTCGACGACGGTGGTCTTGTTGGCGATGGCCGTCGGGCTCACCGCGCTGATGTGCGCCTCGGCCGCGGCGCTCGTGGCGAGCGCGACCGCGAAGGTCAGGATCGTGATCGGCGTGTGTTTCATATCGTGTACTCCTTCCAGTCCGTGGCCGGTGGGGTACCACGACGAGCCAAAAAGCCCGTGCGTCATGATGTCGCACGGCGGGCGAGCGGCAGCGGCGCGTGGTAATGCCGAGGCAAATGTCTCGAACGTCTTGCGACACGAGCCGCGTGGTGGCGGCGAGCGCGCTCCTCCTTTTCGTCACGGCGAGCTGCACGCGGCGCGACGAGGAGGCCTCGAAGCCGGCGCCACAGGCGACGGCGACACAGGGGAGCGGTGAACGAGGGACGGCGGCCCTCGCCGAGCCGCAGCCCGATTTCATCAAGCATCCCCCGGTCCACTTGAAGCCCGCGTGCGCGAGCTCGAGCGAGAGCACCACGAGCGACGAGGGGCACCGCTGCGTCGCGCTGACCCTGCGCTGTCCCGAGCTCGATCCGGGCGAGTCGGTGTGGCTGGCGACGACGCCGCCCGTGGCGAAGGTCGTGTCGCCGAAGGGAGCGCGGGGGCTACACGTCACCGGCGAGGACGAGGTCTCGGCCAGGGTCTGCTGCAAGAACACGGGCGCCGCGCCGGAGCCCGTCAAGGCGCAGATCAGGCTCTTCACCAATGAGGTGGCGGGCTCGGTCCACACGCTCGACTGCCCTTGATCAAAACAACGTGAGCTGCTTCCGCCGCGGCCCCGCCTTCTCCGCCAGATCCGCTCGATCCTCGGTGACGAGCCGCTCCGCGATCTCGCGCAGGAACGGCGAGGCCTCCGCGGGCACCACCTTGCCGTGGCGCATTCGCTCGCGCGTATACGAAAGGAAGAGCCGCTCTCTCGCGCGCGTCATCCCCACATAAAAGAGCCGCCGCTCCTCGGCCACGTCGGCCTCCTCCTCGCGGCCCTGGAAGCGTAAGGGCAAGAGGCCGTCCTCGCAGCCCACGACGAGCACCACCCGGAACTCGAGGCCCTTCGAGGCGTGCAGCGTGAGCAGCGAGATCCGCTCCGCCCGCGGATCCCACGTGTCCACCTCCACCTCGAGCCCGACCTCCATACGAAATCGCGCGGCGTCCTCGCCCGATCGCGCCGCAATGGCCCGCAGCACCACGAGCGCCGCGTCGACGTCGGCCTCGCCGAACGACGGGCCCGCCTCGCCCTCGCCTCCCTCGGGCCCCGTCGGCGCCGCGACCTCCTCCCGGACCCGCGCCGCGGCCGCCTCGAGCGAAGGACCGAGCGGCGCGCCCGGCGCGAGTGTTGCCAAAAACGATTTCATGATCACCATCGCCGCCGCCCGCTCCAGCACCCGATCGTGCGTGCGCCGCTGGAATGGCATCCCCGCGCGGCGCAGCGCCTCGACGAGCGCCTCGGCCTGCACGTCGGTCCGGTAGAGAATGGCCACCTCGCCGAACGCGTGGCTGCCCTCCCCCTCCCCGGGCCCGACGCGGCCCGTATCCATCGAATGGAGCGACGTCCCGCCGACGAGGCGCTCGATCACGTGCACGACCCACTCCGCCTCGGCGCGCGCCGAGCGCGCCTCGTGGATCACGATGCGGCTGCGATCCTCGATGAGCGGGCGAAGCACGCGCTCGCCGACCGTCGGCGAGGGCGCGATGACGCCGAGCGCGGCGTCCACGATGGTGCGCGTCGAGCGATAGTTCTTCCCGAGGCGCACCACGCTCGCCGCAGGGTAATCAGCCCGGAACCGGAAAAAAAACGAGACGTCCGAGCCGCGGAATCCATAAATGGCCTGGTCCGGGTCGCCGATCGCGCAGACGTTCTGGGCCTCGCCCGCGAGCAGGAGCAAGAGGCGGTATTGCCGCTCGTCCACGTCCTGGAACTCGTCGACCGAGACATGCACGAAGCGCCGGCGCAGAGCATCGAGCACGTCGGGGCGCGCCTCGAGGAGCTCGACGGCGAGCGTGACGAGGTCGTCGAAATCGACGAGGTCGCGCGCGCCGAGCCCCTCCTCGTATGCGGTCCAGGCCCGGTCGAGGTCGGAGCCCGGGGCGAGCTCGTCGGGGAATCGTTCGAGGGCCTCGGCGCGCCGCGCGACGCGCCGCTTCCAGCGCGAGATCGACGCGCAGAGCTGCGCGGCTTTTCGTTCGGTCACGGAGAGCTTCTCCATGAGCAGGCCGATGCGCTCACGCTCGGTCGCGATCCCCAGCTCGGCGCGATCCCCGTATTCACGCAAGATCAGGAGCCCGAGCGCGTGGAACGTCATCGCCGGGACGCGCGCGCCGACGTCGCCGAGCAGGACGACGAGTCGCTCGTGCATCTCGTCGGCCGCGCGGCGCGTGAAGGTGATCGCCAGGATCTGCTCGGGCAGGACGCCCCGATCGTGGACGAGGTGCGCGATTCGATGCGTGAGCGTGCGGGTCTTGCCCGTGCCCGGCCCCGCGACGACGAGCAAAGGCCCCCGCACGACCTCGGCCGCCGCGCGTTGATCGGCGTCGAGGCCGTCGAGCAAGGACCGCGGCCCCTCGGTCGCGGCCGCCGCGTCGAGGCGCGGCGCGAACAGGGAGACGCCGGGCTCGCCGTCCGTGACCTTTTTCTTGCGGACCGGTTTGTCCGCGGGCGCGCGGGGCGCGGGCTTCTTCGGAGGCGGCGCGGAGGGCTCAGGGTCGTCGAAGAGGAGCGCGACCACGAGCCTTCGCGTGATCTCGTCCGGCGAGAAGAGCCGGATCCTGCCGTATTCGCCGTCGTAGCCGGCCTCGCGGATCACCTGCCCCGCGCGCATCCGCGCGATCCCCTCGGAGAGCAAGGACGATCCGGCCCGCGTGATGTCCTCGAGCGGCGCCTCTTCCAGGATGAAGAGCTCGGGCCCGAGCCGTGACAAGAGGCCCCGGTAGCTCTGCTCGACCACCTGGCTCGACGGCCCCACGCGGGCGAGCTCGGCGAGGACCTCCGGCAGCGGCACGACAGAGCGAAAATCGGCGGCGTTCTCGGGGCGATACCCCTCGTCGCGGTCGGCGAGCGTCTCGACGCGGTGCAAGACGCCCACGGTGACGGGGCGCCCGCAGGTCGGGCAGAGCTCGCCGCGGGCGAGCGTCTCCGAGGGCTCGAGGCGCACGCCGCAGGCCCTGTGGCCGTCGAGGTGGTACTTGCCCTCCTCGGGGAAAAACTCGAGCGTCCCGACGAAACCCTCGCCCGTCTCGAGCGCGCGGCGCAGGGAGAAATAATCGACCGGCCCGTCGAAGACCGTGGTCTCGCGCCCGAGCTTCGGCGGCGAGTGGGCGTCCGAGCTCGACACGAGGCGGTAGCGGTCGAGCCGCGAGAGCCGCCAGTTCATGGCCGGATCCGACGACAACCCCGTCTCCAGGGCGAAGACGTGCGGCGCGAGGTCGCCGTAACACTCTTCCACCGCGTCGAACCCCGCCTTCGAGCCGAGCACGGAGAACCAAGGCGTCCAGATGTGCGCCGGGACGAGGAAGCTGCCGGGGCTCGACGCGAGCACCATCTCGAGGAGGTGGCGCGAGTCGAGGCCGAGGATCGGCCGTCCGTCGGCGCTCAGGTTGCCCACGCGGGCGAGGGCCGCGACGAACCGCTCGGCCGCCTCGAAGTCGGGCACGTACACGAGGTGGTGCACCTTCCGGACGCGCTCGCCCTTCTTGTAAATGGTCGAGATCTCGACCGAGAGCATGAACCGCACGGGCCCGCGGCAGGGCCCCTCGAGCCGCGCGTCGACGGCCCGCTCGAGCTCGGGCGTGAGCCGGAAGAGCCCCGGCTCGGCCGGGACGAGCTGCCGCTGGAGCTCCGCCCGCCAGGCCGGATGCGTGAAATCCCCGGTGCCGACGACCGCGATCCCCTTGCGCCGCGCCCACCAGGCGAGGTGGAACAGGTCACAGTCGGAGCTCGTGGCGCGAGAATATCTCGAATGGACATGGAGGTCCGCGTGGTAACGCATGTTTGTCTCTCGGCAACCTCGAAGACGCAACTACCCGAGATCGCGGCGCTCGTCAAGCCGCGGACGAACCAAGCAGGTTTGGCCGGATCTAACCACGTTCTCCGCGGTTGTGGAGGCGCCCTTTCCCTGATACGCACGAAAGCGGCCCGATGCGCGACGACCGATACCACCGCCGCCTCTTCGTGTTCCTCGGCGTCGCGAGCTTCTTCGAGGGGTTCGACACCTTCGCCCTCACCCAGCTCCTGCCCGCCATCCGCGCCGAAATGGGCCTGTCCCCGAGCGGTGCCGGCTGGCTCGTCGGCGTCATCATGGCCGGCTCGATCCTCTCCTACGCGCTCGTCCGGTACGCCGATCGCGCGGGGAGGCGCGGCGTCCTCGCGGTCACGATCCTCGGCTACGCCGTCTGCACCGCGCTCACCGCGCTCTCCCGCGGGCCCTTCACGTTCGGCGCCGCCCAGGTCGCCGCGCGGTTTTTCCTCATCGCCGAGTGGTCGCTCTCCCTCGTCGTCGCCGCCGAGGAGTTCCCCGCCGATCGCCGCGGCCTGTACATCGGCGTGCTGAATGCACTGACCGGCGTCGGCGCCATCGTCTGCGCGGGGATCACGCCCGCCGTGGTCGCCTCGCCGCTCGGCTGGCGTGGCATCTACGTGCTCGGCACGGCGCCGCTCTTCTTGCTCGCCGTCGCCCGCAGATCCCTGCGCGAGACGCGCCGCTTCACCGAGCAGGTCGAGGGCACGAGCCTCGTGAACAGGTCCTTCACGCGGATCCTCGCGCCTCCCCACCGCGACCGCATGCTCCTGCTCGCGGTCATCTGGATGCTCACCTACGCCTGCACCACGAACGCGATCACCTTCTGGAAAGAACACGCGATGGGGGAACGCGCCTACACGGAGGGGCGCGTGGGGCTCTACATCTCCATCGCCGCCATCGCCGGAATGCCGTTCGCATTCGCCGCCGCGAAGCTGCTCGACACCCTCGGGCGGCGCGGCGCCTCGATCCTCATTTACCTCTCGGTCGTGGCCGGCACGCTCGGTTGTTATCTCGCGGGGTCCTCCGCCGTCGTCCTCGTCTCGCTCGTCCTCGCCATGGGCGGCATCACCGCGACGGGCTCCGTGCTCGCCGCCTACAACGCCGAGCTTTTCCCCACGGAGCTGCGCAGCGACGCTTTCGGCTGGTCGAACCACCTCTTCGGCCGCACCGCGCAGGTCGTCACGCCCGTGCTCGTCGGGTACGCCGCCGAATCCGTGGGGTGGGGCAAGGCCGTCGCTTCCACGGTCGTCTTCCCGGCCCTCGCGCTCGCCCTGATCCTCCTCACATTGCCGGAGACGCGGGGTCGCGAGCTGGAAGATATCGCCTGAGGCGCGTGCTATCGTGCACGCATGGCCGAATTCGACGTCCACGCCTACGGTCCGGCCGCGCGGACCTTGGCCGTGGCCCTTCGCCTCGCCGCCCTGCTCAACGTCCTCTACGTGGCCGCCCATATCGTCGGCGATATGGTGACCGGCTCGAAGACCGCGCCGCCGCTCGCCGTCGCCTCCGGTATCGCCCTCTTCTCCGGCGGCCCCCTCCTCGTCGCCTTCCTCCTCGGCAGGGCTCACCGCGGCAAAGCCCAGATCGGGCCCGAGAGGCTCGCCATCGACCTCCGCCGCGAGCGATTCGAGATTCCCATGGCATCCATCGAGGGCGTCCGTCCCTGGCGATTGCCCCTGCCCGGCCCGGGGATCCGGCTCGTGCTCGGCTCGAATCGCTCTTTCCAGCGCCGCCTCGCGCTCCGGGATCCGGCGGGGCTGCTAAAAGCCCTCGGCGAGGTGCTACCGGCGGCCCGCCTCGCGCTCGATCACCCCGCGATCCGCTTCGCCGAGGCGCGGCGCGCGCACGGAAGACGGAGATGGCCCTATTTCGTGGCGAAATACGGGGTCCTCCCGCTGGCCCTGGCGATCGTCCTTTTCCGACTGCACCAGTACATCGTATTTGGTGGCCCCTTCGGGCAATACCACCTCATGGGCCTCGGCCCGTACGTCAGCGCATTCCTCCTGCGGTGGGTGGGCGTGCTCGGCGCGCTCGTCGTGTACGCGGGGCTCGTACGTATCGTCGTGGAGGTGCTCTCGCTCGGCCTCTCGTACCTGCTCCCCGGTCGCGCAAAGGGCGTCCGCCGCGCCGCCGAGATCCTCGCGGACGTCGCCTATTTCATGCTCGTCCCCGGCTACGTCCTCTCGCACCTGCTCGCCTGAGCCGGCCCGCGCGCCACCACGTTTGGCCGAGCAAGAGCGCCACGAGCGCGAGCAACACGGGCGCGCGCAGGTGCCCGAAGGCGACCATCGGCGTCACCACGCGCGCGCCGCGCGGGACCTCGGCGGCGAGCGTGTCCTCCTGGTCGAAGCGCGTCCGCGCGAGGAGCTCCCCGTCGGGCGAGACGATCGCCGAAATGCCGGAGTTCGTCGCGCGGACCTGCGGCAGGCGCGTCTCGATGCTGCGAAACGCGGCCGAGACGAGGTGGAGCCGCGGCGCGCGCCCGTCGGGGAACCACGAGTCGTTCGAGAGCGTCACGATGAGATCGGCCCCCTTCGCCGCGCCCTCGGCGACGAAGCCGGGGAAAAGGACGTCGTAACAGATGAGCGGCAAGGTCTTGATCTCGCCGTGCACGGACGAATTCACCCGCACGACCTGCGCGCCCGGCCCCCGCTTCCAGTGCCCCGCCCAGGGCATCGCGCCGCGCACGGCGGGTGAATCGAGCAGCGGCGGGACCCACTCGGTGAGCGGAAAGAGCATCCGCTTGCGGTACGAGGCGCGCGCCACTTTGCCGTTCGGATCGTTCGTCAGGAAGAACGCCGCGTTGTACTCGTCGTCTCCTTCGGCCTCGTAGGCCCCGAAGACGAGCGGGACGCCCGTCTTCGCCACGTACACGCCGATCTCCTCGTCGAAGGCCGCGCCCGCCTCGCTCTTCGGCGCGCCGAACGTCGTCGGGTAGACGGTCTCGGGCCAGACGAGGAGGTCGAGGGGCTTCCGCGCGCGAATGCCGTCCGAGAGCTTGAAATGTGCATCGAGGATCGTGCGGACGGTCTCGAAGGCGCCCTTCTCGGCGCGGAGTTTGTCGTAACTCGTGATGTTCGCCTGGACGATGCCGACCGTGATCGCGGCCCCCCCGTTCGCGGCGGCGAGCGCGGCGAGCCGCGCGCGGCCATGACCGAACCAGGCGAGTACGGCGAGCAGCACGAGCGCCGCCGGCAGGGCCGGATGATCGGCGCCCCGGGCCTTCGGGGCCCGCGCGAGGCGCACGATCGAATGGGTGAGGCCCTCGTTCACGAGGAGCAAGACGAACGAGAGGCCGTGTACGCCGACGAGCTCGGCTCCTTGACGAAAAGCGGCCGAGGGATGGAGGCCAAGCGCCACGGTGTCGAAAAAGAGCTTGGGGAAGACGAGCTCGACGCCGACGTACGCCGCGGAGGCGGCGATCGCGGCCCGGAGCGTGGTATGGGCCTGGTCGGCGCGACGCACGGCGAGGCGCACGAGGGCAAACGCCAGAAACTGCGGCTGGAGCAGGGGCGCGAGGAGCAAAAAGAGAGGCCAGACGAGGTCGGGCGAGGCGCCCGCATACGAGGCCGCTGCCTCGGGGAACCAGGGAAAGACGAGCGCCACGGAGAAGACGCTCATCAGGGCGCCGGAGAGCAGCGCGTCACGGCGGCGCTCGACGCGTTCCATCGTGAGGAGCCAGGGCACGAACACGAAAAAACATGCGAGATACGACGAGGGCGTCGTGCGGCTGCAAATCGAGAGCAGATACGCCGAGGCGAACGCGCCGAGCGAGAGGATCAACAATCGATCACGGAGGCGCTTCGTTTTCCAGACCCGGCGCAGGCGCTTCGTGAGGGCGACGGCGCTCATGGCTCCTCCCCGTCCGCGTTTTTTTCCTCCTCGACGTCGGTTTGTCCGGGATCGGCGTTCGAGGCGGGGCCCTGTTCGTCGCGGTCCGCGTACGCGTCCTCGGGGACCTCGAGCGTGGCGAGGGGCAACCCTTCCGGAGCCATGTCCGGCGGGACGACCCGATCGGGCGGGAGCGGGATCGGCTGGCCCTTCTCGTCGACGAGCTCGTAATCGGGGTGGTAGAGCAAGATGGGCTCGAGCATCCGGCCCTTGTCGGTGGCCTGGTAATGACGCACGTAGCCGGGCGGCAGCGAAAAATCTTCGGGGACGACGAGGCCCTGCTTGATCTTCTTCGTGCCGGGCAAGGGAAACGCGTGAATGCCCGTCTTGCCTCTCGGCGCGCCCTCCTCGCCGACCTCGTCGGGATCATCGTCCGGTTCGTCCGGAGGCACCTCGGCCTCCGGATCCGGCTCGTCAGCCCCGATCGCGCGTGTATTCGGCGCGCTCGGGGCCTCCGGGGAAGGTCGCGCCGCGATGAGCCGGAGCATCGGAGCGCCCTTGGGGCGCGCCGGCGCGCGCGCCTCCACGGTTTGTCCAGGCTTCGGCCCCGAGGCCACCTCCGCGGGCGAGGGCTCGCGCCATTTCCACGACAGAAACGCGAGGATCCCCGCGGCGACGAGGCCGAGGCCGATCGGCCCCCCGGGGAGACGGCCCCGCCGGTGCTCGACATGGACGACGCCGTCCCGGTCGACGGAGCGCCGTACGGATCCACGCGAGCGCTCGGCAGGGCGTCTCTTCACCATGGGACGATCAGGGCGTGAGCGGGTTGAAGAGCGAATGCGCCCAGCCGGCGCGCTCGTGGCCGTACCTGTTCCAGATCGGGTTCTTCCCGCCCACGATCTGGCTGCCCGAATACTCCGGCGCGCCCGAGCCCGTGCCCGTGCCGCCGAAGAGGCCCACGTAAATGGTGCTGCCATAATACG
Organism: Polyangium spumosum; assembly: GCF_009649845.1. Classification (NCBI taxonomy): domain Bacteria; kingdom Pseudomonadati; phylum Myxococcota; order Polyangiales; family Polyangiaceae; genus Polyangium; species Polyangium spumosum. The sequence continues at coordinate 1,374,013 of NZ_WJIE01000001.1, forward strand.
TGGGGTGCGTGTTGTCGGAGAGGATGTAGTCGTAGCTCGTGCTCGCGTTCGCGAAATGGGTGTTCGCGTCCCGGATCGTGCCGCGCAGCGTGCTCGTGATACGCGTCACGTAGGCGTCCTCGGTCTCGCCCGGGATGTAACGGAGCCCGTCGGCGTCGATCTTTCCGTCACCATTCGAATCGTAGTCGGCGCCCATGTACTCCGCGAACGCGTCGACGCAGTCGAACCCGTACTGGGCCGCGAACTTGCAGGCCCGGTAATTGCTGCGGGCCAGGCGCGGGAACATGGCGTTTTGTTTGTTGATCTTCTGCCCCGTCGACGCGTCCGTGCAGCTCGAGAGCCCGTCGTCGGCTGCGTAGCCGGGGTAGTAGAGGTTCATGATCATCTTCTTCTTCGTCGCGGCGTTCGCGTTCGTGTTGATGAACTGCATCGCGAGCTCCTGGTACTTCGTGCAGTTCGCGAGCGCCGTGTCGAGGACGCCGTAGTTGCAGGTGCCGCTCTGGCCGGCGAAGCTGTCGCGCGCCTGGAGGAAGTCGTTGCCGCACATCTCGAAGGTGACGACACGCGTGTTCGTCGACTGCATGTACGACTTCTCCTTGACGATCTTGTTGTTGTAGATGTCGTCCGCCTTCGCGCCGGACTTCGTGCGCCGGACGACCTCGATGTCGCTGTTCCAGCTATTCGAGAGATATTCACCCTGGACCCAGGTGGCGGCGCGCTTGTCGACGTTGGACAAGCTACCATTGTACCCGGCGAAGATGGAGTCGCCGTACGCAACGACGCGATATTTTGCCGTCGTACCCGATCGGTCGATCGTCCACGAGCTGTTCTGCGTCAATGTATTGGCCAACGCTTCGCGGCCCCCCAGCAGGATCCCGAGCGAAAGAACGGCCTGACCGAGGCGCAGGGCCGCGGATTGGGACATGGTGCGCATGACGTGCCTCTCCTCGACGATCGAGCGCGATCGTCGTCATGACGTGAATCGTAAGCATCGGCGCGTGGGCAACGGAAACCACGGGCCGCCGGCCATTGAATCGTCGAATGCGACGATTGTCAATCGGCACGATTCCGTATGCTGTCCGTGGAATGTCGCGCGACCACCGGAAGCAGGCACGACGCATCGCGAAATGGTGAGGTGGCCTTTTGCTGCTACACTCGACGTCGTGCCCGATCCCTCGTCCGAGCGCTCGCCCCATCCGCTGAAGAAGGTCCTGGGCTCCCTGCTCGCCCCGTCTCGGATGCTCGCCTACGTCGTGGCCGCCACGCTCGCCGTCGCGCTCGTCGTCCTCCTGCCGAGGTTGCTCTCGCCGCCGCCGGATCACGTGATCACGGAGCGCCCGACGCCGTCGTTGCTGCTCGCCATCCGCGAGGTGTCGCGGCTGGAGACGGCCGAGGTGCACGTGGAGAAGGTCGTCGACCTGACGGATCGGCAAAGCGCGTTCTTCGGGCTCGTGGAGGCCAAAGACGCGCTGCTCCTCGTGGCCGTCGGGCGCGCGGTCGTCGGGGTGGATCTCGGAAAGATGCGCGAAGAGGACGTGGCGTTCGACCCGAAGACCGGGGTCGCGCGGCTCGATCTGCCCGAGCCCGAGGTGCTGTCGGCGATGCTCGACGAGGACGGGACGTACGTGTTCGCGCGCTCGACGGACCTGCTCGCGAAGCGGAACGAGCAGCTCGAGGCGAACGCCCGCAGGCAAGCGCAACGCGCGATCGAGGCGGCCGCGCGGACGCCGGACGTGATGCGCCGAGCGCGGGCGCAAGCGGAGAAGCAGCTCACGGCGCTGGCGAGGGCGCTCGGCGCGAAGCAGGTCGAGGTGCGGTTCGTCGCGCGTTAGCCCGGACGTCGCCCCACGTAGGCCCGCGCGCGCACGACCCCGCGCTCGTGGAGCGGGAGGATCGAGGGCGAGAAGCCGGCCTTGCGTAGCTCGGCGAGGAAGGCATCGGCCGGATAACCGCTCCACACGGCGTACGTGCCGCCCGGGCGGAGCGCCTCGTAGGCGGCGCGGAGGCCCGCCTGCGTGTAGAGGCGCGCGTTCGTCCGGAAGGACGCCCAGCCCGGGCCGTTGTCGACGTCGAGCAGGATGGCGTCGAGCCCCGAACGACGGCCGATCTCCTCGGAGACGTCACCCTGCACGAGCTCGACGCGCGGATCGTCGAGCACGCCCGGGGCCACGTGCGAGAGCTCGCCGCGGACGATCTCCACCACGGCGCGGAGCTTCTCCACGATGACGACACGCGCCTCGGGCCCCAGGGCCGCCAGCGCGGCGGCGAGGGTCGCGCCGAACCCGAGCCCGCCGATCAGGACCGTGGGCGCGAGGCCCGCCCCGAGGGAGCCGGCGAGGGCGCCGAACGCCCGCTCGGTTTCGAGGGCTTTGCTGGAAAGGATGGGAGTTTGGCCGAGCAGGAGCTCGTGATGTGTGCCGAGATCACGGAGCACGAGCCGCTGACCGGCCTCTTCGAGGACACGAACGACGACAGCCACCGCCGGAGTCTACCCCGGCCCCGACAATTTCCCGTACACTCGCGCCGCAATGGTCGAAGAAGTGAAGGCAGGCGCGAACGCCGCGCCCTCCGCGGAGCCGACGAGCGGGGCGCAGAAGCCAGGGGGGTCGGTGAAGGACGCCGGAAGCGAGGCGAAGGTCTCCATCGGCGTGCTGAAGGAGATCGAGCCACGCGAGCGGCGCGTCGCGGCCACACCGGCGTCCGTCGGGAGGCTCGTGAAGATGGGCTGCGAGGTGATCGTCGAGAGCGGCGCGGGCGCCGCCGCGGGCTTCGAGGACGCGGCCTACGCAGAGGCGGGCGCGCGGATCGCGCCGAAGGCGGCCGACGTGCTGCGCGAGGCCGACGTGATCACGAAGGTCCGCCCGCCGGCCGCGCACCCGGAGACGGGCGAGCACGAGGCAGATCTGTTCCGGCCCGGCCAGAAGCTCATCTCGTTCCTCTGGCCCGCGCAGAACAAGGAGCTCGTCGAGCGGCTCGGCAAGCGCAAGGCGACGGTGCTCGCGATGGACGCCGTCCCGCGCATCACGCGCGCGCAGAAGCTCGACGCGCTCAGCGCGACGGCGAACGTGAACGGCTACCGGGCCGTGATCGAGGCCGCGTCGCACTACGGGCGCCTGCTCGGCGGGCAGGTGACGGCCGCGGGGCGCATCAAGCCCGCGCAGGTCTTCATCATCGGCGCGGGCGTCGCGGGGCTCGCGGCGATCGGCGCCGCGCGCGCGCTCGGCGCGATGGTGAAGGCCTTCGACACGCGCCCCGTCGTGCGCGAGCAGGTCACGAGCATGGGCGCCGAGTTCGTCCCCTTCGAGTTCGACGGCGAGACGGGCGAAGGCCAGGGCGGCTACGCGAAGGAGGTGAGCGACGCGTACCTCGCGGCCGAGCAGCAGCTCATCGCCGAGCACTGCAGGACGAGCGACATCGTCATCACGACCGCGCTGATCCCCGGGAAGAAGGCGCCGGAGCTCATCACGTCGGGCGCGGTCGTCGGCATGCACCGCGGCTCGGTGATCGTGGACCTCGCGGCCGAGCAAGGCGGCAACTGCGCGCTCACCGAGCGGGATCGCACGGTGGAGCGGTACGGCGTGACGATCGTGGGCCACACCGATCTCACGAGCCGGATGGCCCTGCAGGCGAGCGAGCTCTACGCGATGACGATCGTCAACTTGCTCGACGAGATCATGGGCAAGAAGAAGACGTGGGAGCTCAACCTCGAGGACGAGATCCAGCGCGGGATGCTGGTCCTGCTCGAGGGTGAGCTCAAGTGGCCGCCGCCGCGGCCCGAGATCCGGGGCGGCGCGCCCGCGCCCGCGGCGCAAAAACCGCCCGCGCATCACCCGAAGCCGGAGGTCCCCGAGAGCCCGTGGCCCGCGCGGATCGGCACGGTCCTCGCGCTCGTGTTCCTCACGCCCGTTGGCCTCTTCGGCAGCCAGGAGCTCGTGCAACACCTGACGGTCTTCCTGCTCGCGTGTGTCGTCGGCTGGCACCTCGTCTGGAACGTCACGCCCGCGCTCCACACGCCGCTGATGAGCGTCACCAACGCGATCAGCGGCATCATCCTGATCGGCGGCATGTTGCTCGCGGCGAACGTCGGCGGCGGCGGCGCGCCCGTCGCGGCCCTGCTCGGGGCCGTCGCGGTCCTGCTCGCGTCGATCAACGTGGCCGGTGGTTTCCTCGTGACGCAGCGGATGCTGCGCATGTTCCGCAAGTGAGAGGCCGATGCGTATCACCCTCGTGAACGTCGCTTACCTCGTCGCGAGCCTGCTGTTCGTGATGTCCCTCCGCGGGCTCAGCGCGCAGCAGACGGCTCGCCGCGGCAACCTCCTCGGCACGCTCGGCATGTTGCTCGCGGTCGCCGTCACGCTCGGCGCCGTCGTGGCGCCCGAGAACACGAGCCTCGCAGCGGGCCCCTCGGATCTCGGCCTGCTCGGCGGGGCGATCGGCGTGGGCGCCGTGATCGGCGCGGTGCTCGCGGCGCGCGTCGCCATGACGAGCATGCCCGAGCTCGTGGCCGTCCTGCACAGCTTCGTCGGCGCGGCCGCGGCGCTCGTCGGCATCGCGAGCGAGATGAACGGCGTGCGCGAAGGTGGAGCGCCGGACGTCGCGCACCACGTGGAGATCCACGCGGGCGTGTTCATCGGCGCGATCACCTTCACCGGCTCGGTCATCGCGTTCCTCAAGCTGCGCGGCACGCTCGGCTCGAAGCCGCTCGTGATCCCGGGCCGGCACGCGCTGAACGCGGCGATGGTCTTCGCCTGTGTCTTCCTCGCGGTCGCGGCCTTCCGCGGCGGCGCGGACGTGCGCGTGCCCTACCTGCTCGTCTCCACGGGCGTCGCGAGCGTGCTCGGCGCGCACCTCGTGCTCGCGATCGGCGGCGGCGACATGCCCGTCGTCGTCTCGCTCCTGAACAGCTACTCGGGCTGGGCGGCGTCCGCGGCGGGCTTCATGCTCGGCAACGACCTGCTCATCGTGACCGGCGCGCTCGTCGGCAGCTCCGGCGCGATCCTGAGCTTCATCATGTGCAAGGCCATGAACCGCTCCATCTGGAACGTGGTCTTCGCGGGCTTCGGCGAGCAGGGCGGCGCGGTGCCCGCGGCGAAGAAGGGCGAGCCTGCCAAGAAGGTGAACGAGACGAACATCGACGGCGCGGCCGATCTCCTGCTCGGCGCGAAGAACGTGATCGTCGTGCCGGGTTACGGCATGGCCGTCGCGCAGGCGCAACACGCGGTCAAGGAGATCACGACGCTGCTCGAGCAGCGCGGCACGAAGGCGCGCTACGCCATCCACCCCGTCGCGGGCCGCCTGCCCGGGCACATGAACGTGCTGCTCGCCGAGGCCAACGTCTCCTACGAGGCCGTCAAGGAGATGGAGGAGATCAACGAGGACTTCGAGCAGACCGACGTCGTCGTCGTCATCGGCGCGAACGACATCGTCAACCCGAGCGCGCTCGATGATCCCGCGAGCCCGATCTACGGCATGCCCGTGCTCGAGGTGTGGAAGGCCGGGCGCGTGATCATGCTGAAGCGCGGCATGGCCGCGGGGTACGCGGGCGTCGACAACCCGCTCTGCTACCTCGACAACACGCTCATGCTCTTCGGCGACGCGAAGGCGAGCGTGCAGAAGCTGCTCTCCGCGCTCTCCTCCCGCGCGGAACAACAAGCGGCCTGAGCACGGCCGCGCGACGCACGAAGCACCTCTCCTGGATCATGAGCGACCTCGACCTCGAACGAGCCGTCGCCACGGCGCGGGCCGCGGCAGAGGCCGCGGCGGCGGCGAGCCTCGTGCACTTTCGAAGCGGCGTCCGTGTCGAGACGAAGCCCGATCGGACGCCCGTCACCGCCGCGGATCGTGACGCCGAGGCGGCCATCTTCGCGGTCATCCGCGCAGAGTTCCCCGATCACGCGCTGCTCGGCGAGGAGACGGGCGCGCACGAGGGCGCGGACCGAGAGGCCCGATGGATCGTCGATCCGCTCGACGGCACGCGGGGCTTCTCGCGCGGCGGCTCGTTCTGGGGGCCGCTCGTGGCCCTCGAGCTTCGTGGCGTCGTCGTGGCGGGCGCGATGGCCCTGCCCGCGCTCGGCGAGACGTACTGGGCCGGGCGGGGCCTCGGCGCGTTCCGCCGCGTGGGCGACGCGCCCGCGGAGCGCCTCTCCGTCTCGGGTATCGCGGACCTCGCCGACGCCACGCTCTCCCTCGGCGAGCCCCGCTGCCTGCTCGCCCCGCCCCTAGGCGAGCGGGTGACGCGCCTCGCGCTCGCGGCGGCGCAGGCCCGCTGTTACGGCGACCTCGCCGGCGCGGCGCTCGTGCTCACGGGACGGGCCGAGGCCTGGATCGAGGCGGGCGTGAAGATATGGGACATCGCCGCGCTCGCCGTGCTCGTCGAGGAGGCCGGCGGCCGGTTCACCGATTTCGAGGGCCGCCCCAGCGTCGCCTCGGGCCATTGCGTGGCCTCGAATGGGAAGCTCCACGCGGAGATCCTCGCCGCGCTCCGCGCGGACGGTTTTTCCTGAACGATCATTCCTACGGCCGGGGCAGGTGAATCTCCGCGCTCGCCCACGACGACGGCGGCGCGTGGCCTCCCGTGAAGAGCGCCGATCCGTCCTCGAGCAGCGCCGCCGCGAGCGAGCTGCGCGGGGTGTCGAGCGAGGGCGCGCGGCTCCACGTGTTCGCCGCAGGATCGAAGAGCTCCACCGAGGCGAGCGTATGGCCGTCGTCATCCTCGCCGCCGGCCACGAGCACGCGCCCGTCGGGCAGGCCGACGAGGGCACTCCCGAAGCGCGTCTCCGCCATCGGCGCCACGCTCGACCACGTGTTCGTCGCGGGGTTCCAGCGCTCCGCCGTCGCCACCGCGTGCACACCGACGATACCTCCCGCGACGAGGACCCCGCCGTCGTCGAGCAGCGCCGCGACGTGCCCGCCGCGCCGCGCCCGCAGAGACCCCGCTTGTTGCCATCGATCGAGGCTCGGGTGGTAAATCTCCGCGGTCGCGAGCCGCGCCGCGCCCCCGACGCCCGCGGCGACGAGGACGTTTCCGTCCGCGAGCGCGGTCGCCGTGAACTCGGAGCGCGGCGCGACCATCGGCGCGGCTGGACGGAAGGCGCCGGTGGCCGGGTCGAACACGTCGACGAGCGCGACGGTCCGCGCGCCGTCGTATCCACCGGCGACGAGCACGCGGCCGTCCGGTAACGACGCCGCGGCGTGGTAGATCCGCGGCACGCGCATCGAGCCGACGCGCTGGAAGGTATTCGACGCGGGATCGAAGACCTCCGCGGTCTCCGTCGGATCCCCCGGGGCCCGCTCGCCGCCGGCGACGAGCACGCGCCCGTCGTCGAGCAAAACCGCAATGTGATGCGCCCGCGGCTCCGAGGACGCCCCGACGGGGACGAAGCGCGCGGCGGCGGGATCGTATACCTCCGCGGAGGCGAGGTACGAATCGCCGTCGAGGCCGCCGACGAGGAGGACGCGGCCGTCGGCGAGCGTCGTCGCGGTATGGGCGCGGCGCGCGGTGGTCATCGTGGCGACGCGGAAGGTGCGGCCCTGGTCGTCGCGTGGGGAATGAATACGGGGCAGGAGCAGGCGTGCGGGCGCGGGCAATCGCGGGGGGCGGAGGCCGCCGGGCCCCGAAGCGCCATACGCGGGCAGCGCAGGATGGAGGAGCACGAGTCCGAGGGCGAGGACCAGGGAGCGGGCGTGAGGGTGACGCATTTCTCTCGCCCCGCACGGCCTGGCAAGAGCCGCGCCCGCTCTGAACCGTGCCCCGCGCTTGACCGAAGGCCGCGCTCGGGCGCATCGTCCTTGCTGGGGGACGGAAAGAGGAGGAGAACGACGACATGCCGGCACGAGGAAGGAAGGTGCTCGTCACGGGCGCGACGGACGGTATCGGGCGCGCCACGGCGAAGCTGCTCCTCGAGCGGGGCGGCGAGGTGATTCTCCACGGGCGCTCCTCGGAGAAGGTCCGCGAGCTCGCGCTGGAATTCGAGCTCCTCACGGGCACCCGTCCGCGCCACGTCGTCTCGGATCTGAGCTCGCTCGCGTCCGTGGCGGCGATGGTCCGCGCCCTCGCCGCGGAGCTCACCGAAATCGACGTCCTCGTGAACAACGCGGGCGTGGGCGCGGGCGCGAAAGGAGACGCGCGGGAGGTGACCGGAGACGGCCACGAGAAGCGCTTCGCGGTGAACTACCTGGCGCCCGTCGCGCTCACCGAGCTCTGGCTCTCGCTCTGCCAGCGCCCGCCGCGGGTCATCGTGAACGTGGCCTCCGCGGGGCAGGAGGCGCTCGATTTCGACGATCTGATGACCACGATGGAGTACGAGGGGCTACGCGCCTATCGAAGGAGCAAGCTCGCGCTCGTCATGTGGACGTTCGATCTCGCGCAGAAATACCCCGATATCGCGATCAACGCGCTGCACCCGGGCTCGATGCTGGACACCAAGATCGTGCGCGAGACGTTCGGCCAGCCCTGGGGCAAGCCGGAGGACGGCGCGCGCGCGATCCGGCTCCTCATCGAGCGCTCGCTCTCGGATCAGATCACCGGCGAATACTTCGACGTCGAGCGCCCCGCGCGCGCGAACGCGCAGGCCTACGACGACCGCGCCCGGGCGGCCCTCCGCCGCGCCACGGAAGCCCTGCTCGCCCCCGTCCTCGCGACCCGCTGACCCCCTCGAGCCAGCCTTCTTTTTTGCCCTCGGCGGCCGAGGCGCTCGGATCACGCGTCTTCGGGAACCTTGGGTCCGAGCCGCTGTCGCTGCCTCCGAGCAGGGAGAGAGTGGCGGTCGAATGCGGGGCTCGGCCCCTTCGATCGGGCTCCCTCGAGAAAGAAAACAGGCTCCGAGCACGAAAATAACCCCCCGAGCCTCTCGCGGGGGCATTTGCCCGCCTCGGCGGGACGGCACGGCAGGAAAGGCTGGCTCACCATGGAAGGCAAGCAAAAGGTCGCGCTCACGTTCGCGCTGTACCAGAATGACGCGCTCGTCCGTCGAGAGACGGTCACGCAGGACATCGTCAAGGTCGGAAAGGACCCGAAGAGCCACCTCCGGGTGGACGACGAGCTCGCCTCGCGTATGCACGCCGTCATCGAGGTCGCGTCGCCCGAGGACATCACCCTCATCGACCTCGGCAACGAGCCCGGCACGCTCGTCAATGGCGCGCGGATCAACAAGACGAAGGTCAAGGCGGGGGATCAGCTCCAGATCGGCGGCACGAGGCTCGTGCTCGAGAAGGCCGAGGCCGTGGCCGTCGCGGCCGGGGCGGCGAGATCCGGGGCAAACCCGTTCGCCGCGCCCTCGGCGAACCCGTTCGGCGCGCCCGCGGCCTCCGCGTCGTTTGGCGGAGCGAACCCGTTCGGCGCGGCGCCCGCGGCGAGCCCGTTCGGCGGCGATCCGTTTGGCATGCAAAACCCGTTCGCGCAGCCGAAGGCGCCCGCGCACGACGAGGTGCCGCACGACGCGCCCGAGGGTTCGTACACGTACCAGCTCGTCAAGAGCGGCCCGGACGTCCCGACGGAGGAGCTCGAGACGCCGTCCGCGTCGGTCGAGGTGATGGTGATGTGGGATCAGATGATCCTGAACGTCGCGCACCTGACGCCGCCGCGCTCGTATTACGTGGGCGAGGAGGAGACGAAAAACGTCAAGTGTGATTACTTCGTCCCCCAGGAGAAACTCGGCGCGACGCGCGCGCCGGTGGTGCTCGCGGAGAAGGGTGGGGCTGTCTCGGTGGTGCTCCTGCCGCGGGCGAAGGGCACGATCGAGATCGCGGGCCAGCCGAAGATGACGGTGCAGCAGGCGATCGACAGCGGCAAGACGCAGCCGTGCGCCGAGCTCTCGGGCGCATTCCAGATGGCGCTGCCGCCCGGATCGAAGGCGCGGATCGAGGTGGACGGGCTGATCTTCCAGGTCTCGACGGTGAACGCGGGCCGCGTCGTCGCGGGTCACGTGCAGCTCGACACGACGAATTACCTTTATCAGGGGCTCTCGGCGGCCGTGCACGTGGGCCTGCTCGCCGCGATGGCGTTTTTCATGCCGCCGCTCGGCGCGACGGACGGTGACGGCATCTCGGACGATCAGAAGTACATGCTCCAGCAATACCTCGCCGCCGCGGCGGAGAAGGAGCTGGAGGAGAAGCAGACCGAGATGACGGCCGAGAACAACGCCGACAACAAGGAGGGCGGCACCGGCACGAAGGCGAAGGGCGAGGAGGGTTCGATGGGGAACCCGACCACGAAGGCGTCGGGCAACCGTTATGGCGTGCAGGGCCCGCAGGACAACCCCGATCCGCACATCGCGCGGCAAGCGGCGCTGCGCGACGCGGCGGAGTTCGGCATGATCGGCCTGCTCAACGCGGGCGCCGGCGGCGATCCGAATGCGCCGACGGCCCCGTGGGGCCGCGACGATTCGCTCGGCAACGACGCGCTGTCGGCCCGCGGCAACATGTGGGGCGACAACATCGGCGACTCGTTCGGCGCGGGCGGCCTCGGTTTGTCCGGTATCGGCGAGGGCGGCGGAGGTCGCGGCGAGGGTATCGGCCTCGGCTCGATCGGCACGATCGGCCACGGCGCGGGCACGGGCCCGGGCCAGGGCTTCGGCAATGGGCACGGCAAGCTGTCGGGCTCGCACCGCACGAAGCCGCCGCAGGTTCGAATGGGCGCGACGAGCGTGAGCGGTCGCCTGCCGCCCGAGGTCATCCAGCGCATCGTGCGCCAGAACTTCGGCCGGTTCCGCCTGTGTTACGAGAATGGCCTGCGGAACAACCCGAACCTGCAGGGGCGCGTGGGGGTTCGTTTCGTCATCGGCCGCGACGGCGCGGTCTCGAACGTGGGCAATGGCGGCTCGGACATGCCGGACGGCGGCGTGGTGTCCTGCGTGGTCCGCGCCTTTTATGGTCTGTCCTTCCCGCAGCCGGAGGGCGGCATCGTGACGGTCGTCTATCCGATCATGTTCAGCCCCGGCGGCTGATCGCGGCCCGGGTGGGTGGCGAGGGTGACCGCATTGGCTCGCCTTCGCCCCCACGACCGGAGCACGTCACCCGGAGGAGGTCGTGAGCGTCTCCGGAGACCCTTCGACCCCTCCCGAAGAGGGTCGTGACCGTCTCCGGAGACCGTTCGAACCGTCCCGACGAGGGTCACGAGGGACGCGGGGGCGGCGTGGAGGTGCCTCGGCGAGGGTGGATCCGGCCCGGAGGTCGGGTCGACGCCCGTCGTGAGCTGGTTCGAGGTGTGTCAGGCGACAGGCCAACCCGGGGTGGAGCCGCGTCGACCTGCCTGCGGAGAGGGGTCGATCTCGCTGGGCCTGGGCCCGTAGGGCCGGAAACACGGTCGGGACCCTGGCGACAGACGGTTCGGTGTGTCTGCCGGCGCGGGCCTGACCCGGTTGGAGGCTGTCGCGACCCTCAGCGGCTCGGCTCGTGGCCTGCCCCTCGAGGGTCGGCGTGCCTGGAGAGCCCGTCGAGCTCGGCCAGATCCTCGGGGCCCAAGGCGATGGAGGCGCTCGCGAGGTTCTCCCTCAGATGCGTGATGGACGACGTGCCGGGAATGAGCAACACGTTGGGCGACCGCCGCAGGAGCCACGCGAGCGCCACCTGCATCGGCGTCGCCCCGACACGCGCGGCCACGGCGCTCAGCGCGCTCGATTGCAGCGGCGCAAACCCGCCGAGCGGGAAGAAGGGCACGTACGCCACGCCGAGCGCGGCGAGCTCGTCGATCACGGCGTCGTCGTGGCGGTGGGCCAGGTTGTAGTAATTCTGCACGCACACGATCTCGGCGAGCTTGCGTCCCTCCGCGATCTGCGCGGCCGTGACGTTGCTCAAGCCGATGTGCCGGATGAGCCCGCGGCGCTGGAGCTCGGCGAGGGCCGTGAGCGGCGCTTCGATGGAGCCTTCCGCGGGGCCCGCGGCGCTGAACATCACGCGGAGGTTCACGACGTCGAGCACGTCCAGGCCGAGGTTCCGGAGGTTGTCGAAAACCGCGCGCTCGATGTCGGCGGCGGAGGACGCGGGCTCCCACGACCCCGTCGGGCCGCGCACGGCGCCGACCTTCGTGGCGATGACGAGGCCGTCGCGGTACGGATGCAGCGCCTCGCGGATGATCTCGTTCGTGACGTGGGGGCCGTAGATGTCGCTGGTGTCGACGTGGTCGACGCCCAGAGCGATGGCCTCGCGCAGCACGGCGACCGCGGCCTTCCGATCCTTCGGGGGACCAAAGGCGTTGGGGCCGGCGAGCTGCATGGCGCCGTAACCGAGGCGACGAACGGTGTGAGCGCCGAGGCGGTAGGTGTCTGCGATGGGGAGGTCTTTCATGTCGTGCTCCTTGGGAAGGGTGGAGTCGCCGCGGGATTTACGCAGCGATTCGCTGCACGACAATCCGTCGCAATCTGCACGGCCTGTGCGATGATCTGCACAGCCGATGGATGAACTGGCAGACCTCACCGCCTTCCTGACGGTCGCCCGTGAGGGTGGCTTTCGCAGCGCCGCCCGTGCGGCGGGCACGAGCGCGTCCCGCATGGGCGACGCGGTTCGTCGACTGGAAGCCCGGCTCGGGGTTCGGCTGCTCCATCGCACCACCCGCAGCGTCACACCCACCGACGCGGGAGCGCGCTTGCTCGAGCGGATCGCCCCGGCGCTCGGCGAAGTGCGCGCGGCTCTCGACGTGGTCAACGACTTCCGTGATCGCCCCGCGGGTCGTCTGCGGCTCAACGTGCCGACCGTCGCCGCGCGGCTCGTCCTTCCTCGCATCGTGCCGCCCTTCCTCGCGAAGTACCCCGACATTTGCCTCGAGGTGAGCGCGGAGGAGCGCCTCGTCGACGTGGTCGCCGAAGGCTTCGACGCCGGCATCCGCTACGAGGACTGGCTCGAGAAGGACATGGTGGCGGTGCCCATTGGCCCGCGCGTCCAGCGTTACGCCGCAGCCGCGTCGCCCGCGTACCTCTCCCGCCGTGGCACGCCCACCCACCCGCGTGAGCTGCTCGAACACGATTGCGTGCGGTGGCGCTTCACGAACGGCCCGCTGCATCCGTGGGAGTTCGAACGGGATGGAGAGACCCTCAAAGTCGACCCCAAAGGCACGCTGGTCGTCCTTTTCGGCGGCGGTACGGAGTTCGCTGTGGAGGCCGCCGTGGCAGGGAGCGGGATCCTCTATCTGTTCGAGGATTGGCTACGGCCCTTCTTCGAACGAGGAGAGCTCTTGCCCGTGCTCGAGCCGTGGTGGCTGAGCTTCCCGGGGCCTTTTCTCTACTACCCCGGTCGTCGGCACCTCCCGGCGCCGCTGCGGGCCTTCGTGGACTTCGTCAAGTCGAAGCAGCCGTGAGTGGCCACGGGCCCGCAGACGGGAGCAGGTTCACCCCATCGGCGTGCACAACTCGACGAGGAAGCCGTCGAGATCCCGCACATAAGCGACGGTTTGCCCCCACGGCTTCGTCGCGGGCGCGCTCACCCCCTGCGCGCCCGCGGCGACGGCGACCTCGAAGGCCGCGGGGACGTCGGGCGTGGTGAACGCGACCTCGACCGCGGGCGCGGGCTCGGTCGGTCGACTCACGCGGAACGAAAAGCCGTGGGATCCGGCGACGGATTCAGTCACGAACGCGAGCGCCGTCGCGCCGGTCTCCATCTCCGCATATTGCTTCGATTCGTGGACGAAGCGGCGCGCGAGCCCGAAGGCCCGCTCGTAGAAGGCGACGGACCGCTCGACGTCCTGCACGTAGAGAATGACGTACCCGAGATTCATACCGGCGGCTTGTATCACGAGGCCGGCGAGGGGTTCAAGGGCGGGGTTGTCAGGGTTCCTTTCGGTGCGCACGGCCGGACGATGCACTTTGTCGTGGACCCGGGACGGGCGCTCGGACAAACTGGGCCGCGCGTCGGAGCGACGCATCGAGGAGAGTCGAGCACATGACCGAAGCGAATACGTATACGGGCGGCTGTCACTGCGGGAAGGTTCGTTACGAGGTGAAGGCCGGCATCCAGGACTTGGTGTCGTGCAATTGCTCGATCTGCATGAAATCGGGCACGTTGCTCGCCTTCGTGCCGGCCGCGGCGGTCACGCTGCTCTCGGGCGGGGACGTCGTCGCGGATTACCAGTTCGGCAAGAAGCACATTCATCACCTGTTTTGCCCGACCTGCGGGGTCCGCACGTTCGGCCGCGGCGCGATGCCGGACGGCACCGAGATGTACGCGATCAACGTCCGCACGATCGACGACGTGGATCTCGGCGCGTTCAAGGTGAAGGAGTTCGACGGGAAGAGCCTCTGATGGATCCCGACAGGAACGCCGGCGCAGGCGCTGGGACGCAGGCAAACGTGATCATCGAGCGGCTGCGCGCCATCTGCATGTCGCTGCCCGACGCGAACGAGCGTGTCTCCCACGGCGAGCCCGCCTGGTTCGCCGGCAAGGGCCGCATGTTCGCGTCCCTCGACAACCATCATCACGGCGCGCCGCACCTCTCGGTTTGGCTCCCCGCGCCGCTCGGCGCGCAGGAGGCGCTCATCGAGACGGATCCAGCGCGCTTCTTCAGGCCGCCTTATGTGGGCCCGAGCGGGTGGATCGGCATGGTGCTCGACACGAACCCCGACTGGAAGCAGGTCGGCGAGCTCGTGCGAGACGCCTATCTGCACGTCGCAGGGAAGCGGCTGCGGGAGCGGGCCCTGGCCACGCGTCCACCCGCGGGCTGAGCCCGGCCCTTCGGCCATTCGAAACGAAAACGGCCCCGGAGAGCACTCTCCAGGGCCGTCGTTGCTAACGAATTGGCTCCAGCTGCTGGACTCGAACCAGCGACCCGGCGGTTAACAGCCGCCTGCTCTACCGACTGAGCTAAGCTGGAATGACCTCGTCGAAACGGACCGCGAGGATACCCGCGGAGCCCCGCCCGTCAAGAACTTTTTTCGAGCGTCGCGGAAACCCCCTCCTCTCCCGCCCGTAACGAGCGGTTGCCCTCCCCCGCGCCTTCTGCGAAGAAGCCGCCCGTGCAAGAAGCCGCGCCCGCCCCCGCGACGAACGCGAACGCGCCTGCCGCGAGCGGCGCGGCTGCCGCGCCCTCCACGCCGAGCGCCGCGCGAACCGCCGGGCGCGGCGGGCTCGCCATCGCCTTCGCCAAGGTCTCGTTCATCGTCTTCGGCTTCGCCCAGCAGCTCCTGCTCGAAGGGCTGCTCGGGCAAGCCGGCTACGGGCAGATCTCCCGCGTGCTCGCGATCGTCGGCGTCCTGAACAACGTCGTCGTCGCCACCGCGATCCAGGGCGTGTCCCGCGCGGTCTCCACCGCCCCGGAAGGCCACGTCGACGCCGCCTTCGCGCGCACGTTGCGCGTCCACGTGGCGCTCGCGGTCGTGCTCTCGCTCGGCTTCGCGCTCGCCGCGGGGACCATCGCGACCGCCGTCGGCGCCCCGCACGTCGCGACGCCGCTGCGCCTCGTGGCCGCCGTGGTGCTGCTCTACGGCGTCTACGCGCCGCTCGTCGGCTCGCTCAACGGCCGCAGGCGTTTCCTCGACCAGGCCGGGCTCGACGTGGGCTACGGGCTGCTCCGCACCGTCGGCATGGGCGCCGGGGCCTTCGTGCTCCTCCGGCTCGGCGGCAGCGGCACGCTCGGCGCCGCGATGGGCTTCGTCACGGCCGCCGCGCTCATCGTGCCGATCGCGCTCACCCGCTCGGGCGTGGGCCACGCGGGCGCGGGGGGCCCGAGCGCGCGTGACTACCTCGGCTTCCTCGGCCCGCTCGCGCTCGGCCAGATCGCCCTGAACCTCCTGCTCCAGACCGATTTCTTGTTGCTCAGCCGCTTCGCTGGGCAGGAGGCCGGCCGGCTCGGCCTCGCCGCGTCCGCGTCCGACGATCTGCTCGGGATCTACCGCGGCGTGCAGCTCTTCTCGTTCCTGCCGTACCAGCTCCTCATGTCCGTGAGCTTCGTGCTCTTCCCGATGCTCGCGCGGGCGCGGGCCGAGCGGAGCGAGCCGCTCGTCGCCGAGTACACGCGGGCCGGGGTGCGGATCGCGCTCGTGGTCACGGGCGCGGTCGCGGGCACGATCGCGGCGCTCGCGCCCCACGTGCTTCGCTTCGCCTACAAATCGAGCGCGATCTGGGAGCACGGAGGGCCGGTGCTGCGGGTGCTCGCGATCGGGATGGGCTCGTTCGCGATCCTCGGGATCAGCTCGGCGGCGCTGACGGGCCTCGGTCGGGAGCGGGCGAGCGCGGCGTTCAACGCGCTCGCCGTGTGCCTCGTGGCGCTCGGGTGCGTGGTGGTGACGCCGCGCCTCCCGTTTGGCCCGACGATGCTGCTCGGGACGGCGATCTCGACGTCGATCGCGCTCGGCCTCGTCTGCGTGGTGGCGGCGATCGCGCTGCGGCGCGAGGCGGGTGCGTTCGTCGCGCCGCTCTCGCTCGTGCGGGTCTTCGTCGCGGCGGGCGTGACGGTGGCCGTGGGGATGCGGATGCCCTGGCTCGGCAAACTGGCCGTGCTCGTGGAGGCCCACGTGATGGGCGCGCTGTACCTCGCGGTGCTCGTGGTGACGGGCGAGATCGGCAAGAAGGACCTGTCGCTCGTCCTGAAGGTCCTCGGAAAGCCTGAACGTGCGGGAGATCGGGTACGACGGACGTGACGAATCGCCCGGTTCCAGTATCCTTCGCCCGCCCTCGACCTCGACACACCCTTTCATTCATCAACTCGCGAGAGCGGTAAGACAAACGTGGCGCATCAGTTCATTTTCACGATGCAGGACGTCCGGAAGGTGCACCCCCCGAACAAGGAGGTGCTGAAGGGCCTGTGGCTCTCCTTCTATCCAGGCGCGAAGATCGGCGTGCTCGGGCACAACGGCGCAGGCAAGAGCACGCTGCTCCGGATCATGGCGGGCACCGACAAGGAGTTCCTCGGCGAAGCCAGGCCCGCCGACGGCGTCCGCGTGGGCTTCCTCCAGCAAGAGCCGAGGCTCGACGCGGGTCGCACGGTGATCGAGAACGTCGAGGCCGCCGTGGCGGAGACGCGCGGGCTGATGAAGCGCTTCGAGGAGATCGGCGTGCTCCTCGGCGAGTCGCCGGACAACATGGAGGAGCTGCTCGAGGAGTACGGCGTCCTGCAGGACAAGATCGACGCCTCGGGCGGCTGGGAGCTCGATCGTGTGCTCGAGCGCGCGATGGACGCGCTCCGCTTGCCGCCCCCGGAAGCCGAGGTCGACAAGCTCTCGGGTGGTGAGCGCCGCCGCGTGGCGCTCTGCCGGCTCCTGCTCGAGAAGCCGGACCTCTTGCTGCTCGACGAGCCGACGAACCACCTCGACGCCGAGAGCGTGGCGTGGCTCGAGCGTTTCCTCGCGGAGTACACGGGCACCGTCGTGGCCGTGACCCACGACCGGTACTTCCTCGACAACGTGGCGGGCTGGATCCTCGAGCTCGATCGCGGGATGGGCTACCCGTACGAGGGCAACTACTCGGGCTGGCTCGAGCAGAAGAAGAAGCGCTTGGAGCTCGAACAGAAGCAGGAGTCGTCCCGGCAGAAGACGCTGGAGCGCGAGCTCGAGTGGGTGCGGATGAACCCGCGCGCGCGGCAAGCCAAGAGCAAGGCGCGCCTCGCGGCCTACGAGACGCTGCTCGCCGAGGATCTGAAGGCGAAGGAGTACTCGGCGAGCCAGATCCACATCCCGGCCGGCGCGCGCCTCGGGAGCGTGGTCGTGGAGGCCGATCACCTGTCGAAGGCGTTCGGGGACAAACTGCTCATCGACGACCTGTCGTTCTCGCTGCCGCGCGGCGGCATCGTGGGCGTGATCGGGCCAAACGGCGCGGGCAAGACGACGCTGTTCCGGATGATCATGGGCCAGGAGCAGCCCGACAAGGGCGCGCTCCGGATCGGCGAGAGCGTGGAGCTCGCGTACGTGGATCAGTCGCGCGACGCGCTCGATCCGAACAAGAGCGTGTGGCAGGAGATCTCGGGCGGCGAGCCGACGCTGCTCGTGGGCAAGCGCGAGGTGAACTCGCGCGCGTACGTGGCGTCGTTCAACTTCCAGGGCGCCGACCAGCAGAAGAAGGTCGGTGATCTCTCGGGCGGCGAGCGCAACCGCGTGCACCTCGCGAAGCTGCTCCGCCGCGGGGGCAACGTGCTCCTGCTCGACGAGCCGACGAACGACCTCGACGTCGACACGTTGCGCTCGCTGGAGGAGGCGCTGCTCGAGTTCGCGGGCTGCGCGGTGATCATCAGCCACGATCGCTGGTTCCTCGACCGCATCGCGACGCACATCCTCGCCTTCGAGGGCGACAGCAAGGTCGTGTGGTTCGAGGGGAACTACCAGGACTACGAGGCGGATCTGAAGCGGAGGAAGGGCGCGGACGCGAACGAGCCGCACCGGATCCGGTACCGGCGCATGACGGACGTGGGCTGAACCTTCGTTCGAATGCCAAGGAAAAACCCCCGAGGATCCGGCGAGGATCCCGGGGGTTTTTCTTCATGCGTGTCTCACGTCAGTTGCACTGGACGCCGCAAGAGGTCGGCAGCGCGTCGATGCACAGCTGGTCCCAGTCCGTGGTGCAGCAGAACGGGTCGTCGGCGCAGACGGCCGCGACGCACGAGCTGCACGACGCCGAGAGCGGGCCGAGGTTGAGTGAGCAGACGTCGTGCGCGCAGCAGGTGCCCGCGCCGCAGACGAAGTCGCCGAGGGCGGTGCAGCCGTTGTCCCACGTGCTGGAGCAGCAGTACTCGAAGCCGGCCGTGTTGCAGACGTTTGTCGCGCAGGAGCTGCAGCCAGCCGGCAGCGCCGCGCCCGCCTGGCACACGGAGTGCGAGCAGGGCGTGGAGCAGCCCTCGTCGATCTGGTTGTC
The DNA here is from genome assembly GCF_009649845.1 of Polyangium spumosum. Lineage (NCBI taxonomy): Bacteria > Pseudomonadati > Myxococcota > Polyangiales > Polyangiaceae > Polyangium > Polyangium spumosum. The sequence continues at coordinate 1,392,778 of NZ_WJIE01000001.1, forward strand.
GCAGTCGTTGTCCTTCCCGTCGCTACAGACCTCGGAGGTCGGGAAGATCGTCTGCGAGCAGGAGACCGCGCCGCCCGTGCAGGCGGTTGTCCCCTTGGCACATTCCCCGGACTGGCCGGAGACGGTGCAGGCCGCGCCGCCGCCGGGGTTGCCATTGTCGATCTGGCCGTTGCAGTCGTTGTCCAGGCCGTCGCAGGCCTCGCCCGTGGGCGCGACGTTCTGGTTGCAGAGGAGCGAGCCGCCGGCGCATAACGTGGTGCCGGCCGCGCAGACGCCGGGCTGGCCCGTGTTGCAGGCCGCGCCGCCGCCCGGGTTGTTCTCGTCGGTCTGGCCGTCGCAGTCGTTGTCCAGGCCGTCGCAGGTCTCGGCCGTGGGCTGGACCGTCGGCGCGCAGCCGAGGGCGCCGCCCGTGCATTGCGTGACGCCCGCGGAGCAGACGCCCGGCTGGCCCGTGGCGCACGAGGTGCCGCCGCCGGGGTTGTTCTCGTCGGTTTGACCGTCGCAATCGTTGTCCTTGCCGTCGCAGATCTCGGGCGCGGGCTGCACGGTCGCGGCGCAGACGAGCGTCCCATTGCTGCACGTCTGCGTCCCCGCGCCGCAGAGGCCCGGCTGGCCCGTGCTGCAGGCGCCGCCGCCGCCGGGGTTGTTCTCGTCGGTCTGGCCGTCGCAGTCGTTGTCCAGGCCGTCGCAGGTCTCGGCCGAGGGCTGCGTGGTCTGCACGCACGCGAGCGCGCCGCCCTGGCACTGAAACGTGCCGGCGACACACACGCCGAGCTTGCCGGGCACGCTGCAGGCGCCGCCGCCGCCGGGGTTGCCCTCGTCGATCTGGCCGTCGCAGTCGTTGTCCTTCGTGTCGCAAATCTCGATCGAGGGCTGCGTGGTCTGCACGCAGGAGAGCGCGCCGTTTTGACACTGGAACGTGCCCGCGGCGCAGGCGCCTTGCCCGCCCGTCGAGCACGCGCCGCCGCCGCCCGGGTTCGACTCGTCGGTGGCGCCGTTGCAGTTGTTGTCGAGCCCGTCGCAGATCTCGACCGAGGGCTGGACGATCGGGGCGCAGGTGATCGCGCCGCTCTGGCAGGTCGAGGTGCCCGAGGCGCAGACGCCGAGCTGCCCGGTCTGGCAGGCGTTCCCGCCGCCGGGGTTGCCCTCGTCGATCTGGCCATTGCAGCTATCGTCGATACCGTTGCACTGCTCGGGCTGGCCGGGCAGGGTGTTCGGCACGCATTGCAGCGTGCCCGAGCTGCACGTGATCGTGCCCTGCGCGCAGGCGCCGGGCAGCATCGTGTTGCAGGCGACGCCGCCGCCGGGGTTGCCGTCGTCGATCATGCCGTCGCAATCGTTGTCGACGCCGTCACACAGCTCGGCCGTGGGCTGCTTGGGCACGCACATCTTGGGCTGGCCGCCGACGCACGCGGCGACCGTGACCTGGCAAGCGCCGAGGCCACACGTGAGGGTGCCGAGGTTGTCGTCGATGAGCAGGTTGCAATCGTCGTCGATGCCATTGCACTGCTCGGGCTGGCCGGGCAGCGGGGTGCACTGCTGGGGCACGCCGGCCACGCAGTTCTCGGTGGTCGTGAGGCACGCGCCCGCGCCGCAGGTGGTCTGTCCGAGGTTCTCGTCGGTCATCCCGTCGCAGTCGTTGTCCGCGCCGTCGCAGGTCTCGTCGGCGGGGACGACCTCGCCCTCGCAGCCGCCCCAGGCGCCGTCGACGCACGTCTGCGTGCCTTCCTTGCACGCGCCGACGCCCTGCGTCCCGGAGCCGCCCGAGTAGCAGGTCTGGGTTTGTCCGTCGAGGCAGGTGCACCCCTCGTCGATCTCGCCGTCGCAGTCGTCGTCGGTGCCTTCGCAGGTCTCGGCGGTCGCGGGCGGGAGCGGCGTGCATTCGGGGACGACGCCATTCTCGCAGCCGGCGACGGTGACCGAACACGCGCCCATTCCGCAGGTGATCTGCGGGATGTCGTCGTCGATCTGGCCGTCGCAATCCTCGTCCTTGCCGTCGCAGACCTCGGGCGCGCCGCTCGGGAGGACCTCGCCCACGCAGGTCGTGTCCCACTGGCCATTCACGCACGAGACGGTGCCGGCCTTGCATTCGCCGATGTCTTGCGTGGCGGGATCACCCGAGTAACAAAGCTTCGTGTCGCCGTCGTCGCAGACGGCCATGCTCCCGCCCTCGCCGCCCATACCGCCGGCGCCGCCGAGGCCGCCCTGGCCCCCGAGGCCGCCCTGGCCCCCGAGGCCACCCGTGCCCCCGAGGCCGCCCGTGCCCGCGACGCCGCCCGCGCCGCCATTGCCGGCGCCGCCCGCGCCTCCCGGGCCCGAGGTGGTGGTGGGCCCTCCCCCGCTGCATCCGGCGGAGAGAGAGCCCAAGACGAGAGAAAATACGCCGGCTACCAGCGTGACGCGTGTGAAGTTTCGCATGCCCGACTCCTGCAAGCGTCCCGGGCACATGCTCGGGGCAAGAGGGGATCGTTGCACATTCGGGGCGAACGTGTAAAGTAAGGGATTTTTTGACGGTCGGAAATAACCGGTCCGGGACACTGCGGAAGCGTCCCGGACGTGAGAGCAGCGAGGAAACCTACAGGCAGCGGCGGACGACGACGTCGTCGATGTTCCAGCCGCTCATCTCGTAGGCGCTCGCGAAGCTCGAGCCAATGGAGTAGCCGAACCGGATCCTCATGGTCGTCGACTTGTACGCATTCAGGTTGTGGTGGATGTTCGTCCAGACGTTGTCGCGGATCTCGACCGAGGCCGGGTGCGACCAGAGCGTGGTCCAGGTCGAACCACCATTGATGGAGACCTCGATCGTGTTGAACACGAAGTTCGGGTAGTCGCTGTTGAGCCAGCGCCAGAAGTCGAGCGTCAGGTTGCCCGTGCCGCTCGTGTTCATGGTCGGGCTCGTGAGGTAATAATAAGGGGTCGCGGCGGCGATCGAATAATTGCCGCCGATCACCACGCCCGCGACGCCATCGTCCGCGGTGGTCGTGTGGTCGTTCGCCGGATCGGGGTTGCCCTGGGACGGCGGCGGACCGGCGACCGCGGGGCCGATGGCCCAGGTGGTGCCGAGCGTCCAGCCCTTCACGTTGTTGGCGAAGTTCTCCGTGAAGAGCGTGGTGGCGCTGGCGTTCTCGTCGATGAGGCCGTCGCAGTCGTTGTCGATGCCGTCGCAGGTGTCGGTGACGGGCAGCGTGTTCGCCTTGCAGGACAATACGCCGCTCTGGCAGGTGATGGTGCCGGCGTCGCAGGAGCCGCCGAGGCCGGTCGTGCAGGTCGCGCCGCCGCCGGGGTTGCCCTCGTCGACCTGGCCGTCGCAATCGTTGTCGAGGCCGTCGCAGACCTCGGTCCCCGGCTGCGTGTTCTGATTGCAGACGGTCGTGCCGCCGGTGCAGGCCGTGGTGCCGGCGACGCAGACGCCGAACTTGCCGGGGACGTTGCAGGCCACGCCGCCGCCGGGGTTGCCCTCGTCGGTCGTGCCATTACAATTGTTGTCCTTGCCGTCGCATATCTCGGTGGAGGCCGCGACGTTCTGCACGCACTTGACCGAGCCTCCCTGACACTGCGTGGTGCCGGGGCCGCAGACGCCGAGCAGGCCCGTGGAGCACACGGCGCCGCCGCCCGGGTTGCCCTCGTCGGAGGTGCCATTGCAGTTGTCGTCGAGGCCATTGCAGGCCTCGCCCGTCGGCTGGACGTTCTGCACGCACTTGAGCGAGCCGTTCTGGCATTGCTGCGTGCCGCCGCTGCAGACGCCGGGCTGGCCGGTCATGCATATCGCGCCGCCGCCGGGGTTGCCCTCGTCGGCCGCGCCGTTGCAGTTGTTGTCGAGGCCGTCGCAGACCTCGGTCGAAGGCTGCACGGTCTGGTTGCAGAGGATGCCGCCGTTCATGCACGTGCTCACGCCATTGGCGCACACGCCGGGCTTGCCGGTGGAGCACATCGCGCCGCCGCCGGGGTTGCCCTCGTCGGCCGCGCCGTTGCAGTTGTTGTCGAGGCCGTCGCAAGCCTCGGCCGAAGCCTGCGTGGTCTGCTGGCAGCCGAGCGTGCCATTCGCGCAGACGAGCATGCCCGCGGCGCAGACGCCGGCTTGGCCGGTCATGCACGCGGCGCCGCCGCCGGGGTTGCTCTCGTCGACCTGGCCATTGCAGTTATCGTCGACGCCGTTGCAGATCTCGTTCATCCCCGTGCCGGGCACGCAGACCTGGGTCTGCCCGGAGGCGCAGGCCTGCACCGTCTTCTGGCACGCGCCCACGCCGCAGGTGATGGTGCCGAGGCCGTCGTCGATCAGGAGGTTGCAATCGTCGTCGACGCCGTTGCAGGTCTCGGGGCTCGGCATGCCGGGGGTGCAGGTCTGGGGTACGCCATTCACGCAGGCCTCGACGGACTTCGCGCAGGCGCCGGCCCCGCAGGAGATTTGCCCGAGCTCCTCGTCGGACGTCCCGTCGCAATCGTTGTCGAGGTCGTCGCAGGTCTCGGGGCCGGGAAGGACCTCGCCCTCGCAGGCGCCCCAGGCGCCGCCGGCGCAGGTCTGCGTGCCGTCCTTGCATGCACCGACGCCCTTCGTGGCCGCGCCGCCCGAATAACAAGGCTGCGTTTGTCCGTCGACGCAGGTGCACCCCTCGTCGATCTGGCCGTCGCAGTTGTCGTCGCTGCCGTCGCAGGTCTCGGTGCGCGAGGGCGCCGGGAGCGGGGCGCATTCGGGCACGTCGCCCTCCGAGCAGCCGTCGACCGTGACGGAGCAGGCGCCGAGGCCGCAGGTGATCTGCGGGATCGCGTCGTCGACCTGGCCGTTGCAATCGTCGTCCTTGCCGTCGCAGACCTCCGCGGGGCTCGGCAAGACCTCGCCGCTGCACGCGGACCACTGGCCATTGACGCACGTCTCCGCGCCCGCTTTGCATTCCCCCTGCCCCTGGGTGCCCGCGGGCCCGCTGTAACACGGCCGGGATTCGCTTTCATTGCAGGCGGCGCTGCCGCCGCTGCCTCCCTGGCCGCCCGATCCGCCGGCCCCGCCGGCGCCGCCCGCACCTCCGCCGCCACCCGAGCCGCCCGAGCCGGTGGAGGGGTCTCCGCCGCCGCTACACCCGAATGCAGCGACGCCGACGACAAGGGAGAGTGCGCCCACGATCGACCTGGCGCGCGTAAGGTTCCGCATGAACTGCTCCTGAAAAGAATAAACCGAGCCTAAACCTGGTCGATTGATCCTTGCATGGATCACGAAGCGCTGTAAAGGCCGGTGACCCGCGCGCCCGCTCGGGATCCCGCCGGCGTGAAGGGGCCCGGGATGGTCGCGGACCTGACCACCGGGCGCGTCGCGTCGGTAAGCACGACGGGAGGCTTGCGGCGCCGGAATGGGGACGGGAGACTGAGCGCATGTCGCATGCTTCCTCCCGGTCCCCCGGTTCGTGTTTCCGTGGATGGCTCGGCCTCGCCCGCGCGCGAAGCCTCACGGCGAGCGGCGCGCTCGCGGCCGCGCTGCTCGTGTCTTCAGCGGCGACGAGCAGCGGATGTGGTCAGGATGGCCGCATCCGTGACGGCTCGAGCGGCGACGCGGGCGGCGGCGGCAGCGGCGGCAGCGGCGGCGGCGGCGGCGGCGGCGGCGGTGGGGGGGCGCCGCGGGATCCCATGCCGCTGCGGGTGGTGAACTGGAACGTACGCAATTATCTGAACGACAAGAACGACAGCGCGGCGCCGGACGAGGTGATACGGACCACGACACAATACACGAAGCATCGGCAGGCGATCGGCGCGGTGCTCTCGGCGATCGACGCGGACGTGGTGGTGCTCCAGGAGGTGGAGAACGAGGCGGCGCTGTCGGACCTCGTGCAGAGCGAGCTCGGCGGCAAATACCCGGGGATCGGGATCGTGGACGGGAACGACCCGCGGGGCGTGGACATCGGGATCCTGTCGAAGATCCCGCTCGACCAGGTGGTCTCGCACAAGGACGAGCAGTTCCCGCTGAACGGGACGGTGGGGCCGACGTACCGATTCTCGCGCGATTGCCCCGAGTATCATTTGACGTACAACGGACGGAAGGTCGTGCTCCTGGGGGTGCATTTCAAGGCGAAGGAGGACGACAATCCGAACAAGCGCCTCGCGGAGGCGCAGCGCACGCGCGCAATCGCGAACGCGCTCGTGAAGGAGGACGCGTCGAGGGCGGTGCTGGTGCTGGGCGATTTCAATGACACGCCGGGGTCGCCGCCCTATCTGGCGATCCTGGGCGAGGGGGAGGGGGTGTACACGAATGCCCCCGATTTCGTGCCGGTGAATGATCGGTGGTCGTACGATTATCAGGGCACGCTGGAGCTCGTGGATCACCAGATGTCACATCCGTTCATGGCGGGGATGCTCGATCAGACGTCGGCGAGCATTCGCCACGGAGATGACGTGGACGCGGCGACGGATCACGCGCCGGTGATCGCGACGTACGCCGTCAAGTAGAATGGCCGGGGGCTGGCGGGGGCGTGTGGAGGGGGGCGAGCCCCCCCCTCCGCTACGGACAAGGCGTCGTCGAGACGACCACGTCGTCGATGTTCCACGAGCCCATCGGGTAGACCAGGCTCGAGCCGATGTTGAAGCCCCAGCGAATACGCATGTTGGCGTTCTTGTACTGGGAGAGGTCGTAGGTGACCTTCGTCCAGGAGCTCGACGCGAACGAGCTCGACCCGCTCTGCCAGACCTGCACCCAGGAGGTCCCGTTGAAGACCTCGATCACGTTGTTCATGTACGGCGTGATGTCGCTGTTCAGCCAGCGCTGGAACTGGAGGTGCACGCCAGGCGCCGCCGAGGCGTCGAAGGGCGGGCTCGTCAGGTAGTAGTAGCCGTGCAAGGTCGCGCTCTGGGAGCTCGTCGAGCAACCTCCCACGATCACGCCCGCGACCTTGTTGTCGTCCGTGGGCGAGGTGTCGGTGGCGGGATCACTGTGCGTGCCGCTCAGGTTCGTGCAGGTGCCGCTCGCGACCGCCGCCTTGACTTCCCACTCGGAGCCGAGGGTCCATCCAGGGGCGTCCGCGAAGTCCTCGTCGAGGAAGAGCGTCGCGTTGCCCTGGCAGACGAGCCCGCCGCCCTCGCACACCGTCGTGCCGCCGCAGCCGCAGGCAGCGCCGCCGCCGGGGTTGCCGTCGTCGATCACGCCGTCGCAGTTCTCGTCGAGGCCGTTGCAGATCTCCGGCGTGTCCGAGGCGTCCGCCAGGCAGCTCAGCGTGCCGCTCTCGCACTTCGTCTTGCCCGTGGCGCAGACGCCGGACAGGCCCGTCTGGCAGGCGACACCGGCCCCCGGGTTGTTCTCGTCGACCTCACCGTCGCAGTCGTCGTCGAGGCCGTTGCACGCCTCGGGCGAGAGCGGCGTGATCGGGAAGCAGTCGATCGTCGTGCCGTTGCACTGGATCGCGCCGGCCGCGCAGACGCCGAGCATGCCCGTGCCGCACTGGCCACCCGTGCCCGGGATGTCCTCGTCCACCGTGCCGTCGCAGTCGTCGTCGGCGCCGTTGCACGTCTCCGGCACGGGCGTGACGTCGGGGACGCAGGTCTTCGCGCCGCTCGCGTCGCAGGCGAACTTGCCCGCGGCGCAGACGCCGGCGAGCCCCGTGCTGCACGTCTTGCCGGCGTCCGGGAAGACCTCGTCCGTGAGCTGATCACAGTCGTTGTCGACGCCGTCGCAGACCTCGAGCGAGGGCGGGAGCGGGGTGCACGTGCTGAGCTGCCCGTTCTCGCACGTGACGACCTCGACCCTGCACGCGCCGACGCCGCAGGCGGTGAGGCCCATGTCGTCGATCTCGCCGTTGCAGTCGTCGTCGATGCCGTTGCAGCTCTCCTGCGACTTCGGCACGACCTGGCCGATGCACGGGCCCCAGGCGCCCTTCTCGTCGCACGTCTGCTGGCCCGGGGTGCAGGGGCCCACACCCTCCGTGGTCGGATCACCCGAGTAACAAGACTGCGTCTGCCCGTCGATGCACGGGCAGTCCTCGTCGACCTGCTCGTCGCAGTCGTTGTCGACGCCGTCACAAAGCTCGTCGGTCGGCGTGCACATCGCGCCGCCGGCGCCACCTTGGCCGCCCCCGCCGCCAGCGCCCCCGGCGCCCCCGGCGGCGCCTGCCCCCGCGGAGCCGCCTTGCCCCGCCGACGTGGTTTCGTCCGTGCCGCCCGCGCAGCCGAACGCGTGAATTGCCAAGCAGCCAAGCGCCACCAGCGTGGCGGGGATCGTCGATCGCATCGGCCCTCCGAACTACATGAGGCCCAGGCACATTTGCACCCGGACCTCGCACGCAAGACGGCCGGATGTTTCCAGGATTCTGCGGCCGCGTAAAGCGCTGAAGGGCCCCCTGGACGGACGGTGATCCCGGCACCGTGGACGGGGCTGAGGTAAGCTCGGCTGGATGGCCGCAGGCAGCGCCCCGACGAACAAACGCACGCGAAAACGCGGGCGAAGGGACGTCGGGCGCGCGTTCGCCGTGGCGCTCTGCGCGCTGTTTGCCCTCGTCGGGGCCATCCCCCTCGTCCTCGGGGCGCTCGTGCGTACGGGCCCCGTCCGCGCCTGGGCCGCCCGCGAGACGGCCGCCGTGATCGAGCGCGAGCTCGGCCTCGTCGCGCGTTACCGCGTCGCCGTGCAGGCGTGGCCGATGGCGATCGACCTCGAAGAGCTCGTCGTGGACGCGACCGACGGAGGCCCGCCCGCGCTCGCCGTGGAGCGGATCAGCGTGCGCCCGCGGGTCTTTTCGCTCCTCGACGGGGAGCTCGACGTGGGCGAGGTCGAGGTGCTCGGCCCGCGGATCCGCGCCGTCGTGAAGGACGGCGCGCTCCAGAACCTCGCGTTCAAGCTGCCGGTCTCGCCGACGTCGGCCGAGAAGACACGCGCCCCGTTCTCCTCGCTCGCCGTGACGGACGCGCGTATCGACGCGCTCGTCGAGGGCGTGCACGTCGTGACGAGCGAGGTCGACGTGGACGTCTCGGCCGAGGACGACGGGGCCTTCGAGATCGCGCTCCGCGCCGGGAAATCGTCGATCGTCCGGACACACCCCATGCCCGGTCGGCCCGGCGAGGACATGGTCGACGAGGACGTGATCTGCCGGCTCGACACGCGGGTGCGCGTCGACGCGGAGGGGCTGCTCGTGCGGCGGCTCCGGCTGCTCGGCGCGGCGGACCTCGATCCGGACGCGGCGACGAGCCCGGGGTGCGAGCTTCCGCGGGAGGACTGGCGCGTGGTGGAGCTCGAGCTCGGCGCGCTGCGGGTGGAGCTCCCGTCGGGCGGGGCGCCGATCGGGGTGCCGGCGTTTCGCGGGCGCTTGCGGACGCGGCTGCCGATCCCGCTCGCGCATCGCTTCGTGGACACGCCTTGGCTCACGGGCGCCGTGGGGCTCGACGTGGAGATCGAGCACGACGGCAAGTCCACGCTGCCGCGCGTGGCGGGGCGCATCGAGGCCGATCGGCCGGGTCTGTCGGGCAAGGTCTTCGCGACGACGCTCGAGGGCGAGGTCTCGATCGCCGAGGACGTCGTGCGCGTGTCGAAGGTCGAGCTCGGGTGGGCCGACGGTCAGGCGTCGATCGCCGACGTGAAGATCGAGCCCTTCGCGCCCGGAGCGCCGCTCAGCGCGGGGCCGATCGAGGTCCGCGACCTCCAGTTCCCCGGCCTGCTCCGGGACCTCGGCGTGCACCCGCAGGCGCACGTGGCCTGGCACCTCGAGCGAGGCCGCTTCGAGCGGTTCGCCGGGACGCTCTCGCCGCTCTCGCTCGACGGGCCGATGGAGATCGCGACGAGGAACTTCGAGGTCTTCGACAAACCCACGACCGATCCGGCGCGCGGGCACATGATGGGCGTGGCCGAGGGCAAGCTGCGCGGCACGTTCCGCGTGCGGCCGACGGGGATCGTCCTCGACGACGTCGCGATCCAGACGCCGAAGTCGGAGCTCTTCACGACGGTAAAGCTCTTCTTCAGGAGCTTCCTCGACATCGACATCGCGAAGGGCTCGCACGTCGACCTGTCGGAGATCTCGCCGCTCAAGGACATCCCGCTCGCGGGGATCGCGGAGGTCAGCGCCTCGGCGCGCGGGCCGTTCACGCGCCCCAAGATCGAGGCCGACGTGTCGATCAAGGGCTTCGAGTTCGCGGCGTTCTCGTTCGGCGACGTGGAGAGCGCGCGTGTCTTCTTCGAGCCCTTCGACCTGCGCCTCGCGGACGTGCACCTGCGCAAGGGCGACAGCCGCGTCCGCGCGCCCGAGGTGCACGTGGACTTCGACGCGGGCCCGAACGTCGTGGTGGACGCGAACGTGGACACGCAGGGCGCGCCGCACCTCTGGCTCCACGACTTCTACAAGATCGTCCACCTCGACGACGACCCGCGCTTCAGCGAGATCGACGGCAACGCGAGCGGGACGGCGCGCGTGCATTTCGTGGTCGGCGGGCCCGAGGATCGCTGCGGCTCGGGGCGGCTGCGGGTGAAGACGAAGATGCACCTCGAGGAAGTCTCGCTCTTCGGCGAGAAGTACTCGGACGGGGACGTCGACGTCGATCTCGACTGGGAAGATCGCGAGGCGGGCGCCGCGGGCATGCACCTCGACGTGCACGCGGCGAGCCTGCGCAAGGGCTCGGGCTCGATCCTCGCGAGCGTCTCGGTTCGTCCGGGCGGACGTATCACGGGGCAAGCGATCGCCACGGGGATCCCGATCGATCACCTCGACGCGCTCGGCCGCATGGGCAAGCCGCTCGACGGATCGGTCTCGGCCATCGCGAACATCGGCGGCACGGTGAGCCAGCTCGAAGCGCAAGCCGACGTGCAGATCTCGCCGATCCGAATCGGGCCCTCGTCGCTGCCGTCGTCGCAGCTCCGCGTGCTCATGGGCTCCGAGACCACGCAGGTGAAGACGATCGGCTTCACGCGTTGCGGCAACCCACGCACGGCGCCCTTCGATCGGGCCGAGTACGAGCGGGACGCGTCTCCGGGCACGTTCCGCGTCGACGGCCTCCTCGCGGGCGGGCAGCTCTCTCTCGAGGACGTGCGTGTCACGCGGCAGAAGCACAAGGTCGTGACGGGCAAGGTCACGACCCGCGGGCTCGACCTCGGCACGCTCGCGAACCTGATCCCCGGCGTCGCGTTCAGCGCCACGCCGCCGCACGGCAGGCTCGACGCGGGGATCGAGCTCCGCAGGCTGCCGCTCGACGATCTCGCGAAGAGCGACGTCGTCGTCGCGCTGACGGGGCTCGAGCTCGATCGCGGCGGCCAGAGCGTCGCGCTCCGCGGGACGCCGGGGCCGATCGTCGTGCAGAACAACACCCTCGCCCTGCCCGACCTCGAGCTCGTGGTGCAGAGCGGCTCGGGTTTGTCGGCGCCGATCGCGCTCGGCGGGCGGGTGCAGCGCCTCGTGACCGCGCCCGAGTTCGACGTGGGCCTGCGCGTCGGGCCGCTCGATCTCGGCCGCCTGTCCGCGGACATGCCGCAGGTCGCGCGGGCGAAGGGCTCGCTCGAGGCGAACCTGCGCGTGCAAGGCACGACGAACGCGCTCCGGTACGGCGGTTCGGCGCGGCTGCGCGGCGGCGAGCTCGCGCTGCGCGGGCTGCCTGTGTCGATCGACGACATCGAGGTCGACGTGGCGGTCACGAACAGCGAGGTGCGCATCCTGCGCGGCGCGGCGAAGGTCGGCGGCGGCGAGGTGAGCGTGACGGGGCGCATGCCGATCCGCGGCTTCGAGCTCGGCACGGCCGAGGCGTCGATCGTCGCGCGTGGCGTGAAGATGCCGCTCGGCGAGGGCATCAACCTGACCGCGGACGCCGACCTCGCCGCGGCGTTCCGGCCGAGCACCGGCGACGAGGAGCGCGCTGAGAAGAACCTGCCCGAGGTGAAGGGGACGGTCTCGCTCACCTCGTTCACCTACTCGAGGCCGATCGCGCTCAGCCTCGATCTGAACCAGCTCGCGGGCGGGCCGAAGCGCACCGAGGTCGAGACGTACGATCCGAAGAACGACGCGCTGCGCTTCGACGTGAACGTGGTCTCGCCGCGGCCGATGCGCTTCTCGAACGGGCTCGTGGACATGCAGCTCGAGGTGACGCCGCCCGGGCTCGCGCTCTCCGGGACGAACCAGCGCTACGGCGCGCGCGGCAACCTGCGCATCCTGCCGGACTCGAAGCTCAGGCTGCGGAACAGCGAGTTCACGGTGCGCGAGGGCTCGGTTCGTTTCGACGATCCCTTGCGCCTCGCGCCGCGGATCGATCTACGCGCGCAGACCGAGTACCGGCGCTACGCGTCGACGAGCGGGCAAGGCGCGCCTGCGGACACGAGCACGAGCGCGGCGGCGACCGCGAGCCTCGGCCAGCAGTGGCGCATCAACCTGTACGCCCACGGCGATCAGGAGAACGTGAAGCTCGATCTCACGAGTGATCCGCCGCTCGGCCAGGAGGACATCGTCCTGCTCCTGACGCTCGGCCTCACGCGGGCGGAGATGGATCGCGGGCTCGCCTCGTCGCTCGGCGAGACCGTGGGCCTCGAGGCGCTCGCGGCGCTCACCGGCGCCGACAAGGCCGTGAAGACGATCGTGCCGCTCATCGACGAGTTCCGGTTCGGCACGTCGTACTCGTCGCGCACGGGCCGCACCGAGCCCACGGTCACGCTCGGCAAGCGCATCACCGAGGACGTACGCGCCACCGTGACCACGGGCATCACCGAGAACCGCGAGGTCCGCTCGAGCATCGAGTGGCGCCTCGGCAAGCGCGTCATCGTGCAGGGCGCGTACGACAACACGAACGACGTCTCGAGCTCGCCCCTCGGCAACCTCGGCGCCGACTTGCGCTGGCGTCTGGAGTTCGAATGAGCCGCGATCGTCAGGAGTAGCCGGGCAGATCGTCGAGCGCGGCGCGCACGGGCGTGTAGCTCTGCTCGCGGCCGGGGACCCAGCGGCGCAGGCCCTCCATGTCGAGCAGCTTCCGGTGCTTCGGGTTCGCGTACGACATCTCCGAGAGGATGCGCCGGAACGCCTCGACCTTGTCCGTGGCGAGCGTGGGCATCGCGTCGAAGATCCGCAGGTCGAAGGTCGGCGTCGTCCAGAGGACGTCGACGATGCGGGGATCCACGTGCCCCGCCGCCTGCTCGGCCGAAAAGACGAGGCTCCCGACCGCGCCCGCGTGCGCCCGCCCCTCGTGCACGGCCGCGAGCACCGCGTGCTCGCTCGCGCCCGTGTCCCCGTGTTTGCCGAGATCGGAGTCGAACGCGAGGATCTTCACCTGGTTCAGATCCACGCCCGCCTGCTTCAAGTAATAGAGCGGCAAGATCCGCGACTGCGCCGAGTCGCGTGTGCCCACGGCCAGCGTCTTGCCGTGAAGATCCGTGAGCTTGCGAACGACGACCTCGCGGCGGATCAAGATCTTGGAGCAAACGTCGCGATCGCGGTCTCGCATGGCGATGCCGACGACCTTGCCTTCGGTGCGCCGCTTCACACGCACGTGGGAGATGCCCGAGTTCCAGGCGATGTCGACGTGCCCGTGGACGAGGGCCTCGATCTGCCGCTCGTAGCTGGAGAAAAGCGCGAAATCGAGGGCGACGCCGTGCTCCTGGAAGTGCTCGCGCATGCCCTCCCAGATGGTCACGACCTTCGGGTCGTACGCGACCGCGCCTATCAGGATCGTTGGATCAGCCATGCCGTACCTTTTGGCGAGCAACTCGGGCGGACGGTAGCATCGGGACGGGCGTCTCCAAAGGGCCGCGAGGTCCGCCTGTGCCCTCATCCACCCTCGTCCGTGCCCATCCCGCGTTTTTCCCCGTCCCGACGAGCCCGCTGCCTCTTGGCGGTTTGCTCGCTCGTCTGCCTGCTCGACGCGAGGTCGGCGGGGGCCCAAGGCGCGAAGACGCAGGGTTCGAGCCCCGGGGAGAGCGCGGCGCTCGCCGGAGAGGAGCCGCAAGCCGCGCTCGCCGCGCCCGAGCTCGCACCGCCCCCGGACACGACCGCGCTCACGGGCAAACCCATCCGCCGCGTCGACGTCGTGACCGTGGGCTCACGCTGGAGCACGTCGCCGCGCGTCACGAAGGTCCGCCTCGGAGAGGCCTTCCAGCCCTCGGCCGCGCGCGCCGTGATGCGCGAGCTCAACGAGACGGGGCAGTTCGCGCGCGTCACCGTCGAGGCGTTCGCCGAGGGAGGCGGCGTCGTGCTCCGCGTGTTCGTCCTGCCGCGGCGCCTCGTGGCCTCGATCCGCCTCGCCGGCGCGACGCTGGATCGCGCGGCGACGCTCGACGCGGCGCGCGTGCGTGAAGGTGGAGAGATCACGGCGCCGATGCTGACGGAGATCGCGCAGCGGATCCGCCGTTACTACGCGGAGCACGGCTACCCGCAGGCGACCGTCGGCGCGGACGTCTCGGACACGGACGACCCGACCCGCGTCGTCTTGCGCATCGACATCGAGGCGGGCGCGCCGCGCACCGTGACGCGGCGCGAGTTCGTGATCACGCCCGGCATGAAGCGCGAGCTCCGCGGCCTCGAGGAGAAGTACCGGTTCGGGGTCGGCGCGCGTATCGACGAGCCGCTGCTCGAAGAGGCCGATCGCGAGCTCGCCGAGGTGCTGCGGGAGAACGGCTTCTACCGCGCCGACGTCAAGCACGTGGTGCGCCTCGCGGCGTCGACCAGCGATCTCTTCGTGTACGTCACGCCCGGGCCGCGGGTCGTCCCGGTCTTCGAGGGCAACCGCTCGGTCGACGAGGTCGAGCTCTCCGCGGCGATCGCGCCGAAGAAGGGTCTTGAACAGAAGACGCAGGAACTGCTCGAGAGATTGACCCGCTTCTACGTCCAGCGTGGCTTCCTCGACGCGCGTGTCGTCGCCGAGGAGCGCGGCGGCCCGAACGATCCGGTCCATCACCTCGTGCTCACGATCGACGAGGGAGAGCAGGTCCGCGTCGTGCAACGCGCCTTCCCGTGCCTGCCGAAGAGCTGGAACGCCGATCAGGTGCGCGGCGAGATCGACAGCTTCCTCCTCGAGGATCTGCCCGGCGAGAAGGGTTTTTCGCTCAAGGACCCGAACGCGGTCTCGGCGCTCTTCGGCGGCAAAGGGCCGCGGGCCGTGGCGAGGCCGCTCGACCTGAACCCCATCGAGACCTACGCGCCCGAGACCTACGAGCGCGCGCTCAAGCACCTGAAAGATCTCGCCTACAGCAAGGGGTACCTCAACGCCGTCGTCGGCCCCGTGCAGGTCGAGCGCGCCACGTGCAGCGCGCGCTCCCCCGCGGGCCGCTGCATCCCCGCGCCGCGCGAGCCGATCGACGCCGTCTGCGCGAAGGACGCCCTCGGCCTCCCGCTGCCCGAGCCCGAGCCCCCGCAGGCGCTCGCGTGCCGCCCCGATCCGCTCAAGCACGTCGAGTGCTCGCGCGAGATCGCGCTGCGTATCCCGATGCACCTCGGCCCGCAGACCTTGTTGCACGACGTCGCCTTCGAAGGCAGCCGCACGCTCTCGGAGAAGGCCCTCTTCGAGACGAGCCGCCTCGAGCTCGGCAGGCCCCTCTCCACCATCGAGCTCGAGGCGGCGCGCCTCCGGCTCGTCGAGGCCTACCGCGATCGTGGCTACGCCTTCGCCGAGGTGAAGGCCTCGATCGAGCCCTCCCCCGACCGCACGCGGGCCCGGGCGCGCTTCGTGATCACCGAGCGTGATCAGGTCATCGTCGGCGGCTTCGTCGTCCGCGGCGCCTTGCGCACGAGCGAGGAGCTCATCCTGCGCCGCGTCGTGCTCGAGGAGGGAAAACCCTTCGTCGAGCGCCAGGCGCGGCGCAGCGAGGAGCGCATCGGCGCGCTCGGCGCCTTCTCCAGCGTCTCGGTCGGCCTCGAAGATCCCGAGGTCCCGCAGAAGCAGAAGCGCGTGCTCGTCACGGTGAGCGAGCAGGTCCCGCAGTACCTCGATCCGCGCGTCGGCTTCTCCACGGGCGAGGGCCTTCGATTCGCCGTCGAGTACGGCAACAAGAACATCGCCGGCCTCGCCATCGCGCTCACCTTGCGCGTGCAGCTCTCCTACCTCTTCGACTTCATCGTCCTCGATCCGGGCGTCCGCGCCGACTACGAGAAGCTCAGCGTCGGCCAGCAGCTCGAGCGCCGCAACACCGCCTCGATCACGTTCCCCGAGATCGGGCTCGGCCCGCTCGTGAGCCTCTCGGTCGACGGCATCGACGTGCGCGACAACCAGCGCGGCTTCGGCATCAGCCGGCAGGCGCTCGTGCCCACGCTCGCCTACCGGCCGAAGCGCACGATCACCGTACGCGTCGGCGCCTCCGCGGAGGTGAACGAGATCGACGTCTTCAACGCGACGGCCGTCGACTCGCCGCTCATCCCGCTGCTCCGCGTGCCCTTCGGCAGCACCTTCGCCGTCGCCGAGCGCCTCAACTTCGCGTGGGACGGCCGCAACAACGCCTTCGCCGCGACCAAGGGCGCGCTCGTCGCGCTCGGCGTCGAGCACGTCAACGCGCTGCCCACGGACGAGCGCGCGGCCAACATCAACAGCCATTTCTTGCGCATGAGCGGCCGCGTCGCCGGCTACTTCGAGCTCACGCCGGGCGGCCCCTCCGTCGCGATGAGCTTCGCCGCCGGCTACAACCTCCAGCTCAAGCAGGGCAGCGAGACCTACCCCGACCGCCTCTTCTTCCTCGGCGGCGTCGACACGATCCGCTCCTACCTCGCCGACGCCCTCGTCCCTGCCGACGTCGCCCGCGAGCTCGAGCAAAAAGCCGCGCAGAACGACTTCGCCCCTGACAACGACGTCTCCCTCACGCGTGGCTACATCCGCCAGAACGTCCCCGTCCGCGGCGGCGACCTCTCGGTCAACCCGCGCCTCGAGCTCCGCGTGCCCGTGACCGACCTCTTCCAGGCCGGCTTCTTCCTCGACACCGGCAACCTCTGGAAGGAGGCGGCGGCCATGGACTTCTCGCTGCGGTACGCCCTCGGCGCCGGCCTGCGCATCACGACCCCCGTCGGCCCGCTCGCCCTCGACTACGGCATCAACATGAACCGCCGCCCCTGGGAGGACTTCGGCGCCTTCCACTTCTCCATCGGCCTGTTCTGACGAGACATTTTGGGGGTGACATTCCCTGTCCGCCCTCCCGCCGTTCCGCCTTGCCTCCTGAACAGCCGGACAGTATACGCAGCCGAGACGAACGGTTCGTGGCACCAAACCCGCGGGCCACTACCCTCCCTGCCCCTTGCCACCCCCGAGGTCGCCATGAGTGACGAGAAGAACCCGAAGCAGAAGCAAGCCGCCCTGGAGCTCGTGAAGGCGAGCATCGAGAAGGAGTACGGCAAGGGCGCGATCATGTGCCTCAAGGAGGGCCAGAGCCTGCACGACGAGGTCGCGGCCGTCTCCAGCGGCTCGCTCTCGCTCGACATCGCCCTCGGCATTGGCGGCTACCCCCGCGGCCGCATCATCGAGATCTACGGCCCGGAGTCCTCCGGCAAGACCACCCTCACCCTGCACGCCATCGCCCAGATCCAGAAGGCCGGCGGCGTCGCCGCCTTCATCGACGCCGAGCACGCGCTCGACGTGAACTACGCGAAGAAGCTCGGCGTGAAGACCGACGAGCTGCTCATCTCGCAGCCCGACTACGGCGAGCAGGCCCTCGAGATCGCCGACATGCTCGTCCGCTCGAACGCCGTCGACATCATCGTCATCGACTCCGTCGCCGCGCTCGTCCCCAAGGCCGAGATCGAAGGCGACATGGGCGACAGCCACGTCGGCCTCCAGGCCCGCCTCATGAGCCAGGCCCTGCGCAAGCTCACCGGCACCGTCTCCCGGTCGAACTGCCTGCTCATCTTCATCAACCAGATCCGCCTGAAGATCGGCGTGATGTTCGGCAACCCCGAGACCACGAGCGGCGGCAACGCCCTCAAGTTCTACGCCTCCGTGCGTATGGACATCCGCGCCATCGGCAAGATCAAGGAGGCGGCGGCCACCGGCAAGGAGCCCGCCGTCGTCGGCAACCGCACCCGCGTGAAGATCGTCAAGAACAAGATGGCCCCGCCCTTCCGCGAGGTGGAGTTCGACATCCTCTACGGCCACGGCATCAGCCACACCGGCGACGTCATCGACCTCGCGACCGAGGCGAACATCGTCGAGAAGAGCGGCGCGTGGTTCTCCTTCCAGGGCGAGCGCATCGGCCAGGGCCGCGAGAACGCGCGCAACTACCTCGAGCAGCACCCCGACGTGCTCGAGCGGATCGAGGCGCTCGTGCTCTCCAAACACGGCATCGCGCGCTCCGGCAAGCCCGACCCCGCCGCGTCCGCCCCGGCCGGCAAGAAGGCCGACGCCGCCGAAGGCCGCCGCGCGCCCGCGAAGACGAACTGACGGACGCCTCCCCGAGGGGGCCTCCGTCATGGCAGGCTCCCTTCACGATCATGAACCTCTACGTGATGCGCCACGGCCTCGCCGCCGAGAGCTCCCCCTCGGGCCGAGACCGCGATCGCCCCCTCACCCCCGAAGGCATCCTCGGCGTCGAGCAGATCGGCAAGACCCTGCGATCACAACACGCCCCGAGCCTCGTTCGTATCGTGGCGAGCACCTACGTCCGCGCCCACCACACGGCCGAGCTCATGGCCGGCGTGCTCGGCGCGACGGCCCTGCCGATCGAGACCTTCTCCGAGCTCGAGCCCGACGAATCGCCGCCGCTCCTGCTGCTCGGCGAGCTCGCCGCGATGCAATCCGACGCGCTGCTCGTCGGCCATCACCCGATGGTGATCGCGCTGCTCAGGATGCTCGTGCGTGACGTCTCCGAGCTGCCGCTCGGCCTGCACCCGGGCATGCTCGTGGGTGTCACGCGCCCGAGCGAGCCGAACATGTCGACGCAGATCGGCGGCTCCTTCCGCGTGACGACGGTGCTGCGCCCGGGCAGGTGACGCCCGCGCTCGACAGGCAAGGCGGCCCGCGCTACGCCCTCCCCTCCCCATTTCACCGAGATTTTGCGTGGAAGAAACGAACGCGAAGACCCCTGACCCCGAGCGCGCCATGACGGCCCTCGCCTGGGCCGTCGAGCGCGCCGAGACCGGCAAGCCCCCCGCCGTCACCGCGCCCGCAGCCGATCTCGACGACTTCCGCGCCGCCTCCTCGCTCTACCTGCCCGACGTCCGCCACGCGATGGACCGCATCATCATGTCCCGCGACGCCGAAGACGGCCTCGACGCCCTCCTCGAATGCGGCGCCCTCGGCGCCATGTTGCCCGAGGTCAAGGCCATGGTTGGCTTCGGCGACGGCGAGTGGCGCCACAAGGACGTCTGGAAACACACGAAGCAAGTCGTACGGCAAGCCGTCCCGCGTATCGAAGTCCGATGGGCCGCGCTCCTGCACGACATCGGCAAGGTCAAGACCCGGACGATCTCCCCCTCGGGCGAGGTCCACTTCTTCGGCCACGCCGAGGTCGGCGCGCGTATGTTCGACCGCCTCGACCGGCGCCTGCCGCTCTTCAACCCCGAGCCCGCGCTGAAGAGCTCGGTCCGTTTCCTCATCCTGCACCACCTGCGCGCGAGCCAGTACGAGGCCTCGTGGACCGACAGCGCCGTGCGCCGGTTCGCGAAAGAGATGGGCGACCAGCTCCAGGACCTGCTCGACCTCTCCCGCGCCGACATCACCACGAAGCGCCCCGAAAAGAAGAAGAAGGGCCTGCGCCAGATCAGCGAGCTCGCCGATCGCGTGGAGCAAATCCAGAAGCTCGACGCCGTGGTGCCGCCCCTGCCGAGCGGCATCGGCGACGAGATCATGCGCTCCTTCGGGTTGCCCCCCTCGCGGAAGATCGGCGAGCTCAAGAAGGCGCTCGAAGCGGCCGTCGACAGCGGCGAGGTCCCGTCGCACGAGTGCGCCGACGTCTACCTCGCGTTCCTGCGGGAGAACGCCGGCCGCTTCGGCCTCTGATCAGCGGCGCAGGCGACTCTCGACGAGGGACACGACGAAGTCGACCCCGCCCCGCGCCCGCTCGGGCAGGAGCGCGTCGATCCGCTTGCCGAGGCTCTGCTCGGACCTCTCGCGCTCCTCGCGGAGCTCGTCCAGCGCGTTCGTTCGATCACGCTTCGCCTGGGTCAGCTCGTGATGGGCAGCCTCGAGCTCGCGTGCCTTGCTGTCCAGCTCACGTGTTTGATTTTGAAACTCGTGCGTCTGCTGACTCAGCTCGGCTCTCACCGCGCTGAGCTCATGCGCCTTCCCAGCCAGCTCGCTCTTCACCACCTCGAGCTCACGCGCCTTCCCAGCCAGCTCGCTCTTGACCACCTCGAGCTCACGCACCTTTTCGACGAGCTCGGCTTTTGCCGTTTGAGACTCGCGTGCCTTCCCGTCGAGCTCGCCTTTCACGGTTTGAAGCTCGCGCGCCTTCTCACCGAGCTCGCCCTTCAACGACGCGATTTCCTTGCGGAACGCCTCGATCTCCTCGTTCGACGCCCCCTGCACGAGCGGCGCCACCACCTCCACCTTCGCCGGCTCCGGCGCCGCCACCTCCACCTCCTCGACCGCCGCCCGCAGGACCTCGCCCTCGGCCGTCCCCACCCAGATCGACGTCGCCCCCTTCGTCGTCGTCGCGAGCAACACCCGCGGCCGACCCTTCCCGCCCGCCGCCACCGTACTCGCCGGCTCCTTCGGCCCCTCGCCCGGCGCCACGAGCGTCGCCGCCTCGTACAACGCGAGCTTCCCGCTCGCGAACGCCACGACCACGCTCGTCTCCGTCACCGTCACGTCCGCGATCGGCCCCTCCAGCGTCACGAGCGCCGCCTCCGCGCGCTCGCCGCCTTGCGTCACCACGCAAAGCGAAGCCTCGCCGCGCTTGAACACCACGCCAAACGCGCCGCCGCCGCGCACCTGATCAAACGCCGAAGCCTCCGCCGGCAGGCTCACCCGCGCGCTCGGGATCCGCTCCAGCGCCGTCCCCGGGATCACGCGGAGCTGCCCGCCCTGCTCACCCTCCGCGAGCAAGTACGTCACGCCCGGCCCCACGTGCGCGGCCCGGATCTGCCCCGACACCTCCGCCGGCCGCGCGCTCACCTCGCCCCGCCCGAGCGTCAGCGTGATCAACTTGCCATCGTCGCTGATCGCGAGCGCCCCTTCCCCCGAAGGCCGCGGCAGCAACGTCCGCATGTCGCGCACCACCTCGCGCACCCGGTACGGATCGGCGATCGGCACCGACCAGACCGTGCCCTCCTTGTCGCGCACGAGCGCCACGTCCTTCGAGAGCAGCGCCACCTCCTGCGCGGTGATTCGAGGCAGATCGATCGGCTCGCCGCTCGTCGCCCCCACGGGCGCGACCACCAGGCGGGCCGGCCTCGACGTCAAAAACGCGACGAGGCCCTGGCTCCCGAGCCACGCGCAGGCCGTGATGCCTGCGCCGAGATCAACAATCTTTCGCGGAGAACCGAGCTGCGAAGTCGACATGGCCCCGAGCGTACCCGAGGCCACGCGCTGCTGGAACTACTTGAGCCGCGCGTCACACGTCTCGCAACGCTTCGGCACCGCCTCTCGGTGGTACACCTCGCCGCACCGACCGCAGAACCGCGCGTCACGCTCGAACGCGATGAGCCTGCCGCTCGCCTTGCACTTGAGGCCCGCGACCTGCGCCGGCTCGAGCGGCAACGTCTCGGCCCCGGCCTCGCTCCTGCTCTCGAGCGCGCCCGGCGCGAGGTCCTCCACCACCACCGGGATCCGCTCGCGCGCCTCGCGTAGCACCTTGCCCGCCGCCTCCGGCAGCGCCGCGAGCGAGATCGTGATCGACCTCCCCTCGCCCTCCACCGTCAACGACCGCTCCCCGAGCACGATCCGACGCACCACGTTCCACGCGATCCGCTCGATCTCGTTCCCGCCCTTCTCGACCCCGACGCCCGCATCCCCCACGCGAATGGGCAACGCGGGCCGAGGCCCGAAGAGCGCCGTCGCGATCAGCACCGCCGCGCCGGCCGCGATCAACCACGGCGCCGCCTTGTGCGGGCCGAGCGCCTCGTCGCGCAGCCATTGCCCGTAGGTCCCGGCCCCGACGAGCACCGCCGCCACCGAGAAGGCCAGCACCGACAGGATCGCCGACGGCGAGCTCTTCGGCTCGAACCGCTTCTCGGTGCGCGGATCCGAGCGGAGCTTCAGCACGACCTCGTCCCGCGTCGAGGCCTTCTTCCCGCCCTTCTTCGTCTTTGCCTCTCCCATCGTCCCTCGCGTCTGCTCTATCGGATGCGCTGCCCAAAGGCAAACGGGCCGCGGTAGACTCGCCCCGCATGCTCGGTCGCCTGGCCACCTACGTCGTGCCCGCGGCCTCCGTGACCGTGACCGCGCTCGTGCTCTTCGGCCCGGGATCGCCGAACCCGGCCCCCTTCGTGCGCGTGCGCGGCGTGCCCGTCGCCGGTGGTAACACGATCGCGCTCCGCCTCGAAGGCGCGTGGAGGTCGTTCGGCGCGGACGCGGTGGCCACGTTCGAAGGCGTGATCGTCGAGGTGGAGGACGGCGGAGCGAAGCTCGCGTCGAAGCCGATCTCCTTTGGCCCGGACGGCGTCGGGGAGGCCTCGATCGAGAACGGCGCGCCCTTCGTCGGGCCGCTCTCCGTGCGGGTGCTTCGTGGAGAAACGATCCTCGCCGAAGGGACCGTGCCGCTGCGCGCCCCCTCGCGCGCGGGGACGCCCGATCCCATGATCACGGGCCTCTCGAAGGGGCATTTCCGCTTCTTCGTGCGACCCCGCCGCGGCCTCTTCGTCTCGCCTTTCCCCGAGGCCCTCGACGTCTCCGTGGGCCTGCCCGAGATCGTCTCGCCATCCCTCCGGAGTTTTGCGGGCATCACGCTCGCGCTCTCCGGACCCGGCGCGTCGATCACGCCCGAGCGAGCGACCACGGACGAGCAGGGCGCCGCGTCCTTCACGGTCACGCCGACCGCGCACCACGTCGAGCTCTCGATCGACGCGCGTGATCCCGAGGGAAACGAGGGACACTGGGAGGGCATCTTGCCGGTGTGGCCCGGCGCGACCTGGCTCGACCCCGACCGAAGCAAAGGCCTCGTCCTCGTCTCGCCGGCCCCGCGCGATCGCGTCTACGTCTCCGTCGTGACCGACGCGGGCCGTCTGCTCGGCGCGGTCGTGCCACTCGCGCGGGACGACGCCGGGTTTTTCCGCGGGCGCCTGGACCTGACGCCGCCCGCGGATCCCGCGTCGATCGTCGTCGCCGGTGATCCGGGCGAGCGCGGCGACGGCACGGTCGCCTGGCCCCTCGCGCCCGACGCCGTCGCGACGAACGCCCCGCGCCTCGAGCTCTTGCTCGATGGATCGGCCGCCGCCGAGGCGCGCGAGCGAGCGAGGGCGTCTTCGGCGCGCCTCGTGGCGGTCTGCCTCGTCGCCGTCGCGGCCCTCGCGGAGGTGCTCCTGATCCTCGCGCGGACGCAGAGCTCGCAACGAGCGCTCGAAGCGAACCTCGCCGAGGCCGCCGCGGCGGAGGAGCGGCCGGAGATCCTGGCGACGGCGAGGCAGAGGCATGCGGGCCTGCGGGTCGCGCTCGCCGCGTCGCTCGTCCTGCTTGGTTTCGTGCTCATCGCGGCGCTCTCGACGTTCCGGCCTTGAGCGGGACGGACAGGCAGGGCCCGCTTCACCGTGGTACCCTCCCGAGCGTGCGCTCCCACGTCCTCGCCGGCTGCCTGCTCCTCGGCTTGCCCTTGTCCGCGACCGTCCTCGCGCCGCCCTCGGCCGAGGCCGCGGACTTCGACCCGTCCGGGCGCAACCGCAAGAAGCCGCCCAAGCCGAACCCCGGCGGCGGCAGGCCGGCGCAGCCGAAGCAGCCGAAGCAGGATGCCGAGTCGAAAAAAGGCCCGGGCAGCGACGCGCTGATCGCGCGGTACACGGCGATCGTCATCTCGCAGCCGAGCGCCCCGTTCCCGCTGCAGAGGCTCTCGCAGCTCTATCGGGAGCGCGACGGCAACATCAAGAAGCTCGTCGAGGAGTTCGAGAAACGCGCCGCCGCGCCGGGCGCGGACGCGTGGGCCGCGAAGGTCGCGCTCGCCGGCGTCTACAAGCTCGACGGCCGCCCCGAGGACGCGGTCAAGACGTACGAGGCCGCGATCGCCGAGAAACCAAACGATCCGCAGGCGATCCTGGCCCTCGCGCAGCTCAGGGCCGAGCGCGGCGACAAATCCGCGGCCCGCGCGAGTTACGAGAAGGCCCTCACCCTGCTCAAGCCGGGGCCGGACCTCGAGCAGACGACGCGTACGTTGCTCGGCCTCTGCCTCGATCTGAAGGACTACGAGGCCGCGAAGAAGTACCACGACGGGCTCGTGAAGTCGGCGCAGGGCTCGCTCTTCGTGAAGGCCGAGCTCGGCCGGGAGCTCGCCGCGCGTGGGGTCTACGATCGCGCCGAGGTCGAGTTCCGCGAGCTCGTGAAGGCCGCCGCCGGCGACAACCGCGCCCTCGCGCCCGCGCTCCGGGATCTCGGCCAGGTCCTCGCGCGGCAAAAGAAGACCGACGAGGCGCTCTCCGTGCTCAAGCGCGCGCTCGTGGTCGCGGGCGGCGCGGCCGGCGTGCGGGCCGAGATCCTGCTCATCATGACCGACGCCTTCCGCGCCGAAGGCAAGCTCGCCGAGCTCATCCCGATCCTCGAGGCCGAGAAGGCGCAGGACGCGCAGCGCCTGGCCACGCTGGGCGGGCTCTACGAAGAGACGGGCGCCGTCGACAAGGCCATCACCACCTACCGCAAGGTGCTCGGCATCGACACCCGCGCGATTGATGTACGCCTGAAGCTCGTGCACCTCCTGCAGACCGCGGGCGAGCTCGACGCGGCGATCAAGGAGTACGAGGCGCTCATCAAGGCCGCGCCCAACAACCCCGACTTCGTCTTCGAGCTCTGCGAGACGCTCATCCAGCGCGGCGATCGCCCGAAGGCGCTGAAGCTGCTCACCGAGCTCGAGGCCCGCGTCGGCAGGGAGCCCGAGATCCTCGCCGCCGTCGCCGACTTCTACGAGCGCGTCGAGGAGAAGGACAAGGCCCTCAAGGTCCTGCAAAAGCTCGCGGCCTCGGGCGGCGCCGATCACACGTACATCGTCGACCTCGGCGACAGGTACTACCAGGCCGGCGACAAGAAAAAGGCGCTGGAGACGTGGGCGCGCATCAAGCAAGTCGTGCCGAACCGCGCCCGCGCGAGCTCCCTGCTCGGCGAGGTCTACCTCGACCACGACATGCCGCTCGAGGCGCTGAACGCGCTGCGCGAGGCCGTCCAGCTCGAGCCGAAGAACCTCCGCTACAAGAAGACCCTCGCCATCGCAATCGAGCGCACGGCCTCGTCGCTCGGCAGCGCCGCGCAGCGTTACGCCGAGGCGCGGTCGATCTGGGAGGAGCTGCTCGAAGGGTCCCAGAACGACAAACTGCTCGCCCGCGAGGCGCGTACGCACATCGTGAGCCTCTGGTCGCTCGCGCACGAGCTGCCGGGCCGCGTCGCGCCGCTCCAGGCGCGCTTCAACGGGAGCCCGCCCGACCTCGAAGCCGGCCGCCTGCTCGCCGAGGTGCAGCGCCGCCTGCATCGCCTCGCGGACGCCGAGGCCACGCTGCGCAAGGTCACCGAGCTCGCGCCCGGCGACGAGGAGAGCCTGCTCGCGCTGGAGCGTATCCTGGTGCTCGAGCAAAACCTGCTCGGCGCGATCGGCGTCCTCGAGAAGCTCGTCGAGGTCAACCCCAAGCGCGCCCGCGAGTTCTACCAG
Organism: Polyangium spumosum; assembly: GCF_009649845.1. Lineage (NCBI taxonomy): Bacteria > Pseudomonadati > Myxococcota > Polyangiales > Polyangiaceae > Polyangium > Polyangium spumosum. The sequence continues at coordinate 1,418,390 of NZ_WJIE01000001.1, forward strand.
CGCATGGCCCAGTACGCGGCCGAGCTCTACCGCGACGACGACTCCATCAAGTACGCCGCGCGCGCGGTCGAGCTCTCGCCCGAGGACGCGAACGGCCACCAGAAGCTCGGCGACATGTACCGCCGTCGCCAGGATTTTACGCACGCGATCGCCGAGTACAGGGCAGCGATCCAGCGGAACGACCGGCTCTTCCCGGTCTACTTCGACCTCGCCGAGCTGCTCCTGTCGAGCGGCCAGGTCGACGAGGCCGACAGGCTCTTCCGCCGCGTCGTGCGCTCGTCGCCCGACGAGGAGCTCGTCTCGCGCGCGGCGCGCATGAGCATGCAGATCAACCTCGGCAAGAACTCGCTCGAGTCCCTCGAGCGCGAGCTCTTGCCCGTCGCCGTCGGCAACCCGCAGAAGGCGATCTACCGCCGGCTGCTCGTCGAGCTCTACGGCGCGATGACGCTGCCGCTCGTGCAGAAGGTGCGCCACGAGGGCGGCGCCTCGCCCTCGGCGAAGGCGGCCCGCGCCGAGCTCGCGAAGATCGGCGCGCGCGCGATCAAGCCGCTGCTCGACGCGCTCGCGGACGACAGGGAGTCGCAGCAGAAGATCGCGATCGAGGTCCTCGCCTACGTCGAGAACAAGAGCGCCGGACCAGCCCTCTACAACTACGCCACGGGCCAGGCCGACAAGAGCCTGCGCGTCCGGGCCATGATCGCCTGCGGCGCCCTGCGCGACCCCGCGATCCTGCCGAAATACGAGCAGATGCTCGCGCCCAAGGAGGCGGGCGCGGCGCTCTTGCCGAGCGACGCCATCGCCGTCGCCGCGGCCTGGGGCGTCGCGCGTATGGGCGACAAGAAGGCCGAGCCCTTGCTCGTCAAGCTGCTCGGCTCGACCTCGCCGGAGGTGCGCGGCGTCGCGGCCCTCGGCCTCGGGCTCACACACGACAAGAAGTACGCCCCCGCGCTCGTGGCCCTCGCCCGCGCGCCCGAGGCCGGCGCTACCGCGCGCGCGGCGGCCGTACACGCACTCGCCGAGGTCGGCGTCGCCCAGAACGAGAACCTCCACATGCTCGTCGCGCTCGCCGACGCGAACGAGCCGCTCCTCCGGCAAGCGGCCCTCGTCGCCCTCGCGCGCCTCGCCCCGAAGGGCGACGCCGCGCAGAGCGCCTCGGCCCAGGGCGCCCTCGCGTCGAGCCTGTTCGCGACCGACGAGCCGCTGCGCCGCACCGCCGTCGCCGCCGCGACCGCCCTCGCCACGAAGAACTTTTCCCGCGCAGGGGAGGCGCTCCCGGTGCCGGATGGGCCGCTCTCCATCAAGGAGATCCTCGCGAACCTCGGGCCCGACGCGGCGCGGCAGGCGTCATCCCGCGCCCGCGCGCTCGTCGCGCTCGCGCCCGCGCTCGAACGGGCGGCCGTCGCCGCGGCGCAGACCTCACCCGATCGGGCCCGCGTCGTGGCGGACGCGCTTCTCGCGGGCGAGGGAGATTTCGCGCTCGCGCCCCTCGTCGGCCCCGGCGACGAGCTCGATCCCGAGTCGGCACGCGCCGCCTCGGCGGCCATCGAGCGCATCGCGACCGCCGTCGTCCCTGCGTTCGTCGCGCTCGTCCGCCACCCGGCGCTCGAGATCCGCACGCGCGCGGTCGAGCTGCTCGCGCGTAGGCCCGAAAAGGAGGCGCAGGAGGCGGTGATCGACGCGCTCTCCGATCCCGAGGAGAGCGTGCGCCGGGCGGCCCTCGCCGCGCTCGGCCGGGTCAAGCATCCGGCCACCATCGCCGCCGTCGCGCGCCTCGGCCGCGAGGCCTCGAGCTGGCCGCTGCGCGTGCGGGCCGCGGAGGCGCTCGGCCGCCTCGGCGCGGGCGCGAGTGACAAGGTCGCCTTCGACACCCTCACCACGATGGCGCAGGAGGACCCGTACGCCCTCGTGCGCGAGGCCGCGGCCCTCTCGATGGCCGCGCTCGATCGCGCCGCGGCCGAGCCCATCCTGCGCAAGCTCTCCACGAGCGACCCCGAGCCCCGCATCCGCGAGACGGCCGCGGAGCTGCTCGCGGGCCCATCCCCGAACTGAAGGGTCAAACCCGTTCCGGGATCGGCCCTGCCATGTTCAAGAGCTCCATGCGCACGATCGCGCCTGCCTCGACGAGCGCGCGTTTCGTCGCCGCGTCGTCCTCCACGACCACGTTCGTGACATCGTCCTCGGGCCGCGCGTACGGCCGCACGGCTTCGAGCATCGGCCGCGCCAGCGTCGGCCTCGCCACGCAGAACGGGAACGACCCCGGGAACGCGGGGTTGAAGCAGGCGAGCCCGACACGCGCCTCCTCGGGCCACGCCGCGTCCACGAGCCGCAGGAGCACCCACCCCGCCCGCGCGCGGTTCGTCGCGATCAAGCCGTCCGGCATGCGGAACGCCGCCTCGAGCGCCGCGTCTTCGTGCGGCTCGATCGTCCTCGCCGTGATCCCCTCCTCCCCGGGCAAACGCGAGACCACATCCCAGCCGAGCCGCATCGCCGTCGATTCGTAGAGCTTTTCCATCCCGACCGACGCGTACAGCGAGATCGCGCGCGTGTTGTCGACCTTCACGTTCAGGCACCAGCGCGCGCACCCGGCCGCGCGGAACCGCTCGGCGCTCGCCCGCATCAACGCGCGCCCCGCGCCTCGTCCGCGGGCCTCGGGCGCGACGACCACGTGGCGCACGTAGCCCGTCCCCTTCAGCGCCATGACGTACGCGTACCCCACCACCGCGCCGCCCTGCTCCAGCATCAGGGTGTGGGGCAAGAGCTCGGCGGTCCATACCTCGGGCGAGAGCGTCGGATCGGGCGTGCCGAGCTCGGGGAACAGGCGCACGTACGCGTCGTAGTCCGCGGCCGTGGCGGGCCTCGACGTGAAAACCGCGTTCATGCGCGGGAAGGTATCACGGGAGCCCGGGGCGGCTCCCGAGGGCACGTCATGCGGCCCTCCGGGCCCCCTGGGCCTCCTCCGAGAGCTCACGCAGCTCGGGCTGCTCGACGTCCCAGCCGCGCAGCACGATCGCGCCGCGGATCCAGCGCATGTGCCGCCGCTCGTCCTCGAAGTTCGCCTGCACGAGCCCCTGGAGCTCCTCGGGCAAACCCGCTTGCAGCGCCGACGCGTATGCGTTGTTCGAGAGCTCCTCGTTGCCGCGCATCGCCAGCACCGCCGTGCGATCCTCCTGCGAGGCGAGCGTCGTGAAGCCGTGGATGATGATGCCCTTCGTATCGAGCCCGCTCGGCGGCTCCTGGTTCGCCCTCCGCACGTGCTCGCCGAGCTCGCGCGCGTGCCGCAGGTGGTCCTCCTGGAACTCGGAGAGCTTGCCCTTGATCTCCTCGTCCTTGCAGACGCCGCACGCCACCTCGTAGGCCGCCGCGCACGCGAGATCGAGAGCGATGAGCTCGTTCAGGCACGGGATGATCTTCTCGTCCATGTCCTCTCTTCTCTTTCGTCACGTGGAGGGCGCCGCGCCCTCGGGGGGTACGTGGCGAGGCCACGTTTCGCCCGCAAGCGCCGCGGGTCGACGAGAGGTTTTTCCGGACAGTCGTGGCCGCGGGCCTGGCCTCTCGGGCCGCCCGACTGGGCAAAACCAAACGCCCGGGTCGCTTTGGCCCGGCCTGCTTGCCTTTCCCCCTCCCCGTCTGCTACATGGCGCCCCCTACCCGTTCACCGCGCGAGTGATCTCGCGCCACCGGAGGAAACGACATGGCACGCAAGGCACCGCTCTCGATCGTGAAGGAGAAGTTCGGCGAGAAGGCGAAGCTCGTCGAGGCGGTCAAGGGCTTCATGACGGAGGACCTGTGGGTCGGCCGGACGAGCGCGGACCGCGGCGGCGACAAGGGCCTCGATCACGTCTCGAACGCCAAGCTCCTGCGCCTCCACGCGACGTTCTCCGAGGTCAAGGAGAAGTTCGGCACCCGGGCGAAGCTCATCGACGCGATCCTCGTGGCCGAGAACCGGTCCAAGGACACGGGCTACCGCACGCGCCTCGAGAACTTCCCCGTCCCGCGCCTCTACGACCAGTACAAGGCCGCCTCGAAGCGCGCCAAGGCCACGACGACCGCCAAGGCCTGAGCCCCTCCGCTCGCTCTTTTTTACCGTCCGCCCGTCCTCTCGATCCCCTCTTCATGCCATGCGGCCCGCGCTTGAAGGTTCGTCCTTCCTGGCGTATTGAGCCGCAGCACGGACGTACCGGAAGACCGACGTCCATCCCACAGCATTCACGCTGAAAGCCGCCCCTGGCTTCTTCGCTCGCAGCGGAGGAGCTCTGCCCCGAACACGTCGCGCAAGGGCCATGGCCCTCGGGTCCCAAGGGAGACGAAGACGTTGACCAGCAGCCATCACGACAACCACGCCGACGCGTGGAGCACCGACGACGCGAAGGCCCTTTACATGATCGACCGCTGGGGCCGCGGCTACTTCGACGTGAACCCCACGGGGAACATCACGGCGGCGCCCCTGCAGGAGCGTGGTCGCAAAATCGCCCTCATCGACGTCGTCGAAGAGGCGCGTGATCAGGGCCTGCGCACGCCGCTCCTGATCCGCTTCCAGGATCTGCTCCACCACCGCGTGCGGACGCTGAACGAGGCGTTCAACCGCGCGATCGCGGAGACGAAGTACCGCGGCACCTACCGCGGCGTGTTCCCGATCAAGGTGAACCAGCTCAAGGAGGTCGTGGAGGAGATCCTCGAGGCGGGCCGGACCTACCACTACGGCCTCGAGGTCGGCTCGAAGCCCGAGCTCTTCGCGGGGCTCAGCGTCCACACCGACAACGAGTCGCTCATCGTCTGCAACGGCTACAAGGACGAGAACTTCATCCGCACCGCGATGATCGGCCGCAAGCTCGGCAAGAAGGTCATCCTCGTCGCGGAGAAGCTCTCCGAGGTGCGGACGATCGTCCGTGTCGCGAAGGAGATGAACGTCGAGCCGATGCTCGGCCTGCGCGTGCGTCTCTTGACGCAGGGCGCCGGCAAGTGGGCCGACAGCGGCGGCGAGCACGCGAAGTTCGGCCTGTCGACGGCCGAGATCCTCGCGGCTTGCGCGATCCTCGCGGAGGCGGGGATGAGCTCGGCGTTCAAGCTCCTGCACTTCCACATCGGCTCGCAGGTCCCCGACATCCTCGTCATCAAGCGCGCGGTGCGCGAGGCGGCGCGGCACTACGCGAAGCTGCGCAAGATGGGCCACCGCATCGAGTACATGGACGTCGGCGGTGGCCTCGCGATCGACTACGACGGCTCGCGATCGACGTTTCATTCGTCGATGAACTACTCCGTGGAGGAGTACGCGCGGGACATCGTCTTCAACATCGCGGACATCTGCGACGACGAGAAGGTCCCGCACCCGAACATCGTGAGCGAGTCGGGGCGCGCGATCGTGGCGCACCACTCGGTGCTCGTGGTGCAGGCGTTTGGCTCGATCGAGAAGACCCCCGAGGCGCCGATCGACATCCAGACCGAGGAGCACAAGCTCATCAAGAACCTGCTCGACACGCGCGACAGCCTGTCGATGCAGAACCTCGCCGAGTCGTGGCACGACATCCTCCAGGTGAAGGAGGAGTCGCAGAAGATGTTCGAGCTCGGGCTCTTGAACCTCGACGTGAAGGCGCGCGTCGAGGCGCTCTTCTGGGAGACCGCGGAGCGCATGCAGAAGCTCATCGCGGTGCTCGATCCCGCCGAGGTCCCGGAGGACGTGGTCCTGCTCCGCGCCAAGCTCGCGGATCAGTACATCTGCAACTTCTCGGTGTTCCAGTCGCTGCTCGATCACTGGGCGCTCGGCGCGCTCTTCCCCGTCGTGCCGATCCACAGGCTGCACGAGCGTCCCTCCGCGGAGAGCACGCTCGTCGACATCACGTGCGACTCGGAGGGCAAGGTCTCGAAGTTCATCGACCTCTCCGACGTGAAGGAGACCTTGCCGCTGCACGCGCTGCGCGGCGACGAGCCGTATTACCTCGGCATCTTCCTCACCGGCGCCTACCAGGACATCATGGGCGACATCCACAACCTCTTCGGCCGGGTGAACGAGGTGCACGTCTTCCTCGATGACGACGAGGAGTGCGGCTACTACATCGAGGAGACGATCGCGGGCAACCAGATCCGCGAGGTCCTCGCGCTCACGCAGTACGACACGCAGAGCCTCATCGCGAAGGTGAAGGCCCAGGTCGACGGCGCGATCAAGCAGGACCTCCTCAAGCCCACCGAGGGCATGCGCCTGCTCGCCGACTACGAGCGTGGCCTGAAGGATCAGACCTACCTGAGTTTCTGAGCGCGCCCCCGCCCGGGTCCGGGAAAGGTGGGCATTCCCGCCGAGAACTCGACGCGACGGAAGGGCATGTTCGTACGGCCTGTGTCAGGATGCCCGCCCAGCGCCACCACTGAGGCGATCCGTCGATGCGATCTCCGCTGCTGCCGATATTCCTCACCGTCTTCGTCGACGTCCTCGGCCTGACGCTCATCCTCCCGCTGCTGCCGTATTACGCGAAGGACTACGGCGCGTCGGACCTGCACGCGACGCTTTTGACCTCGGTCTACGCGGCGGCGATGTTCGTCTCGGGGCCGATGCTCGGGCGGCTCTCCGATCGGATCGGCCGAAAGCCCGTGCTCCTGCTCAGCCAGGCGGGCACGCTCGTCGGCTGGTTGACGCTCGCGGCCGCGACCAACCTCGAGATGCTCTTCGTCGGCCGCATCATCGCGGGCCTCACGGCGGGCAACCTGAGCATCGCGCAGGCGTACATCTCCGACGTCACGAAGCCCAACGAGGAGCGCACGCAGGCCTTTGGCTTCTTCGGCATCGCCTTCGGCACGGGCTTCTTGCTCGGCCCCGGCATCACGTCGTTGCTCTCCTGGCTCTTCCGCGATCACCCCGATCCGCTCTTCAAGTACAAGCCGCCCACGCTCGCGGCGGCTGGCTTGAGCCTGCTCGCCATCCTGCTCACGGCGTTTTTCCTGCCGGCGCGCAAGCCCACGGCCGTCGCGGCGCGTCGCCTCTCGGGCATGGCCGAGTACCTCGCGCGCCCTGGGCCTCGCAAGCACCTCGCGGAGTTCTTCTTCTTCAGCGTCTCGTTCGCCGCGCTCACGGGCGCGCTCGGCGTCTACCTCAAGCGGCAGTTCAACTACGAGCTGCACGAGGCGGGGCTCGTCTTCGGCCTCTCGGGGCTCATCGGCGCGATCGTGCAGGGCGGGCTGCTCAAGCGGCTCGTGAAGAAGCTCGGCGAGGAGCGGCTCACCGCGATTGGCCTCGGGACCATGGTCCTCGGGTATTGCCTGCTCGGCCTGGCGACGAGCATGGGGTTCCTGCTCGTGCTCGTGGTGCTCGGCTCGTTCGGCGCGGCCGTGGTGCGCCCCAGCGTGACCACGCTCATCACGAAGAGCGTGCACACGAGCGAGCAGGGCGCCGTGCTCGGCGTGAGCCAGTCGCTCGGCAGCCTCGCGCAGATCGCGGGCCCCGCGGCCGCCGGCTGGCTGCTCGATCGGAACCAGGTCGTGATGTACGGCCTCTTCTGCGCCGGCTTCAGCCTGCTCGGCCTCCTGCTCGCGCTTCAGCGCCGCGAGGGCGATCGCCCCGTGGAGCAGGCGCCCGCCGAAGGCTGAAAGCCGAAGGCTGAAGACCGAAGGCTGATCACCGCCCCGCCTCGCGCAGGCAGTACCGGAGCCCATCCTTCAGGTTCCGCAGCGTCTTCACCTCGCCCATCGCGACCCCGAGCGTGACCACGGTCTGCGCGACCGCGGGCCGCAGCCCGGTGATCACCGTCTTCGCGCCGACGAGGCCCGCGGCGCGGGCGATCGCGAGCAGCCGATCGGCCGTGCTCGTATCGACCACCGGTACACCCGTGAGGTCGATGATCAGGAACCGCGCCCCGCGGTCGACCACGCTGCCGAGCGCCGCGTCCATCATCTCGGCCGCGCGACCGCTGTCGACGACGCCGACCACGGGCAAACACAAAACGCCCTCCTGCACCTCCAGGATGGGCGTGGAGAGCTCCCGGATCGACGCGGCTTGCCGCTCGATGACCGCGAGTTTGTCGTGCAGCTCCGCCTCGCCGTGCTTGCGCTCGGTGATGTCGACGAGCGCCGCGGCGAACCGCATGAGCTCTCCTGCCTCGTTCCAGAGCGATTGAAAGGTGCTGGACGCCCAGAGGTACGAGCCGTCCCCGCGCCGCAGCCGCGCCTCGAAGGAGGTCTCGTCGCGGCGCGCCCCGATGTGCTCGATGAAGAGCAGCCGCGCGCGCTCGAGGTCCTCCGGGTGCACGAAGGGCGCCCAGTCAGCGAGCGTCTTCGGGGCCATGTCGGCCGTGATGCCGAGCAGCCGCAAGAGGCCGTCGGACACGTAGATGGGCTGCGCGGGATCGGACGGGTTCTTCGGGTCCCGCGGCACGTAATCCCAGAGCCCGTTCTTCGAGCCTCGCATGAGCAGATCGAAGCGCGAGAGGCTCTCCTCGGCGCGGGCGCGCTCCCGCTCGACCTCGGTCCGGTCGAGGGCGATGCTGAGCACACCACGCAGGCGCCCCTCCTCGTCGGCGAGCGGCGCGTTGTGCCACTCGCACACGACCGTCCGGCCGTCCTTCGTGATGTTCTCGGCCACGCCGTAGCGCCCCGGCGTGAAGTTGCCGTCGCGGTACGCATCCGACTCCTCGCGGATCCTCGCCCGGTGGGCGGGGGGGACGATGAGATCGAAGAGCATCCGGCCGAGCGCCTCGGAGCGCGCGAAACCAAAGAGCCGCGCGGCGCCGGCGCTCCATTCGACGATCTGGCCGCCGGGCTCCATCTCGATCATCGCGACGGGGGCCCTCCGCAGGTACGTGTCGAGGCGCCGCGCGGCGGTGACGGTGGCGCGCCGCGGCTGCTCGATGGAGCGGGCGATGCAGACGACGAGCCCGTGCTCGAAGACGACCCGCATGGTCCATTCGAGCCATTTGTACGAGTCGTCGGCGCACCGGAAGCGCGTCTCCTGCACGATGGCGCCCTGGGCCTCGACCGAGATACGCGAGGTGCGCCGGGCTGGATCACGGTCCTCGGGGTGCAGCCGATCCTCGAGCTTCATGCCCTCGAGGGCCGCGACCGAGAACCCCGTGACCCGCTCCCATGCCCCGTTCGGCTGGTGGATCCGGTTGTCCGGATCGAGCACACAAAACAAGGCCGGCGCCTTATCGAAGAAGTCCCGCGGATCGATCCTCTGGCCTTGGGCTTGGGTTTCCATCGAAGCGTCCGACAGTCTACCAAGGGCACGTGGAGAGCGGTGGCGGGAGAGAGGGGCCGAGGGCACAATCGGCGCGCGATGCACGTCGAGAACCAGCGGATGACCGGGGAGCGAGCGCGACGAGGGAGCACGATCTCGCTGCTCGCCCTGGCGTCGATCACCTCCGGTTGCAACGACGTGGACCGCTTCTCGACGCGCCCCGACGAGGCGTACTGCGGCGCGATCACGCTGGGCAGCCCGTTCCGCGAGGGGCTCAGCCCGCGCGTGCAGATGCGCCTGACGCTCGACGCGAGCTTGCTCGACTCCGATCTGCCGCCTGGCAGGCTCTGGACGTTCGAGGCGGCGACGCAGACGAGGCCCGAGCGGCGGCTGCTCGACGGCGCCGCGCTCCGCCCGATCCGGCCGCTCGCGCACGACGCGCTCTCGCATTTCGAGATGGGGGACGGTCGGGAGCGGAACACGCTCTTCGCGGTCTCGCCGAGTGATCCTGCGGAGGAGGCGATGCTCGCGTTTTTGTCGCTCCGCTCGGACAGGGGCGTGGAGGTGCGGCTCGTGCGCGCGGGCTCCGAGGCGCAGGAGGCGGGCGAGGGTCGGAGGACCGTGTTCGGGATGTTTTCGCTCACGCGCCGGGAGGGCCAATGCGGGTTTTAGGGATCGAGACGTCGTGTGACGAGACGGCGGCCGCCGTGGTGACGGAGGCGGGCGTCGTGCTCTCGGACGTCGTGCGCAGCCAGGTCGAGGCGCACGCGCCTTATGGCGGCGTCGTGCCGGAGATCGCCTCCCGCGACCATGCGCGCGCCATCGTGCCGGTGATCCGCGAGGCGCTCGCGCGGGCGGGCATGCAGCCGGGCGACGTCGACGGCATCGCGGTCACGTCCCGGCCGGGCCTGCTCGGCGCGTTGCTCGTGGGCCTCTCGGCGGCGAAGGGGCTCGCGTTCACGACGGGGAAACCGCTCGTCGGCGTGGATCACCTGGTCGGGCACCTGCTCGCGGTGTTCTTGCGGCGGGGCGAGGCCGAGGCCGAGGCGCCGGTGCCGGCGTATCCGTTCATCGCGCTTTTGGCCTCGGGCGGGCACACGGCGCTGTATCGCGTGGACGCGCCGCGGCTCTCGGCGATCCGGGAGCTCGGGGCGACGCGGGACGACGCGGCGGGTGAGGCGTTCGACAAGACGGCGAAGCTGCTCGGGCTCGGGTATCCGGGCGGGCCTGTGGTGGATCGGCTGGCGGCGACGGGGGATGCTTCCCGGGCGAAGGACGCGGTGCCGCGCTCGATGGCGCATCGAGAGAGCCTGGAGTTCAGCTTCTCGGGCGTGAAGGCGTCGGTCATGCGGCACGTGGCGACGCGGGGCAAGCCGCCCGAGGGGCAAGCGCTCGCGGACCTCTGCGCGGCGTTCCAGGCGTCGGTCGTGGGCACGCTGGTCGACAAGGCCGTACGCGCGGCGAAGGTCGAGGCCGTCCCGCGGATCGTGCTGGGCGGGGGCGTCGCGGCGAACCGTGGGCTCCGCGCGAAGATGGCGGAGGCGTGCGCGCGGCAGAAGCTCACGTTGTTCGTGCCGTCGTTCGCGAGCTGCACGGACAACGCGGCGATGATCGCCTACGCCGGCGCGTTGCGTCTGGCAGCGGGTGAGCGGGACGACCTCGGCCTGGAGCCATCGACGAAGACGGCGCTGCCGCGGGTGACGCGGAAGGGGGCGGGGATACGGTAGGGCTCTTTTCCGGGGAGGAAGGGAGGTTCGGGAGGGCCCGGGGGCTCGGGGAGCGGGAGGAGGACGAGCGGGAGGTGGCGAGGGGGCTCCCACCGCGGGAAGGCCGGGAGGGGGCGCGGGCGGGGAGCGTGGTTCTGTAAGGGGGAAGGGTGTTTCCCGGGGAGAGGGGGGATCTTCTCGGGGAAGAAGGGGGCGAGGGGCTTCCGGTTGACACGTACGCCCGCTCGCTGTCGGAATGCCCGTCATGCGCTGGGTCGTCCTGCTCGTCGCCTTTTTCGTCTCGGCGTGGCTCCTCGGGTGTGGCGCGACGTCGGCGAATACGCAGGCGTGGGCGCAAGCGACGCCGGATGGCAAGCGCGTGTTTCGTGTTTGCCGGCGCCACCCCGGCGTCGATCCGAATGCGCGTGCTTGGTACGAGCTCGGGGACGGGACGCCTCGAACGGCGTTTCAGCCGGTCGAGGAGCTGCTCGAGAGTGGCCCGGTCAAGGCCGTTTTTGTTTACGACCCGTATGCGCCGCCCGAGAGTCGGAGGCTGCTCGGGATCGCTCATCAGGATCTGCCCTGCGATAAACCGCCGCCGCCGCCGCCGCCACCACCACCGCCGCCGCCACCGGAGGAGGAGATTGCGGCGAAAGCTTCGGAAGCGGCGCCGGCCAAGCGCACGACGGTCCGGACCGAGGTTCGGCGGGCGGGGAAGAGGCCACCGGATCGACGATTCATCGGGCAAACGGCGTCTGCGCCCGAGCCGGCTCCTGCGGGGGATGACTGGAAGCTCAGCCCGGAAGAGGCCGCCGCGCTCCAGGACAACCGGGTCAAGGAGTGCCTCAAGGGGGCTTGCCATGCTCGGCATCAGAACTTCCGCAAGGACTGGAAGCACCGAGTCAAGCTGTATGACGGGGTGTCGAAGTCCACGGGGAGCGGCCGCGGTGGGGCAGCGCCTCCACCCAAGCCTGCGGCCCCGCCGCCGAAGCCAGCGGCCAAGGCCGCGCCGGCGCCGGCGCCTGCGCCGAAGCAGGCGGCCAAGGTCGCGCCTGCGCCGCAGCCAGCGCCGAAGACGACGGTCAAGGCGACGACGCGGCCCGCGTCGGGGAGCAGCACCAGCGGCGACACAGGATCTTATACGAACACGCACGCCAGCGGGAAAACGTACGATGGGAAAGGTAGTCGAGAGCGCTCCCAGGTCTCCGGTCGTCGCATCGAGCGGAAAACCGGAGACCAGCACGTAGCAACAGACTGGAGGCCCGCGCCGAACGGGAGAGAGGCCTTCAAGGAAGAGGCACGCCGGCTGAAGGAACATGGTGGTCCGGGTCGCCCGGACAATCATAACAAGATCGAGTCTCCCGGAAAGAAGTTGATCGAGCAGGAGAAATGATGGATTACCCCGACGATGCCGATGGAGATGCCCTGCGTCGCATAGCGACACGGCGCGACATGTCGAAGCCGATGGATATCGACTTCGTCGTATCTGTCCCGGATCGAGCTGCGGGCGCGGAATTGGCGCGTTTGGTGGCGAAACGTGGCTATGTTCCGTCACTCGAGTTCGACAAAGAAGCTGAGGAATGGATCTGCTACTGCGCCAAGCTGATGGTTCCCACATACGAGGCGGTCGTTGCTGCGCAGCGGGAGCTCGATGAGCTGGGCGCAGAGGTGGGGGGGTACTCCGATGGATGGGGGACATTCGGAGAGTGAGCGTCGACGAGAATAGGCAATGACATGCAGATCCACGACCGCGGAGAACCCCTGAGCGAACAGGCCCTCCAAGAGCTGGAGGAAAAGCTCGGCGTGCGCCTGCCCGAGCCCTATCGCCGCTTCCTGCAAGAGTATAATGGTGGCAGGCCAGAGCCGGACATCCTCGACATCCCCGGAGCCCCCTTCGGGGGCGCGGACGTCAAGGGGTTCTTCGGTGTGGGAAGAGATGACGAAGTTGAGGAGCTTCTCTGGCTCAAGGAGGAGCGGGCGGCTAGCATTGGCGATGATGTGCTCGCGATCGCGCGGGATTCGGGCGGAAGCCTCTTCGGCATCGTCACCGAGGGGGAGCAGCGAGGCCGCGTGTACTTTTTCGACTACTACGCGGAATGGGAGCCCTACTTCGTCGCCAGCGACTTCGACGCCTTCCTCCAGAAGCTGCGCTCGCTGTCGCCCGAGGAGCTCGCCGAGATCAAGCAGCTCGCGGCGGCGAACGCGGCGACAAACGCGGAGCTTGACCCCGACAAACCGGTCGAGTAGGGTGCCCGGCAGAGACATGGACGCCAAACTCGACCTCGGGCCGGTGTACGCGCCCCCCGTCGCCTCGCCGCCCGACGCGCCGCTTCGGCGGAGCTTCGATGCGTTCGGGGTGCCGTGGGATCCGATTCGCCCTCCGCAATCCAAGAGAGCGCCCCCACACACCTCTTGACGGGGCGCACCTTTCCATGCTGACTGGCCGTATGGCCAAGCAGGTGACGGATAGGCAGGGTGCGGTGCTCTTCGTCGCGTCGGCGGCGGATACACACGCCGCGCGGCTGCAACAGAATTTCGAGGCGGCGTTCGCCGAGCATCTGAAGCCGGGTGAGGTGATGCCCAATGTCGCGCTCGTGGCCGCGCTCGTGGGGAGGCGGCTCCGCGCGGTGAATGCAGCGCTCGTCGAGAAGAGCGACGCCTACGACAAGGAGCTCTCCGATGACGCAGGGCCCCGCGAGCGGCGGGACGAGGCGGCCGCGACGTTGACGAGCGAGGTCGTCGAGATCCGAAGCACGCTCGAAGCGACGTTCGGCCCGGGGATCCTGCGGGAGGTCGGGCTCGATGGCAAGACCGAGGTCGAGCCCAAGGCCATCCTGGCGAAGGCGAAGCGGCTCGTCGACGCGCTGGGGAAACCCGCGAGCGCCTGGCCAAAGCCGCGACGAAAGGGCGTGACCATCGACCCCGCCGCGTGGGTCGCCGACCTCGTGGCTCCCATCATGACGCTGGAGAAAGCGCTGACGGACGTGGCGCGCGAGGCGCGAGAGGCGCAGGCCGCGAGCGACGCGAAGACCACGGCGATGGCCCATAACGACGACGTATTCTCCCGGTCGGCGGGATGTCTGTCAGGGCTCTTGCGGCTGGTGGAGGAGGACACGCTCGCGCGACAGGTGCGGCCGTCAGGACGGCGCCCAGGTCGCGTGGCAGAGCCGGAGGAAGAGGCGAACGGGGAGGACGGGGATTCGGGGGCGTAAACGGGGCGACGAGGCACGGAAAGCGCCTCAAGCTCCATCCTCCTCCATCACCCGCATCAGCGCCCAGAACATCGCCTCGCCGTCGCGCTCCCGTTCGAGCGTCTTCCCATGCGCGCGCGCCCATTCCAGCGCGAGCGCCAGCGGGATCCCCGCCTGGCTCTTGCCCGTGAGCTCCGCCGTGACCTTCGTGAGCGCGTCGCCCATCGGCACAGGCCGCGGGGCGATCTCGATTCCAGGATCGAGCGCCTCGCAGAGCGCGGGGTCCGTCACGGCGTTGTATTCGCGACACGCGATCGGGCGCTCCTCGTAAATGCTACACAGGTCGCCCTCGAGGAACGGGCAATCGATCCGGAGCTCGTAATACCGCCGGCTCACGTCGTCCCACGCAGCCCTCGGCGTCGCCTCCCTCGAAACAAGCGCGGCCCTGCCCTTCGGCGCCCGAGGATCCACGAGCCCCGCGTGCTCCAGCCGCTCGATCGCCCGGACGAACCGCTCACGCACCTCGGCCCGGCGCGACTCCGGCATCGCAGCCACGACCTCCGCGAGCCGCCGCGCCTCGATCGGCGAGACCGGCACGAGCTGGCGGCAACAAGACGTGCAGCCCTTCTGGCACGAGATCTCCTTGCCCTCCGCCCGCGCATGCGCCGTCGTGATGGCCAGGATCGACGCGGAGAGCGAGCGCGCCAGCGGCAAGAGCTCATGGAATGCGGTGCGACCAACCCGCACCTTGCAATCGACCTCGTGCTCCTCGCCGAGCACGTGGAGGTGCACCTTCGCGTCCTCGTACGCCTTGCGAGATTGTTTCACGGGCACACCGCGGGCAGCCCGCCCGGGGCGCCGCCCCGGACCCCGCGAGGGGGCTGTCCGCCCCCCTCGACCCCCGGACCAGGGCAAGCCCTGGACGCGGGGTGGGAAAACTGCGCGGTGCGCAGTTTACCCAGCAGATGCAGAGGCACGAGGCATCGAAGGGAGGAGGGCACGTGGCGCAGGATGATGCCAGAACACGCGGGGCGGGAGAAGCGCGTCGTTCGTGGCCTCGATTTACGCAGCCCGATCGAGCGCCGCCGCCTCGTCCGGCTCGAGGAAACACCGCAACGCCTCGATCGAGTCACGCGACACGATCACCTCGCCGCCCGGGGCCAGGTGGACGAGGAGCTGCACGAGCGGAGGCGCCGCCTCCGTGACCACATTTTTCACGACGTCGAAGTCCGGCGCGCGCTTCGCGAGCAGGACGTACGCCGCCGCCGCGCGGAGCTCCGGGGCTTGTCCAAGGTCAGCCACGATCGCCGGGAGCTCGCCAAGATCAACGGGCGCCTGCTCGCGATACCCCGCCCGTTTGTCCCCCGCCGCCCCCACCGCCGCGAGCGCCTCGATCCACGCCACGATCGGCCGACCCTGCCGCGCGAGCGCCCGCGCCACGGGCGGCGCAGCCGAGATCGGCCCCGCGCGGCGCCGGTTGTACGATTGCAGGAGCGAGGCGCCGCTCGCATGAGCGCCCGCGCCGAGCAGCGGCACCCGCGCGAATACGCGCCCGCCCTCGTTCATCAGGGTCAACGTCGGAATGCCGCGCCAATCGGGCTCGATCTGCGCGGGGCCGAGGAGCACCCACGGGTAATACGTGACGAACCCGGACGCCGCGCAACGCACGCCGGCCTCGTCGAGCGCGAGCTCGACGCGCAGGGCCCGCAAGAACGGACGCACGAGCAGGATCGCCGCGGCGAGCAGCGTGACCGCGACGAACACGAGCGGGATGAGGTAGATGTCCTCGTCCTCGAAGCTCCGGTCGACGACGGAGCCCCACACGAGGTACGCCATCAAGAGCGCCGCGAGCCCGCCCGTCATCAAGGCCCGCTTCACGGGCACCGCAGGCAGCCCCGTCGGCCGGAGCGAAGGCGCGACGAGGCCCCGACGATGGCGAAAGCTCGTATCGGGCTTCGCAGCAGGCGGAATGGCGTCGAGGAGCAAGGCAGGGCTCGACTACCGCCCGAGGGTGACCTTCGGCCGCCCGGTCGGGCCCTTCGGCGCTTCCTTCTTCGCCGGCGCCCGGCGCACCTCGACGCCGCCGAGATCCAGCGCCGCGAGCTCCTTCTCCACGACGGCCGCGTCGCCGACCACGATCACCCGCATCTGATCGGGCCGCAGGTACTTCTCGGCCACGCGCTTCACGTCCTCGGCCGTGATCTTCGAGATCCGCGAGGGCCGCGTCGCGAGCTCGTCGAGCGGCAAGGCATGGACCGCGAGGGCCGCGAGCGTCCCCGCCGTCTCCCCGGCCGTCTCGAAGCGCGCCGGGAGCTGCCGGACGAGGTTCGCCTTCGCGGCGTCGAGGTCCTCGGCGGGCACGTTCTCCTGCCGCAGCCGCTCGATTTCGGCGAAGATCTCCTTCACGGCCTTGGCCGTCGCCGGCGTCATGATCGCCCCGCCCGCGGTGAAGGGCCCGGAGCCGTGGCGCATGTCGAAGCTGCTCCGGGCGCCGTACGTGTAGGCGTGTTTCTCGCGCAGGTTCAGGTTGAGCCGGCTCGAGAACTGCCCGCCGAGCAGCGTGTTCATCACCATCAGGGCGTCGAAGTCCGGGTTTTTCCGGGGCACACCCACGAGGGTCACGGCGACGTACGATTGCGTGGCGCCCGGACGATCCACGACGAACACGCGCTTCTCGCCCTTGCCGACGGCCGGCGGCACCTTGAGCGCCGAGGCCTTCGTCGCCTTGCCCTTCCACGCGGAGAAGCTCTTCTCGACGAGCGCGAGGGCCGCAGCCTTGTCGATGTCGCCCGCGATCGTGACCGTCGCGTGCTCCGGCCGGAAGAGCGCCTGGTGATGGCGCGCGAGATCCGAAGGCGAGAGCGCCTTGACGGCGGCCTCGGTGCCGATGAGCGGCACCCGATACGGGTGGCCGATCGGGTAGAGCCGCTCGGTGATGGCGTTCTGGAGGAGCGCGTACGGCTGATCGGCCTGCTGCAGGATCGCCGTGAGCCTGCGCGCGCGCTCGCGCTCGAGCTCGACCTTGTCGAAGGCCGGGTTCAGCACGACGTCGGCGAGGATCGACACCATGTCGGCCGCCTTGTCGCGGAGCGCGGTCGCCGTCACGCCCACGCCGTCGTGATCGGCCCACGCGCCGTACCGGACGCCGAGCGCGCCGAGCTCCTCGGAGAGCTTGATCGCCGAGCGCGACTTCGTGCCGGCGAGCAACATGGACGCCATGGTGCTCGTGAGCCCCGGGGTCTTCTCCTGCTCGGCGCCGCGATCGACCACGATGTTCATCGCGACGACCGGCATCTCGCGGCGCATGACGTAGAGGACACGCAGGCCATTCGAAAGGCGCGCCTCCTCGATCTTCGGCGCGATGAAGGGCATGACGGGCCCGCTCGGGGGCGGAGCCTTGCGGAAGGAGGGATCCTCGGACGGCGGCGCCGCCTCCTGGGGCTTGTCCTGCGTGGCCACGGGCTCGGCCGGCGGAGACGACGGCGGCGGCACCACGGGCTGCGGCGTCGTGCAGGCGGCGAGCGAGAGGCCGACGAGGGCCAGGATCTGCGAGCTTCGAGCGAATTTCTTCACGGCGTCCCTCCCACCAGGCGACCGGCGCGCGGCGCATCCGCGACGGGCCGCACGAACGTCACGACGCGTTTGTCCTTGGGCAGGTACGTCGCGAGCGCCTTCGTGACGTCGCCGGCCGTGACCTTCTGGTACCGGGCGAGGTCTTTCTCGAAAAACCCGGGATCACCGACGCGCCTGTTGTACATGTTCAGGAGATCGGCCCGCCCCGTGACGCGCTCGGCGCTGAAGACGAGGCCCGAGAGCGTACGTGTCCTCGCGCGATCGAGCTCCTCGGCCGCAGGCGGCGCGGCGCGCAGTTTGTCGAGCTCCTCGTCGACCACCTTGAAGACCTCGTCGAGGTTCTTGTCTTTCTGGAGCGTGACCGTGATCTCGAAGACGCTGCCGAGCTCGGCGGACTCCTGCGCCGCGCTGACGCTCTGGGCGATCTGCATGTCGTAGACGAGCCGCTTGTAGAGGCGGCTCGATTTGCCGCTCGCGAGCACGTCGGAGACCATGTCGAGCTCCGCGTCGCCGGACACGAAATGCGGCGGCGTGGTCCAGGAGATCACGAGCCGCGGGAGCGTGACGCCCGCCTCGACGTCGAGCCGCGTCTCCTTCGTGAGCGGCGAGGGCACGGGCCCGCGGACGGGCTTCGGATCGGCCCCGCGCGGGAGGCCCGCGAAATATCTGGTGACGAGCTCCTTCGCCTTCGCCGGCTGGAAATCCCCCGCGATGACCAGGGTCGCGTTGTTCGGCACGTAGTACCGCTTGAAGAAGTCGCGCACGTCGTCGAACGTGGCGGCGTCGAGGTCCTGGGGCGTGCCGATCGTGAGGCGGTGGTAGGGGTGCGTCTTCGGAAAGAGCGTGCCGCGGATGAACTGGCGGACGAGGCCGTACGGGGCGTTTTCGTAGTTCTGCCGGCGCTCGTTTTTCACGACCTCGCGCTGGCTCTTGAACGTCTCGTCGTTGGCGTGGTCGAGCAGGTAACCCATGCGGTCGCTCTCGAGCCAGAGCGCGAGCCCGAGCTCGCCGGACGGGACGGTCTCGTAGTAGTTCGTCCGGTCCGTGTTCGTCGTGCCGTTCCTGTCGCTCGCGCCGGCGCGCTCGAGGTAACGGAAGAACTGGTCCTCGCCGACGTTGCGCGAGCCCTGGAACATCACGTGCTCGAAGAGGTGCGCGAAGCCGTTGCGGCCGGGGCCCTCGTCCTTGGAGCCGACGTGGTACCAGACGTTCACCGCGACCACGGGCGTGCGGTGATCCTCGTGCAGGATGACCTCGAGGCCGTTCGGAAGGACGAACTTCTCGAAAGGCAAAGACACGCGCATGCTCGACCCCGCGGCAGCGGCGGTCGCAGGCGGCGCGTCGGCCGTGGCCTGGGCCAGCGAGAGGCCCGTCGGCACGGCGATAAGGGCGAGGGACACGAGCCCGAAGGCGGCCCTCCTCGAGTTTCGACGCAGCATTGCGGGCCTTGTAGCAAATTCTCGGGCGGGCGGCCCCCAGGATCGGCGCCGTCCGGGCCTTCCGGGAACTCCAAGCAGCAAGCTGTTGTCGCGCTCCGAAGACCAGCCTAAGCCAGGCACAACGAGAGCGAGACACCCATGCGTATGCTCTTTCCTCTGATCCTTCTCGTCGCCATGGCTGGATGCGCCCCGACCGCGGCATCCACCCCCGGCCCCCAGACGCCCACGAACGCAGGCGACACGCCCCCCACCCCCACGAAGACGACCCCGCCGGGCGCGACGGCTCAGCCCGACGCGGGCAAGCCAGGCGGCGACAAGAAGCCCTACCGCGAGGAGGAGCTCGCCGAGCCGAAGTTCGACCTCGTCATCACGCCCCTGCCCCCGGCCCCGAAGGGCCTGGCCGCGGCGCCCAAGGCGTGTGACGTGTTCCTCAAGCGAAAGCTCACGGAGGCGCCCTCCTGCGCCGAGCCGGCGCGAGCGCTCGAGGCCCTCGACAAGGCCCTCGCCGAAGGGAACGTGGACAAACGTGACGCGATGCTCGCCGGCCTCGAGTCGTGCGCGGGCCTGCCGCCCGGCGTGGCGCGCGCCCTGCGCGCCGAGCTCGCGCCCATGGCGTGCGCGGACGTGATCCTCGAGCCCGTGATCGCCGCGCCCCCGAAGGGCATCGACGGCGCCGTCTACACGACGATGCGTGGCCTCGCGACCGCAGCGCGGCTCTCCCGCGCCGGCGACGCGCCCCCGAAGATCACGCCGCCCTACGACAAGCAGAAGCTGCTCGCGTTCATCAACGGCCCGATGAAGGACTGGGTCGCCGAGCAGGCGACGGCCATCCAGGCGCTCTCGAACGACGCCGCCGGCCTGCGGTACTACGCCCGCGGCGTCGCGGCCATCGAGGCCGGCATGGCCGATCTCAGGCTCGTCGAGGCCGTCCGCGCGGTGCCGCTGCCGCCGGAGCTCGCGAAGGAGCCCGACGCCCGGAACATCTACTACGCCGAGCTCGATCAGACCCTCGACCCGCGCAAGGACCGCGGCCGAGACGCGGTGCTCGTCGGCATGCGAGACCTCGCGGCCGTGGGCGTGCTGCGCGACACGCGCCTCGACCGCGCGCGCGCGCTGCTCTCGCGCCTCTACGGCGGCCGGCGCATCGACGCGCTCGACGCCCTGATCGTGCCGCCGCTGCCCAAGGTCGCGCCCGCGGACCTCACCGAGCGGCTCGCGACGAAGCTGCCGACGTTCCACGCGGGGCTGCTCCTGCCGAAGGACGCCGCGGCGAAGGCGAGCGTCCTGCGCGCGCTGATGGAGCGTGGGATCCCGCTGCCGCACCGGATTGCGCTGAAAAACGAGACGCCCGTCGACGACGCCCGCCGCATGTACGCGCGAGCACGCGTCGAGCTCGGCCGCGTCTATCTGCGCGCGGTCGATTTTGATCAAGCGGCGTCGCTGTATGCGGGGCTGCCCGAGGGAGCACGGACGGACGAGGACGCATTTTTCTCCGCGCTCGTCGAGGCGCTTCGCAACGGGCCGGAGGACGCCGCCACGATGGTCCGATCGGCGCCCGTCCCGATGCTCGGCATGGGGCAAATCGCGGGCCTCGACGCGATCACGAAGGCGAAGGGCCCGTTCGCGGGCGCGGCGGCCTTCGACGCGGCGCTCATCAAGCAGATCACGGCGCCCATCGGCGCGGACGCGGCCTATTTCCGCGACGTCGCCGCGCGATTCAAGGAGGCCGCCGGCCTGCTCGGCGACGCCGCCCAGCGCAAGAGCGCCGAAGACCGCGCCAAGGCCGCCGAGGCCACGGCGAGCGCCATTCGCTGAAGCAACTTCCCTTTTTCTGTCCACTCCCCCATAAGGCCGTCCCCATTCGAATTTGACGCGCGCGAAACGCGCTGCGCTACGGGGCGAACACGCCTACGCACGCCAGCGTCTTTGCCGCGACGTTGACGCGAACGCGATAGGATCGATACCGTACGCGTTCCCCTCGCTTGTCTGTAGGCCGACCTTATGACCGGGAACACGGGATTGGGTCGCGTGCGTCCCAGGAAACTTTTCGTGGAATCGATAGCGTCCCACCGCAATGCGACGCCGCCCGCCGCGGCCCACCCCCCCGACGATGCGCTCCTCCGGCTCGAAAGCGCGATGCTCCGCGTCGCGGCCGGCGGCGCGCCCGAGCTCCTCCTCGTGGGCGGCGGCAAACACGCCGCCCGCGCCGAGCTCCTGCGCTCGTTCTGCGAGAGCGCGATCGGCCAGTGCACGCTCGTGCTCGCAGGCGAGGGCAACCTGATCCACGCGGGCGAACCTTACGGCCCGCTCGTCTCCGCGCTCACCCGCGCCGCCCCGATGCTCGGCCACGAGCCCGGATCCCTCGGCCCGCTCGTCCGGCAGCGCGCCCCCGAGGCCATGCTCGGCAACGGCCGCCTGCTGCTCGACCTCTGCCCAGCGCTCGCCTCCCTCGTGCCGGACGATCGTCCCGCCGAACCCCTGCCCCCCGCGTTCGCCGACGAACGCATGACGACGACCCTGCTCCGCCTGCTCGCGGCGCTCGCCGTGCCCGAGCGGCCCATCGTGCTGGCGATCTCGCACCTCGACGCGGCCGACAGCGCGACGTTACGCCTCGTCATGCGCCTGCTCGAGAGCAGCACGTGCCGGTATCTGCTGATCGCCGCCACGCTCTCGGACCGCGCGCACCCGGCGTGGGAGGAGACACTCGGCGCGTGGCTGCAGGAGGGCAGCCGGGCCCGCGTGGACGGCGTCCACCTCGGCCCGCCGGACGACGCGGAGCTCCGGGCCCAGCGCGCCGCGATCACGAGCCTCCCGGAGCCGTCCCGCCTGGCGCTCGCCGCCGCCGCATGCCTCGGACGAACGGCCGATCTCGACGCCATCGCGGCCGCCCTGGGCGCGCCCCCCGACGAGGTCCGGTCACGCCTCGCGCCTGCCGAAGCGGCCGGTCTGCTCGGCCGCGAGGGCGCGACGTACGTGTTCGAAAGCGACCTCGAAGCCCGTGACGTCCGGCGGGAGGCCACGCGGGACGACCACGCGCGGCTCGCGGCGATGCACCTCCGCCTCGCCGCGTTCCTCATGCGCGGGATGAGGGAGGACGAGCCGAACGAGCGGCTCTACGAGGCAGCAGGGCACGTCCTCTGCGGCAGGAGCGGCGCGTCCCGCGCGCACCTCGCGCCGGCGGAGCGGGCGCACCTGTGCAGGATCACCTTCGCCGCCGCCCGGCGCGCGCGGGCCGCAGGGGCTTCGACCGTGGCCGCCGATTACCTCGGCGCGGCGGGGGACCTGCTCGAAGGGCACGACGATCCGGCGGAGATCCCGCCCGACCTCGCCGGAAAAATCCTCCTCGCGCAGGCCGAGTGCGCCGCCAAGCGGGGCGATCGGCCTGCGACCGAGGCCCGCGTCGCGGAGCTCCAGAGGCGCGCGCGTGGCGAGCTGGAACGACAAACCGTCGCCCGGATCCTCATCGACCTGCACGCGGGCCTCGGCGAGCACGAGCAGGCCTACGCCCGCGCCGCGTCCTGCCTCGCGCCCCTCGGCGTGCGCCTGCCCGAGCGGCCGGGCCCCGAGGACATGAGGGCCACGTTCGAAGCGACCTGGGACGCCCTCGGCGATCGCGCGATCGAGGAGATCGCCGACCTCGAGCCCATGACGAACCCCGAGGCGCTCGCGGCGACGGCGGCGCTCTTCGCGGTCCACCCGTCCGCGCAGGCGCTCGGGCCGGACGCGGCGGACATCGTCGCCTGTCACCTCGTGCGGCTCGCGCTGCTCCACGGCAACGCGCCCGCGTCCGTGGTGGGTCACGTCTCGTTCGGCGCGGCGCTCGTGGGGCGGCACGGCGATCACCGCGGCGGCTACCGGTTCGGCAAGGTGGCCATGGACCTCTGCGAGCAGATGGGCTCGGCCCTGCTCCAGGGCATCGTCGGCGCGTGTTTCGCCACGAACATCTCCGTCTGGACGCACCACCTGCGCGCGAGCATCGCCTATTCGAGGCGCGCCCACGAGGCGGCCCTCTCGTCCGGCAACACCACGTGCGCCCGGCGGAGCGGCGCCCTCGTCGCGCTCTTCATGCTCCTGAAAGGCGACCCGCTCGACGACGTCGCCCGCGAGGTGCGGAGCCACGAAGAGGCGCGGCGAGATCCGAACGATCCCGAAGGGATCGGCGAGCTGCTCGAGGCGATCGAGCGCTTCGTGGTCCAGCAAAAGGGGCGCGCCGCGCCGCCGCCCGCGCGGAGGGACGAGGCCGCGCCCCTCCGCTTCGGCGCGCTCGCGCGGCGCGTGCTCGACGTCGGCGCCCTCGTCCTCGCCGGCGAATACGACGACGCGCTCGTCGCGAGCGCCTCGCTCCGGGCGCACGCCCCCGCGTTCGCCTCGCAGGTCCTCCTGCCGGCGGAGCGCTACTTCACGGCCCTCGCCGAGGGCGGCAGCCGCGCGGCCGGCACGCTGGCCGCCCGCCTCTCGGCGCTCGACGAGCTCGCCGCCGACCTCGAGCGCTGGGCCGATCGGTGCCCCGAGAACTTCCAGCACGAGCACGCGCTCGTCCTCGCCGAACGGAGCCGCCTCGCCGGCCGCGACGTCGACGCCATGCGCCTCTACGACCAGGCCATCGCCGCCGCCCGCGACAACGGGTTCGCCCACGGCGAGGGCCTCGCCGCCGAGGCCGCCGTGCGGTTCTACGAGGGCCGCGGCTTCCCCACCATCGCCGCGGCCTACCTGCGCCTCGCGCGGGCCGCCTACGCCCGCTGGGGCGCGGGTGGCAAGGTCGAGCGGCTCGATCGCCGCTACGCCAAGCTCGGCGCCGCCGAGGACCCGGTCACGGGCAACTCGAAGCCCCCGCTCCGCGCCGCCGGCCTCGACATCGACGTCCTCGCCGCGGTGCAGACGGCCCACGCCGTCGCCGAGGAGATCGTCCTGCAGCGCCTCATCGTCACGCTCATGCGGATCGTCATCGAGCACGGCGGGGCCCAGCGCTGCCACGTGCTCCTCGCGACCGACGGCGGCGAGCTCGCCCACGCGGGCCGCGCCCTCGTGACCTCGCAGGGCCTCGACATCGAGGTCCCCGGCGGGCGCGCCCGTGATCTCGCCACGCTCCTGCCCGAGTCCGTCCTCGGCTACGTCCGCCGCACCCGCGAGCCGATCCTGCTCGACGACGCCACCGCCGAGCCCATGTTCTCCGCCGATCCCTACATCGCGCGCGCCAGGCCCCGCTCCGTCCTCTGCATGCCCATCACGCGGCAGACCGAGCTCGTCGGCATCTTCTACATGGAGAACAACCTCGTCCCGGGCGCCTTCACCCCGCGGCGCTTGTCGTTGC
This sequence comes from Polyangium spumosum, assembly GCF_009649845.1. NCBI lineage: Bacteria > Pseudomonadati > Myxococcota > Polyangiales > Polyangiaceae > Polyangium > Polyangium spumosum. The sequence continues at coordinate 1,442,767 of NZ_WJIE01000001.1, forward strand.
TCGAGTTCCTCGCCGCCCAGGCCGCGATCTCGCTCGATCATGCCAAGCTCTACGCCGACCTCGCCCGCGAGAACAACGAGCGGCGCCGCACCGAGCAGACCCTCCGCCGCAGCGAGGAGCGCATGCGCCGCCTCGTCGAGATCGCCGGCGTGATCCCCTGGGAGGCCGACGCCGAGACCGAGCGCTTCACCTACGTCGGCCCGCAGGCCGAGGAGCGGCTCGGCTGGCCCACGAGCGCCTGGTACAAGCCGAACTTCCTGCGAGATCACGCGCACCCCGAGGATCGTGAGCTCGCCCTTTCCGCCTTCACCCGCGCCGCCGCCCACGAGAGCCCCGGCGGGCTCGAGGTTCGTTTGTGCACCAAGGATGGCCGCGCCGTGTGGCTGCACATGGTCGTCAGCGTCGCCGAGCGCGAAGGCGGCCAGCGGCTGCTCTCGGGCTTCTTCTTCGACGTCACCGCGCGCAAGCACGCCGAGGAGACCCTGCGCGAGCAGCTCGAGATCATCCACCGCCAGCGCGAGGACATCCGCACGCTCTCGACGCCGCTGCTCGACGTGTGGGACGGCGTCGTCGCCATGCCCATCCTCGGCGCCCTCGACGCGTCCCGCGCGGCGCGGGCCATGGAGGTCCTGCTCGGCACGATCGCGCAGCGCGCCGTCCACTGCGCCATCCTGGACCTGACGGGCGTCGCGACCGTCGATCCCGTCACGGCCGAGCACCTGCTCCGCATCGTGCGCGCCGTCGAGCTGCTCGGCGCGCGCGCGGTCGTGGTCGGGATCCAGGCCGAGGTCGCGCGCACCCTCGTCTCGCTCGACATCGGCCTCGGCCGCGTCGAGACCCGGGCGTCGCTGAAGGACGCGCTCCAGAAGCTCCGGCCACCGTCCCCGCACGGCCGGCGTATGCCCACCGAGCGGCGGCCCATCCTCGGGCGAATGCCCGAGTGAATCGCTCAGTGGGATTGCGCGCAGCTCGCCGCGAAATGCTCCACCGTGTCAGGGGTCGATCGGGCGATCCATGCGCGTAACGCCCCGGGATCACGCGGAAGATCGTCCGGCCAGACCCGCACGGTCCCGTCGTCGCCCACGGACACGGCCCAGCTCCCGTCGGGGGCGATGTCCACGTCCCGCACGGAGCCCTCGTGCATGCCGAGCACGCGCCCCTCGCCGATCGTGAGGTCCCAGAGCCGCACGGTCTTGTCCTCGCTCCCCGTCACGAGCGCCTCGCCGTCCTCCGAGAGGTCGAGCAGGCTCGTGGGGCCGTTGTGGCCACGCAGCAGGCGGACCGCGCCCGTCGCGACGTCCCAGAGCCGCACCGTGGCATCCGCGCCCAGGCTGAGCAGCGTCTCGCCGTCCGGCAGGAACGACAAACCGAACACGTGGTACCCGCTCGCGTCGTAGGTGCGGGCCTCGGCCTTGCCCTCGTCCCAGATCCGCACCTTGTGGTCGACGGAGCCCGTGGCGACGGTCTTGCCGTCGGGGGAGAAGGCGACGGACTCGACGCGCCCGTCGTGGCCGGCGAGGACCCGGCTCTCGCCCGTGGCGAGGTCCCAGATACGCGCGGTCGTGTCGTGGCTGCCCGTCGCGAGCCTCGCGCCGTCGAGGGAGAACCCGAGCGTGTAGATGCCCTTCTCGTGCCGACCGAGCGCGCGCACCTCGCCGGAGTCGACGTCCCAGAGCTTCACCGCGCCCGTCACCTCCCCGATCGCGATCGACGCGCCGTCCCGGGAGAACCGGATCCTCGGCCCCTGCCCGCCCTCCGCGTGATAGGCCCGGATCTCGTGCCCCTGCGTGTCCCAGAGCCGCACCGTCCCGTCCACGCCCGAGGTGGCGATCACGTCGCCGGACGGCGAGAACTCCGCGCGGTAGAGCTCGCCCACGTGCCCCACGAGCGTCACGGGTTCTCCGCCGCGCACGGGCCAGAGCCGCGCGACGCCGTCGGCCCCCGCGGAGAGGACGTGCTCCCCCGTCGGCGAGATGTCGACCGCGACGGCCGGCCCGACGTGCCTGCCGAGCACGCGGCCCGGCGCGGCGTCGACCGGGAAGATACGCGTGGTGCCGTCCGCGCTCGCCACGATCAGGCGGGTGTTGTCTCGCGAGAAGGCCAGGTCCGGGATGTTGTCGCGCATGCCGACGAACTTGCGCCGCTCGCCGGTCGCGAGGTTGACGAGCCGCACGGTGTGATCGTTGCCGCCGTAGGCGAGCATGCGCCCGTCGGAGGAGAAGACCATCGCGCGGACGACGCTGTCGTACGTCGGCAGCGACGTGCCCGCGCCCGTGTCGAGGTCCCAGATCCGCACGGCGCCGTCGGCCGTGGCTGCCGCGAGGAGGCGACCGTCGGGCGAGAAGGAGATCTGCACGATGCGCTCGCTGAGCCCTTCGAAGACGCGTGACTCCTTCGGGTTCTGCACGCCCCAGACCCGCACGGTCCCGTCCGAGGCCCCGGCCGCGACGAGCCGCGAGTCCGGGGAGAACCGCATGGGATACAGCGGGAGCTGCTGCATCGTGGCCGGGTGGACCAGCATGTCGGGCAGCACGCGAGGCTCCCCGCCTCGTCGATCGTGCAGGTAGATCGTGCGGGAGAGCCCCGCGGTCAGGAAAAAACGGCCATCCGGGGCGAAGATCGATTTCAGGCTCGTCTCGACCCCCGTCGCGAGCAGGCGGCTCTTGCCCGTCGCGACGTCCCATACCCGCGTGGTCGCGTCGTCGCCTTGGCTGATGATCTCCTTTCCGTCGCGCGACGGGAAGGCGAACAGCACGGAGCTCGTGTGCCCGCGCAGCGTGGTGATCGGGGCGCCCGTCGCCGCGTCCCACACGCGGATCGTGCGGTCCTTGCCCGTCGAGAGCAGCCGCTTGTCGTCCGGGAAAAACGTGACGAACCAGACCTCGTCCTCGTGCCCGCGCAGCGGGAGGAAGCCGCCGGCCTCGAGGTCGTAGATCCCCGCGGTGTGATCGTCGCTCGCCGTGACGAGCCGCTTTCCATCACGCGAGAGGGCGATCCGGTTGATGGGGCCCTTCTGCTCGCGCAGCACCTGCGCCGGCCCGTGCACCCACGCGTCCGCGGCCACGACGCGCGCCCGGCTCCACTGATCGAACGTCGGCGAGAGCGCCTTCAGCCACGCGAGCGCCTCGTTCGGGTCGCGGAGGACGGCCGTACGCGCCTGGACCAGCGTGAGCTCGTCGGCGTGCGCGATCGCCCGGTGCTCGGCCTCCACCGCTTTTTTGCGCGCCTCCTCCGCGAGCGCGTGCTCCCGCGTGACGCGATCCCGCTCCTTCAGCACCTTGGCGAAGAAGAGCCCTCCGGCCGTGATCAGCACGCAGAGCGCCGCGACGGCCACGGAGAGCGCGGCGCGGTGCTTGCGGGCGAAGCGCCACGCCTTCTCGCGGGTCGTGTAGAGGTGCACGCCCACGAGCTGCCCCGCCAGAAAGCGGCGCAGATCCTCCGCGAGCGCCTTCGCCGTCGGGTACCGCGCGGCCGGATCCCGCGCCATCGCCTTGTCCACGATCGCCAGGAGATCGAGCGGGATCCCGGCCTGCATCTCCGGCAGCGGCGCCGGCGGGCCCTCGAGCACCCGCTGCAGGATCTTCATCCCGCTCACGCCGGCGTACGGCGCCCGCCCGGCGAGCACGTGGTAGAGGATCGCCCCGAGCGCATACACGTCCGCGCGCTCGTCCACGGCCTCGGCCGCCGCTTGCTCGGGCGGCATGTACGCGGGTGTGCCCATCACCGAGCCCACGAGCGTGATCCCGTCGACGAGCGTGCCGCCTCCCTCGGACGTGACCTCGCCGCCCGCCTCGGGGGCCTCGGTCTCGGCCGGCGCTTTCACCTCGACGACGGGCTCGGAAAGGTCTTTCCCGAGGCCCCAGTCGATCACGAGCGTCTCGCCGTGGGCCCCCACGAGCACGTTCGCGGGCTTCAGATCCCGGTGGATGATGCGTTTTTCGTGCGCGTAGGCCACCGCGTCGGTGACGGCGAGCACGTGGGTGAGCAGCGGGAGCCGCTCGTCGAGCTTGCCCGCGCCCTCGATGATCTCGGAGAGCGGGCGCCCGGAGACGAGCTTCATCGAATAAAACGGCTCACCCGTCGGCCACCGCCCGGCCTCGTAGACCGGCACGATCGACGGGTGCTGCAGCCGCGCCGTGAGCAGCGCCTCCCGGACGAACCGGTCCTCGGCGGCGGAGCCCGTATCGAGCAGCTCCTTCAGCGCCACCCGCCGATCGAGCCGCTGATCACGCGCCGACAGGACCCGCCCGATCCCGCCCTGCGCGACCTCGCCCTCGACCGAATAACTCGACCGGTCGACGAGCGGCAGCCGCGCCGCGCTCCACCGCCCCGACGCAGGCACGCTCGTCGTTTGCCCGGACGACGACGCCTGGCTCAAGGGCAACGTCGGCGCCGCGCCGAGGTCCGCCCCGGCGCCGTTTTTGCTCCCGCCTCGCGTGTGGGGCGCGCTCGTCGCTGGTTGACCTCGGTCCGTCTCCCCCGCTCCTCGCGATGGCTCCCCGTTCATCGCCCGGCCCTCTCCGCGGCTCTCCAGGCGAAAACACGCCCGATCATGCCGTCATGCTAGCCCCCACGAACGGGGCTCACCATGAACAATTGACGACGCTCCGGCCCCGCGTGAAGACAGCCAGGCCATGAGCGAGCAAAAAAGCCGCGCAGGAGAGCAACCCAGACGACGATTCCCGCTCTACGTGCGCGTCCTCGCCGGCGTCCTCGTGGGTGTCCTTCTCGGGCTCGTCTTCGGGGAACGGAAATACCTCCTCGGCCTGGGCAACGCCGAGCTCGGCCGGCTGGGGCTGCTCGTGGTGAAGCTCCTCAAGGCCCTGGCCGTCCCGCTCGTCTTTTTCGCGATCCTCGACGCGTTCGTCAAGACGGACATCTCTCTGCGAAAAGGGACGCGCCTGCTCTTCATTTGCGCGGTCAATGCGACGGTGGCGCTCGGCATTGGCCTCTCGATCATGAATGGCTTCTCGCCGGGCCGGCACCTCTCGGGCGCGCTCGCGGCGGTCATGCGGCCGAACGGCGCGACCTCGGATCCGGCGCAGGAGATCCTCGCCGCCTCGAAGAAGGGCAGCCTCGGCCTCATCGACAACGTCTCGAGTTACGTGCCGAGGAGCCTCGTCGATCCGTTCTCCGAGAACAGCGTCATCACGATCGTCCTGCTCGGCGTGCTCACGGGCGTCGCGCTCCGGCGCGCGCGTGCGCGGGCGTCCGAGGAGGCGGGCCCGGGGCTCTCCGTGGTCGAGCGGGCGATCGGGGGCGTGTATGCGATCCTCGTCGAGACGCTCGATATCGTGGTCTCCGTGGTGCCGATCGCGGTGCTCGGGGTCGTCGCGGACGTCGTGGGCAAGGCCGGGCTCTCGGTCTTTCGATCGCTCTGGGTCTTCCTGGTCACGGTGCTCGCGGCGATGGCGCTGCATGCGCTCGTGTATTACCCGCTCGTCGCCTGGTTCATCGGCAAGAAGCCGCCGCGCGTCTACCTCGGGATCGGCGCGGACCCGATCTTGACGGGGCTCTCGACGAACTCCAGCCTGGCGACCGTGCCCGTCACGCTGAAGGCGCTCGATCGAATGGGCGTCTCGCCCGGATCGGCGCGCCTCGCGGCGTGTATCGGGACGAACCTCAACAATGACGGCATTCTCCTTTACGAGGCGATGACGGCCGTCTTCTTGACGCAGGCCATCGGCGCGCCGCTCGACCTCGGCGGGGAGCTCACGATCGCGCTCGCCTCGGTGATGGCGGCGGCGGGCGTCGCGGGGATCCCGGAGGCGGGGCTCGTCGTGTTGCCGCTCGTGCTCGGGGCCGCGGGCCTGCCGGACGCCTTGATCGCCGCGGCCATACCGCTCGTGATGACCGTCGACTGGATCATCGCGCGGTGCCGCACGGTCTTGAACGTGATGAACGACATGCTGGTCGCGGTGCTGCTCGACGTCGGCGACCGCGGGGAGAAAAACGGCTCGGGCGCCGGGGAAGGCGTCACTTCGGGCTCGGGATGTCCACCTGGCAGTTCTTCGCGGGCGTGAGCCACTTGATCGCGTTCAGCCAGAACAGCTCGAGCTGGTATTCCGGGTGCCCCGTCCATTCGCTGTCGTACGTGATCCACTCGTCGCCCCACACGAGCACGTGACCGCTGCCCACCTCCTGCGCCTTCAGCAGGACGTGCCCTTGCTCCGTGGCGAGCGTCTGCCCCGTCCCCTCGACCGGATACCCATTGTCGACGCCGATGCTCGTCACGCCGCTCGTCACGGGGTGCGCCGTCCAGCCCGTGACGGGGATCGTCGAGCTCCCGCCCTTCGGCAGGATCTGCTGCGCGCCGTAGCTCATGGTGAAGGCTCCGAGCAAGGTATTCACGTTCGTCCGCTCGGTGGGGTCGCCGTATCCGATGAGCGTCATGAAGCCGCCCCCTGCCTGGACCCATTCGCTCAACGCCGCGACCTCGGCGGCCGAATACGTCCGGTTCATCTCGCTCAGGTTCTGCGCCACGATGACCTGATACTTGTCGAGCAGCTCCTTCGTGAGCTCCTGGTCGTTCAGCGAGACGGCGCCATTGTCGCTGCGGGCGTCGAGCCACGTGGCGAACACGTCACCGCTGCCCCATTGGCCCGGGAGCCCGAGCGTCGCGATGCGTAGACAATCGCAGATGCCGTCCTTGCCCACGTCGACGTTGTCGATCGTCCCGTCGTTGTCGTTGTCGATGCCGTCGCAGACCTCCGGCCCGCCGCCCCCTCCGCCGCCTTGCCCCGCGCCGCCGCTCCCGACGAAGCTGCCCCCCACGTTCGCGCCGCCTTGCCCCGCGCCGCCTTGCCCCGCGCCGCCTTGCCCCGCGCCACCTTGTCCCGAGCTGGCCACGCTCGCGCCCGCGCCCGATCCGCCGGTCGCGGACCCTCCGTCCTGTCCGCAGCCGGGAGCGAGCACGAAAATGACGGTGGCGAGCTGAAGCACATAAGATCGTCGCATTCCGACAGTATAATCGGTCGTACGTGTGGCCCGCAATCCCGATCCGCTTCGAGGGAGGAAGGGGAGCACGCTTCCGCTCTCGCTTCCACCCCCGCCTCGTCTCGATCTAGGATGCGCGCCCCTCCCGATGACCCAGCCTCGATCCTCCTCACCGAGCTCCTCGGCCCATCCGCTGAAGGTCGCGCTCCTGCTCTTCGGCTCGGGCCTCTCCGCGCTCGTGTACCAGACGGCCTGGCAACGTGAGCTCCGCCTCGTGTTCGGGTCGTCGACGGCGGCGAGCGCGGCCGTGCTCGCCATTTTCATCGGCGGCGCGGGCGCCGGCAGCCTGCTCTTCGGCAAGCGCAGCGACGCCTCGCCGCGGCCGCTCCGCCTCTATGCGCGCCTCGAGCTCGCCATTGCATCGCTCGCCGCCTTGAGCCCGTTCGCGATCGACCTCGCCCGTGTCGTGTACCGGGCCGCGGGCGGCACGTTTCTGCTCGGAATGACCCTCGGCACCACGCTGCGCCTCGCGCTCGCCGCCCTCGTCATTGGCGCGCCGACCGTCCTCATGGGCGGCACGTTGCCTGCGGCGGCGCGCTCGGCCGAGAGCCCGACCGACACCCAGCGGCGGGCCGTCGGCTGGCTTTATGCGGCGAACACGCTCGGCGCGGTCGCGGGCGCCAGCCTCTGCACGCTCCTCCTCCTCGAGCGGCTCGGCACCCGCGGCGCGCTCTGGGTCGCGGCGCTTCTCAATGCGATCGTCGCGGGTATCGCGCTCCTCGTCGACAAACGGCTCGCCCCCATGACCGAGGAGCCGCCCGCGAAGGAAAACGAGGGCGAGGCGGCCGCGGAGGCGAGCCTCCCCCCGCGCTTCGTCCTGGCCTTCGCGGCGCTCTCGGGGTTTTTGTTCTTCTGGCTCGAGCTCGTCTGGTATCGCCTCCTCGGCCCGCTGCTCGGCGGCACGGTGTATACGTTCGGGGTCATCCTCGCCGTCGTCCTCCTCGGGATCGGGCTCGGCGGGCTGCTTTATCCGGTCCTCTTCCGCAAGCGCGCCCCGTCGGCGCGTGGCCTCGCGCTCACGGCGGCGCTCGAGGCGCTCTTCGTGGCCGTTCCCTTTGCGCTCGGGGATCGGCTCGCCGTGCTCGCGCTCGCGCTCCGGCCCGAGGCCGGCGCCGGGCTCTTCCATTACGTGCCGGGCTGGATCGCGCTTTCGGCCCTCATGGCCTTCCCCGCCTCGGTCGTGGCTGGCGCGCAATATCCGCTGCTCGTCGCGCTCCTCGGCAGGGGCCGGGCCCGCGTCGGCTCGCACCTCGGCACCGTCGGCGCGCACAACACGCTCGGCGCCATGGTCGGCTCCCTCGCCGGCGGTTTTTTCCTCGTCCCCACGCTCGGCGCGCTCGGCTCCCTTCGCGCCGTCGTGTTCGGCCTGCTCGCCATGGCTCTGGGCGCGGCCTTCTTCGCGTTCCGCGTGCCTGCGTTGCGCCGCATGATCGCCGCCCCTGCCTCGGCCGCCCTCGCCTTCGTGGCGATCCTCTCGCCGGGCCCCTCGGCCGTCCTCCGCCACACGCCCATCGGCGCGGGCCGCGTCGATCGGGTCTTGCTCGACACACCGGCCTTCACGCGCTCCTGGATCGAGGACGTCAAGCGCGCGATCCTCTGGCAAACCGAGGGCCTCGAGAGCAGCGTCGCCATCGACGGCACCGACGGCATCGCGATGGTCGTCAATGGCAAGATCGACGGCAATGCGCGCGGCGACGCATCCACGCAGGTGATGGGAGGCCTGCTCGGCGCCTTGCTCCACCCCGATCCGAGACACGCCATGGTGATCGGCTTCGGCACGGGCAGCTCCGCCGGCTGGCTCGGGAAGGTGCCTGCGATCGAGCGCGTGGACGTCGCCGAGCTCGAGCCCGCGATGCTGGAGATCGGCCGCCGCTGCGCGCCGGTCAACGAGGACGTCCTCTCCAATCCCAGGGTCCGCGTCCTCCTCGGCGACGCGCGCGAGATCCTGCCCACGGTCCCGGCTCGTTACGACGTCGTCTTCTCCGAGCCCTCGAACCCGTATCGAGCCGGCGTCGCGAGCCTCTTCACGCAGGAGTATTACCAGGCCGTGCGCGGCCGGTTGAAGGAGGGCGGCCTCTTCCTGCAATGGGTCCAGATCTACGAGATCGACGTCGAGACGCTCCGCACCATTTACGCGACGCTCGCCTCGGTCTTTCCGGCGGTCGAGACCTGGTACCTCGGCTGGAGTGATCTCGTCCTCGTCGCCTCGGAGGCGCCGCTCGTGCACGATCCGGACCTCCTCCGGACGAAGCTCGCCGCGGAGCCCTACCGGCGGGCGCTCTTGAATGCCTGGCGCACCGAGGGGCTCGAGGGCCTCTTCGCCCATTACGTCGCCGGGCCTCCGTTCGCGCGGGCGATCGCCGACGTGCCCGGCGCGGTCTACAACACGGACGACCGGAACCGCGTCGAGTTCGGCTTCGCGCGCGCCGTCGGCAATTTCGCCTCCGTGTCCACCTTCTTCGAGCCCGTCCGGCACCGCAAGGAGGATCGCCCGACCTTGAAATCGGGCACGCTCGATTTCGTGCGCGTGGCGGAGGACCGCGCGGCGCAGGTCACGGGGGACGGCTCGGATCCGGCCATGCCCGAGCACCTCACGCCCGAGGCGGAGGTGCGGGTGCAGGCGCTCGTCAATTACGCGGCGGGCAACCTCGAAGGGGCGCTCGCGAAATGGCAATTCCAGGAGCAGGCCCCGATCGGGCCGGTGGAGACCACGCTCGTGGCCGAGGGGCTCGCGTGGAAGGGCGACGACGCCGTGCTCCCGCTGCTCGAAAGACACGCGCGTGATTTCCCGATCGAGGCCGACGCCATCCGCGCCCGCTACGAATACACGAAGGGCCGGCGCGCCGAGGCCGTGTCGCTGCTCGAGCGCGCGTTCCTCGCGTACCGCAAGGACCCTTGGCCCTCGACGGTGATCATGAGCCGGGCCCTCGAGCTCGCGCGTGAGCTCGGCCAGAGCGCGCCTTCCGACGCGCGGCGCCTCTTTCAGGCGCTCGACATGCCCTTCTCGGTGCTCGTGCTCGAATCGACGCGGCGGGGCGTGCGTATCGACCTCTCCGAGGTCCTCCCCGAGGAGAACGCGTGCGTGGCCGCGTTCGCCGCGCTCGAACCGCACCCGCCGTGGGACGAGCGCGTGCTCGGGCTGCGGCGTGATTGTTATGCGAAATTCCAGCACCCGCTCGCGGCGGAGGCCTCCCGCGCGACGGAGAAGCGGGCGGCTTGTGTGGGGTGGCGGGCCTGGCTCTCGTGCCTGTGATCATCCCTCGCGTATCACGTCGTGGATGAGCAGCACGAGCACGAGGACACTCGCCACGACGTAGGCCGCGCTCGCGGCGCTCGGCAGGAAGAGGCCGACGAGCGCGCCCACCATGGCGATCGCCGCGGCCAGGGCCATCCGTCGCTCGGAAACCATGGCTATCGTCCCCACGATCGCCGCGAGCAGGACGAGATCGTTCACGAGGACGTGGTCGAGCCGCGTCCCGAATCGGAGCGCGATGAGGCGGTGCACGAAGATCGCCGCCTCTGCCCCGATCAAGATCCGGGCGGTCCGCCGCCCGAGCCGATTCTGAGACAACCTGCGCCACCGCAGCGTGATGATGAGCAGCACCATGGCCAGGCTCGCGGCGCTCGCCAGCGCTGCGAGCGCGACCGTCCCCCCGGAATGGATGGCCGTGCGAGAAATGAACGCGCCGACGACCACCGCCACGCCGAGCAGGCCCACGCGCAGGATCACGAGCTCGCGCCGCATCACGCGGCGATCGACCTCCGGGTCCCGGGGCAAATGTGCCTCGATCGCCTCGAGCAGCGCGTGCATCGAGGGGAACCTCGAAGCGGGTTCTTTCCCGAGGCCGCGCAGGACGATCGGCCCGAGCCACGCAGGCACCTTGCTGCGCTGGGCCGGGATCTCCGGCGCGCCCTCCTGCACGCGACGCGCGAGCGCCACGAAATCACCGTCGAGCGAGAACGGCGGAGCCCCGTAGGCTGCCCGATATAGCGCCGCGCAATAACTCCATTGATCACTCGCCTGCGTCGCGCGCTCGCCGCGGAGCTGCTCCGGCGCCATGAACGCCGGCGTCCCCGCCATCGCGCCCCTCGGCAAGAGGGATACCTCGAGCGCGCCCGAGCGCCCTTGGGCCTCGACCTCCTGCCGCGCCTCGCCATTCCTCTCGCCGCCTGGCCGGGCGAGCGACGCGACCCCGAAATCGACGATCCGCGGCCGCCCGTCCTTCCCGACGATCACGTTGTCGGGCTTGAAATCGCGGTGCACGAGGCCCGCGTCGTGCACCGCGGCGAGGCCTCGCCCGGCCTCGAGGAAGAGGCCGAGCACCTCGGAGAAGGGGCGTTCGCGCTCGGCGAGGAAGGCGCGCAGCGTCGAGCCCTCGACGAACTCCATGGTGAGATACACGCGGCCCTCGTGTTCGCCGGCCTCGTGAATGGCGACCACGTTCGGGTGCGCGAGGCGGCCGAGGGCCTTTCCTTCGCGCAGGATCCAGCCCGCGCCCGTCACGCTCGGGCGCAGGAGCTTGATGGCCACGCGACGATCGAGCATGTCGTCGTAGCCCATGTAAATGACGCCCATCGCCCCCTCGCCGAGCTTGCGCACCACGGCGAATCGCCCGATCCGCGCCGTGACCATCGGCTCGTCGTGCGCGGGCGCGGCGCTCGGGGCGACCTTCTCCGCCTGGGCCCGCTGCTCTTGCATCACCGCCGACAGCAGCGCCGGCCTCGGCGCGAGGAAATCGGCATCGGCCCTCCGATCATGCGCGACGAGCCGCTCCACGGCGTCACGCAGCGCGAGATCCCCTGCACATTCGTCGTCCAGGTACCGCCGCGTCTCCTCGGGCCCGAGATCGACGACCGCGTCGAAGAGCTCCCCGACCCGCCGCGCATCGGGCCGCAGCATCGTCACGTGGGCGCTCCCCGGGAGAGCACCTCGTGCAGATAGGCCCGGGCGAAGCGCCATTCTCGTTCGATCGTGCGGGTCGTCACGCCGAGCGCCTCCGCGATCTCCTGGTCCTGCAATCCGCCGAAATACCGCATCACGACGACCTGCGCTTTGCGTGGATGCTCGGCCTCCAGGTGCGCGAGCGCCGCGTTGATCGAGAGCACGTCGTCGAGCCCCAGCGCCTCCGCGTCGACGGCGATCTCCACGTCGAGCGGCTCTGCTCGTTTTCCGCCGCCGCGCTTCGCAGCGGTCTTCCTGCGCACGTAATCCACCGTGATCTCGCGCATCGCCTGCGCCGCGGCGGCGAAAAAATGCCCCCGCCCGTTCCAGCCGGGCGCCGGGGATCCGACGAGCTTCAGGTATACCTCGTGCACGAGCGCCGTCGGCTGCAGGGTATCGCCGGGGCGCAGGCGCGCCATCTGCGCCGCCGCGATGCGCCGCAGCTCGTCATACACGAGCGGCAAGAGCTCCTGGGTCGCCTGGGCGCGCCCCGCGGCGACCTCGGCGATGATACGCGTGACCTCGTGGTGCATGGCAGAATGCCATTACCACGGAAAGCCCGCGCGCGCCTCACCCCCTCACGGCGACGACATGTGCGCGATCACCGTGTGGATCACATCGATCACCTGCGGATCCTTCTCCTTCCCGAGCGCCACCTCCAGCCAGGGTAACCACGACGCCGCGTCGCGGAAAAATGCCGCCCGGTAGGCCGCCTGCCGCACCACGGCCTCCGTCGAGCTCGTCGCGAGCGCGTGGAGCAACGTATCGGCCTCGGGTATTGGGACGAACCGCAACGCGTACGCCGCCGTCGGGGCGAGCCGCGGGGAGGCGAGCGCCCCGCGGATGACCTCGAACGCCCGTGGATCCCCGCTGTTTCCGAGCGCGGCGAGCAACATGTCCCGCGTCGCGTCGTCGGTCGCGCTCGTATAACGAGCGAGCAAGTCGGCCACGGGATCGAGCCCTTCGCCCACGTCCCCGTTCGCGGCGAGTGTACGCGCCTCGGACCCGAGCGCCATCGTGCTCAGGTTCTGCAGCGCCGGATCCTCGCTCTCGGCGCCCTTCGACAGCGCCGCGACCGTATCGGCGTCCGCGACCGGCAAAAGCGCGAGGCTCACCGCCGATTGCCTCTGCGCCTCGATCGTCGCCTCCGCGCTCGTGAGCGTCTCCGCGAGCGCGTGCGCCGCCTCCTCCGTGCCCGCCGCCGCGAGAGCGCCGGCGAGGAAATTCGCCTCGGCGTCCGTCACGTCGCTCGCCGCGAGCTGCTTTCCCGCTTCGATCGCCTCCTCGGGGCTCACGCGGAACAATGCGCCGGCGGTATGGATCAGCTTCGCGCGCCGCTCTCCGACCTTGTCCCTCGGCAGCCCGTCCGTCTCCGCGAATGCGGCGCGGAGCTCGGCGAGGTCGTGGCCCGCGGCGCGCCGCTCGTCCATGTCCCGCCGGCTCGTGCTGCGATCACGCTTCGGCGCGGCCATCCGCGGCTCCTCGTGGTCGAAGGCCAGCAGTCGCGCCGCGGCGATCTCGGCGCTCGTCGCTTCCCCGCGATCGACGAGCCGCAGCGAGACCTCGAGCGTGCCCTCGACCTCTCCGAGCGCCGTCTTTCGGGTCGCGCGTGACGCCTCGCGGGCGCTCGCCGATTCGATGCGCCCCTCTTCATCCACGGTGATACGCAGCGCGCCCTCGGCCGTGAGCGGCGTCAGCCCCTCGTGCATGCGCACGTACCCCTGCTTGTGCCGCTTGATCACGCGCTCGCCCTCGCGCTCGTAATCGGCGCGGTACACGCCCGACCCGTCGAGCTCATCCGCGGACCAGGCCGCGCCCTTCCCGCGCGTGTATTGCGTCGCCGCCACGAGGCTCGTCAAGAGCAGGCGCGAGGGTGAATCCGTCCGCGGATCGAACCGCACGCCCACGAGGCGCCCCTCCTCGTCGTGCGCGAGCAGGATCGGGCGGCGAAGATCGGCCATCGTGGGCGTCTCTCCGCCGGACGCGTCGAGCGAAACATCCACGAGCCGCGCCTCCCATAGGTTCGTTCCGGGGATGGGCAAAAACGAAATGCGGCCTTCGAGGTAGGTCTTCACGAACGTCTCGCCGCCGACCTTCACGTGTCGCGCGAGCGTCACCGCATAAACGCGTCGCTCCGGGGCCTCGGCCCGCGGGTGGATCGGCGCGATCGACGTATCCGCCGGCAGCTCCCCCGCGGCGGCTGCGGCGGGTGCAAGGGCGGCGGGGGCGCACGCGCGCTGGAGGCAGACTCCTCCCAGAATGGCGGTGGCGAGCAGGGGAAGGGCGGCGAGCTTGGGAAAACGGCGCTTCATGGGCTCCTCCAGCGTGCGTGTCGGGTGGGGACGTCAATGCGGGAGGATCACCAGGAGAAGCTGCCCCACTTCGAGAGCAGCGTCGCCGAGGTGCTGAACCCGTCGAAATTGACGATCGTCTTGCTGTCCTCGTCCAGGCAATACTTGAGCTTGACCTTGAGCTTTCCGTCGAGCGAGTGGAGCTCGTAGGGGAGCGCCATCATCAAGTGCACGCTGTTGTCCTCGGGGATCGTCGTGCCGATCGAGGCCGGGACGTGCAGGTCGAGGGCCGTGAGCGAGCCGCTCACGCCCACGCTCGCGCAGGACGCGCCCACGTGCGCGTCGACGTCGGCATAAGCGGACACGTAAGGATCCGCCTGGAGAGAGACGACGCCGTCGAGGAATTGTGGATACACGTTGACGCCGAGCTCGCCGCCCACCTCGGCGTCGAGGTCGATGCTGACGCCGAGGATGCTGATGCCGTCGTCGGCCTTGAAGAAGGAGCGGGTCCAGCCGAGCTCCAGCTTGTTCGACATCGACGCCGAATACAGGACGATCCCGAGCGTCGCGACCTGGATCTTCCCGGTGGCGGACCCGTTGTTGTTGTAGATCATCGCGTACGAATCGACGATCGACTTCGAGACGCCGAACGCCTTCGCCGTCCCGTAGATATCGGCGCCGAGCCGCAGGTAATCGGCGCCGTAGCTCGTGGTGGTCGGGAAATCCTTCTTCGTCATCATGCCGGCCCAGAGCTGGTACGAGGCGCCGAAGCTGCTGTCGCTCCAGCTCGCCGAGCTCGAGCAACGCAGGTCGACGCAGCTCGTCCCCGCGGCGGCGGGCGCGGGCGCGGCGAGCAGGGCGGCGAAGGGGGCGAGCAGCGCGAACGTCTTCAGGATCTTGGGCTTCATGGGTCGTCTCCGGGGCCGTGAAGGCCCTCTTGCGCGCTCACCCTGAGCGCGCCGAAGAGCCGTTCCCCCCTACGTCCGCGAGACCTCGCCCCGGCCCGACATGCCTCGCGAATTTTTTTTCGGCGCCTTGCGCCCCGGGCGTGTTTGTCCTCTCATCACCTCGATGGGGCACGCCCACCACTTCCTCTCCCGGCTCGATCGTGTCGCGCTCCCGCACGTCGAGCTCGCGCTCTCCCTCTACCGGGACGAGGGCCTCCTCCGGTACATCTTCGACCGGGCCCGCGTGCCCGAGGGGGCCGAGCGTGTCGCGCTCTCGCTCGATCACCCCGAGGACGGGCCCTTCCTCATCGTCACGCGAGGCGGCCGCTTCGTCACGTGCCTCGGCGAGGGCATGAAGGTCTCCAATCTGCCCGTCGTCACCCGCGGCCAGATCGACGCGATCTCCGCCAAGATCGGCGAGCTACGCGAGCGCCTCGAGGCCGCCAAGGCGCTCACCGGCGGCAAGGGCGTCCGGTCGCTGCTCCGCCGCATCTACGAGGCCGGCGACGAGCTCTCCCGCGAGGAGTTCCTGGCGATCACGGCGCTGCAGCCGCTGTATGCGCACGAGTTCATGGCCCTCTATTTCGACGCTGCGTGTGAGCTCGAGGACGTGCGGAACATCCTCCTGCCCCAGCTCCGCAAGACCGACAAGCTCCGCTCCACGTACGAGGACGCGCTCCGCGCCTACTGGCAGACCTTCTGGGCCCTCGGCCACCTCATCGTCCTCGCGACCCTCGACGGCCAGGAGACCTTGCATCCGAAGGCCCTCGATTGGCTCGGCGAGCGCGCCACGCTCTCGTGGGCGGCCACGCGGCAAGGGTACGTGCCCCTCGCCGTTCGTGGCGCGTGGGCCACGGCGCGGGTCGGCAAGATCTTGCTCCCCCGCTACAAGCGTTATTACGCGGACGCGCTGAGCCTCCTGCAGAACATCGACGGCGGGCTCGGCCTGCTCGCGCTCGGGTGCCGCCATTCGAGGCTCCGCGCCGAGATTGAAAAGGCGCTCGGCGCGGATGTCCCCGCGACCATCAAGGGCACGACGCACGGCAACTTCGCCCTCGCGCTGCGGAGCGTCGTGCGCAAGGTCGCGGAGACCGAGCGCACGTGGGGCGCCGAGCGGCAGAAGGGCCTGGAGAACTTCTGCGCGGAGATATGGGTCTCCTACATGGCCGATCGCCCTCCGGGCCCCTTCCGATTCGAAAGGCCCGAGGACGTCCCGGGGGACCTCGCCTGCGCCTTCATGGCCAACGCGATCCAGTGTTATCTGCACAGGGCCGAGGGCAGAGGAAACACGATCGCCCTCCTCTTCCTCATGATCCCCTGGGTCGCCCGCGCCGCGCCGCAGGAGCTCTACCTGCCCCGCGACGCCCTGCGCGCGCTCCGTATCCCTTGGAGCCCGCAGCACACGCTCGACCTGCTCTGCTCGATGCGTGACCACGAAGGCATCATGAAGCGCCAGGCGCCCCCCGAAGGCCCGGCCCGCAAAGGCCCGTGCCCGTGCGGGAGCGGGAAGAAATACAAGCGTTGCTGCGAGGAGAAGGACGCAGCGGCGAGCTCCACGGAGACGTGAAGGGCGCGCACCTTTTGTTCCGCGAGACGCTCCTTGCGCCCCGGGCGCGTTTGTCCTCTCATCACCTCGATGGGGCACGCTCACCACTTCCTCTCTCGGCTCGATCGTGTCGCGCTCCCGCACGTCGAGCTCGCGCTCTCCCTCTACCGGGACGAATCGCTCCTCCGGTACATCTTCGACCGGGCCCGCGTGCCCGACGGCGCCGAGCGTGTCGCGCTCTCGCTCGATCACCCCGAGGACGGGCCCTTCCTCATCGTCACGCGGGCCGGCCGCTTCGTCACGTGCCTCGGCGAGGGCATGAAGGTCTCGAACCTGCCGGTCGTCACCCGCGGGCAAATCGACGCGATCTCCGCCAGGGCCGGGGAGCTGCGCGAGCGCCTCGTGGCAGCCAAGGCGCTCACCGGGGGGAGAGGCCTCCGGGCGCTGCTCCGCCGCATCTACGAGGCGGCCGACGAGCTCTCGCGGGAGGAGTTCCTGGCCATCTCGGCGCTCCAGCCGCTGTATGGCTTCGAGTTCTTGCGCCTCTACCTCCACGCCGCGTGTGAGCTCAACGACGCGCGCGACCTGCTCCTGCCGCTGCTCCGCAAGACCGACAAACTCAAGCCTGCCTATGACGACGCGCTGCTCGCGTACTGGCGGACGCTCTGGGCGATGAGCCATTTCGCCGTGCTCGCGGCCCTCGACGGCCGCGAGGTCTTGCCGCCGTCGATCCTCGCCTTGCTCGATCAGGGCAGCACGTTCACCTGGCCCACCACGCGGCAAGGGTACTTGCCCCTCGCGATTCGAGGCGCCTGGGCCGCGGCGCGGATCGGCAAGCCCCTGCTCGGGAGGTACAAGCGTTTTTATCAGGAGGCGGAGAGCGAGCTCCAGAACATCGACGGCTCGCTCGCGCTCCTCTCGATCGGCATGCGCCACGCGCGGCTACGCGCCGAGGCCGAGAAGGCGCTCGGCACGGACATCCCGGTCAAGTGGCGGGACACGGCGTTTGGCAAGTTCACGCGCGCGATACGGCAGATGGCGCGGTCGGTCGCGGAGAGCGAGCGAGACGATCCGGAGGCGCTGCTCGCGAGCATCCGTAATTTCGGGGCGCACCTCTGGGTGCAGATCATGAAGCCGAGGCCCGCGGGCCCGTTGCGGTACGAGCGCCCGGAGGACGTGCCGGACGACCTGTCCCGCGCGGTCATGGCGAACACGATGCAATGTTATCTTCGCCAATCGAAGGGCCTCTCGGACGCATTGGCCTGGCTCTTCACGCTGGTCCCGTGGGCCGCGCGCGCCGCGCCGGAGGAGCTCTACCTCCCGCGCGCCGCGGTCGCGGCGATCCACATGCCCTTCCGGACGGAGCTCGCGCTCAACGTCCTGCGCCAGATGCTCGACCACCGGGCCCCCGTGACGCAAACCCGCCCCGAAGGCCCCACGCGCAAAGGCCCCTGCCCATGCGGGAGCGGGAAGAAGTACAAGCGTTGCTGCGAGGAGAAGGAGGCGGAGGTGGAGGTGGAGACGGAGGCGGAAGCGGAGTAGCGGAGGCGGGGGCGCGCGACGCCCTTGCCCGCCATGAAGCTCGTCCGAGCGATCAGGACCAGGTGATGCCGACCTGTTGCAGCTTGCGCTGAGCCGGCAGCGCTGGGCCCGGGAGCGGTGGCAGCGGAAACAACGTCGTGAACTCGTCCTGCGTCAGCTCCGTGGGGCCTTTGAGGGCGCGCTCGACCACCGCGTCTACAACCGCGAGGAAGGGGGCGTAGGCCTTGAAGGTGTCTGCCGTGATGGTCGCGCCGTTATGCGGATACCGAGGGAGGAGCCGTCCCCGGCCGACGCGGCCCCAAGTGGCCAGCGTCCAGGCGCCATCGGCCGTCGGCGTATCGAAGAGCGTGCCTCCAATGCTGTCGCCGCACAACCAGAAGCCGACGCGCGCGGTCTGGATATGGTGTCGCTGGTCGATCAGGCCGCAAGCCATCTCGAGGGTGGGCAACAGCGCGTCGGGAAGATCCGGCACGACCCTGCGTACGTCGTCCGGGTTCGTCGCGACCGGCCCTTCCGGAACCGATTCGGATGGGCGCCAGCGGCTCTCGAACACGATGGCCACGACGCCCGCCTCGCTCCACGCGACGGTCGTCCTGCCGGCGAGCGCTCCCCGCTGGAGATCGCCCGTCCACGTTCGGCCGCAGTCGGGTGGTATTGGATGGCACTGGCGCGGATCGAGATATGCCAAGGTGACCTCGACGTAGGCGCGAAACGCAGCACGGACGATGGCATCCCGGTCGAAGACGAGGTATCCGAGGGGATGGCACCGCCCAATCGCCCTGGGCGAAGCCAAGAACGGAGAGCGGCCCGCGCCTTGCGGCACCTCGGGCATCTCGGGCATTCCGGGCCAGGTGATGCCCACCTTCTGAAGCATCCTTTGCGCCGAGAGCCGTTCCTCGGGCTCGGGTGGCGTGGGAAAAAGCGTCGCGAGCTCGTCGGGCAAGAGCTCCGTGGGGCCTTTCAGGGCGCGGTCGGTCACCGCGTCGATGAGCGCGTGAATGGGGGAGGCCATCGTGCGGGCGAGCATCACGGCGAGCGCCGCGATGTCTCGATCACCCAGCAGCGGGAGCCGCCCTTTTCCCGTCTCGTCCTGCGTGCCCCACGGGACGAGACGGTCGAGCGCGCCCCATGCGACGAGCCGGCGTGCGCCCGGCAAGGTCGGGTCGTCGAAGAGCGTGCCCCCGGTGTGATCGCCGGAAAGCCAGAAGCCGATCGTCGCGAGCTTTTCCCCCTGCGCTCCCCTTTCGAGCAGCCCGGCGGCCATTTCGAGGGCGGGCAAGAGCTCATCGGGGAGGCCTGGCAAGAGCGCGCCGAGTTGCTCACCGGGAACAGCGCCGCGCTTGTACGCGAGGCCGACGACGCCTGCTTCGGTCCACGCGACGACGTCGTAATCACCGCAGCCGTCGCCGTTGAAGAAAGCGCCCCGCTGAAGGTCGCCCGTCCATTTCGGCACGACGCAGGCCGTGAGCACGTGGCGCGCGAGCGGGTCGAGCGGCGCGAGAATGGTCTCGACGTAGGCGCGCAATGCGGCGCGGACGATGGCGTCGCGGTTGAAGGCGACGGGGCCGAAATATTGCGTGAAGTGCGGCGGCCCCACGTATTCATGGGCCGTGAAGCCGTTGAACCATGGCTGCCGCTTCTCGGGGGGGAGTGCGGGCGAGCCGGGCCAGGTGATGCCGACCTCCTGAAGGCTGCGCTGAGCGTCGAGCACGCGCTTGGGATCGGGCGCGGGGAGAAGGAGCATCTCGATTTCGGCGGGCGTGAACTCCGTGGGGCCTTTCAGCCTCCGATCGACCACGGCGTCCATGATCGCGTGGGCGGGGGCATCTTGCGGGCGGGCGTGGTTGACCACGATCTTCCCAGGGCGTGGATGACAATACCGCGGCAGCAGCCGCCCCTTGTGGAGCAAGCCCCACGCGGCGAGCCACGAGGCTCCGCCATCGTCCGGGTCCTCGAAGAACCTGCCTGCAATGCGACCGCCGGAAAGCCAGAAGCCGCTACCCACACTTCTCTCCCCATGGTCGCATCCCACGCCGAGCGTGCTGGTGGCGAGCACGAGCGCGGGCTCCAGCTCTTCGGGAAGCCCTGGCAAGGCCCAGCGCACGTCGTCCGGGCCACCCGTCACCGCGTCGGCCGAAAGGGTGCGGTGCTGGATCGAACCCCAGCCATCGTACGCGAGGCCCACGATGCCTGCCTCGGTCCACGCCACGACCACCCAGTCGCGCCAATCGCGGATGTAGAACAAGGTGCCCCGCTCGATGTCGCCCATCCACCCCGCCCAATCGTAGGCTGGGAACTCGAATCGCGCGATGCGATAAAGGGAGGTTTCGACGTAGGCGCGCAGCGCGGCGCGCACGATGGCGTCTTGGTCGAAAACGAGGCGTCCAAAACGAGGGATGACCCGCTCGATCATCTGGCTTGCCTAGACCACATTGGTCTTGGCGTCAACGTGCTCGTGACAAACGAGCACCCGACCCGTCACGGGGAGTGAGGCGCAACCTTGTTGATTTGGTTAATCTCGTTAGCCGACGGGTAGTAGTTCTTGAGTTGAATGTTGAGCTTGTCCGAAATGACGGCCGCATTTTTGTATGCGTTCGTGCCCCAGTCGCAGCTGCGAAGGTCCTTCTTGCGCACGACGTGGTGCACCCGCGCTGCGTTGGGGTCATAGACCCCGACATCTGGGGGGGGTGGCTCGTTGAGGAATTCCGGCTCGGTGCAGAGCTGTGGACAGCCCTTCTTACAAGGATACGTGAAGCCAGCGAGATCGGAGCGAATCTTGCCTCCGTTCGCGTTGCGGTTGACCTGCAGGATCCACTCCCGCTGGTCGAGGGTACCGCCGTCGAGGCCGGGTTGACCGCTGGTGCAGTAGAACTCTTTCCCCGGTTCGACGCTCGTCACCTCGACCAAATTGCGGTAGGGGCCATTGATCTCCGTCGGGACGCCGTCGACATCGACGAGCGACGTCTCCAGAGGCGCGTCCCCGAGCTTGATGTAGATCCTGTTCGCGGAGTCCGAGCCGACTTGCAGCCAGTAGTCCCCCGTGGCCTCGTCCTTCGCGCACGTGTACTTCTCGTCCTGGTCGTATAGGGCGAGTCCCGACACTTCTCCGATTTTCTTCGCGTCCTGGCACGCTTGCCCCTTCCCGTCCTTCTTCGGCCCCGCCACGTCTGCCTCCTTGTAGAAGCAGTTGAAGGTGGAGTTCCCGTCCGCGGCGACGTAACACGCCGAGCCAAACGCGGCCTTGTACTTGGCGCGTAGCTCTGGGTTCATCGTCGGATTGCCCAGAAGCGGGAGATAGTAACGCTTGCACGGCTCCGTCATCGCCTCCGCACATCCGGTCGACGGCTCTTCGGCCGGCGTCTCCTCCGCCGACGCCTGGCACGCGTCGACAGGCCCCGGCCCGCCCTCCCCGCACGCCCCCATCGTCAGACCTGCCCCCACGAAGCCCACGACCAGCCCGCCCAGCATGCCCCAGCGCCGTCTCCTTCGTGCTCGCATGGAGGACGACCTTGCCAGAAGACCCCCACGTACGCGAATGGGAGAGCACGAAGCCCGCCAAGGACAAGGCCGACGCGCCCGCCACCCCCCCGGCGGGCATTGCGACGAGCTCGACCGCCGAAGCCGGCCCGAAGAGCCCCTGATCGGCCGACGTGAAGGGCCTTCGAAGACCCCGCCCCGGGTCCGCTGCACGACACACCTCGGCCGAAGAGCCCCTGCAAAGAGTCGTCCCTGCGTCCCTCGGCGCCGCAACCCACCCCGAGGGTGGTTGCCTTTCATGAATCGATCAGCCTCGAATCGCCTCGGGGTGGCTCTCGGATTCACGTCCACCTCGCCGAGGCGCCCTGAAAGACGCTCGCGCCCTTCGATGCACGTCGTCCCGACACCCTCCGGAGGGGTGCGCGTGGCGCATCCACCTCGACGACACACCCCGGCGGTGGGTGCGGACGGCGGATGCACCTCGTCGAGACACCCGGGAGGTGGGCCCGGGGGGTACGTGCGCGGAGCCAAAACAAGCCGGCGGAGGGTGCAGCGGCGAGATCGATCGAATGGGTGGAAGCTGCGGGAGGGCAGGAAGGGTCGATCGATGTCGGAGGGGGGGCCTGCGTGGGGCCTCGCCGCTCGTGAAAAACATTGATCGTCCTCGCGGCCCCGTGGGAGTCTCGGGTGCGGATGCGTGCACCCATCTCGCCCAAGACCTCGAACCGGAAGACGATGGCGCGACGCGCGCGCAAATTCGGCGTGGCCGTGCTCGGTGTCGTCGTCGCCCTCTCCCTGATCGGCGCGGTGTACCAGCAGATCGGCCAGTCGCTGGATCGCCGCGCCGTCGTCGCGAAGGGCCGTATGATCACCGTCCACGGCGCCGCGATGCACCTCCATTGCACGGGCGCGGGGTCTCCGACGGTCGTCCTCGAGGCGGGCGCGATGGGCTTCACGCAGGTATGGGCGTGGGTGCAGCCGAAGCTCGCCGAGCGCGCGCGCGTCTGTTCGTACGACCGCGCCGGGCTCGGCTGGAGCGAAGACGCCGCGACGCATGACGGCGCCGCCGCTTCCGCGCGA
Organism: Polyangium spumosum; assembly: GCF_009649845.1. Taxonomy (NCBI): domain Bacteria; kingdom Pseudomonadati; phylum Myxococcota; order Polyangiales; family Polyangiaceae; genus Polyangium; species Polyangium spumosum. The sequence goes on from NZ_WJIE01000001.1 coordinate 1,465,588, forward strand.
TTACGGGCGCTGCTCGAAAACGCGGGCGAAGAGGGCCCCTACATGCTGGTCGGGCATTCGATGGGCGGCGCGCTCGTCCGCATCTTCGCGGCGCGATATCCCGGAGACGTCGTCGCCCTCGCTTTCGTCGACCCGTCGCACCCCGATCAGCTCGATCGTTATCCCACCGAGGTGCGGGCGTCGCAAGCACGGGTCGCGAGGGTGATGAAAGCCTCCGCAGCATTCTCTTACGTCGGTCTGATGCGCCTGACGAACGCGGTCGGGCGCCTCAACGCCGGCCTGCCCGAGGACGATTACCGCGCCGCATGCATGTTCTCCTCCGCGCCCGAGCACCTCGGCGCCTCCGGGGAAGAGCTCGCCGCCTGGGACACGACGATGAAGGCCGCCCGCGCCAATCGAACGCTGGGGGATCGACCCCTCCTCGTGCTGAGCGCGACGGAGCCCATGCAGGGGATGAGCCGGGAGATCCTCGACCTCGGCCGGCAAATGCACGCGGAGATCGCGGCGCTCTCCACGCGCGGCCGGCACGTGTCCATCAAAGGCGCCGACCACATGTCGATCCTCACCACGCGGGATCACGCGGAGCGCGTGGCCGAGCTCATCGGCGAGACGCTCACCGAAGCGAGGCGGCGGCTCGAAAAGGGGGAGTGACACCCTCACGCCCCCCCCGCCCGATCGCACACCGAAGCACATGCTCCAGAAACCCTCGATGCCCGATCGGATCGTGCCGCAGGATCATGTCCGCGCTGCCCTCCGCCCCCGGGGCATAAAAGATCCCGCAGTTCGTGTTGACCTCCAGGAACCACGCCTCCCCCCGGGTATCCACGCGGAAATCACAACGCGCGTAACTCACGCCCCCGATCCCCACGAAGACCCGCCGCGTGAGCTCCTTCAGCCGCTCCGCCAGGCCCTCGTCTTCACACGGGCGCCATGCGAGCCCGGCGTAGTTCACCCATTTCAGGTCGAAATGCTTGAACGTCTCGCCCTCCGGGAAGGCGCAGCGGAAGGGCGTGAACAGGAGCGGCGCGGCGGGGTCGTCCGGGTTCTCCGCCACGAGGACGGTGTATTCGTCGCCCTCGATGAACACCTCGATCAGCGCCTCGCCGGCGAGCGATAACATTTCACGCGCCCGCGTCGCGAGCTCGCCAGGCGTCCGGACGCGCGACGCCGCCGTCATGCCCACGCTGCCGCTGCCGTCGAAATGCTTGACGATGAGCGGGAATGGCAAGCAGCGCGCCGCACGCTCGATGTCCTCGTCGCTCCGGGCAAAGACAAACGCCGGCGTGGGGACCCCGAGCTCGAGGGCGGATTGTTTCATCTCGGCCTTCGTGAGCGCGTAGAGGCGCGACGTCGCGCCGGTGAAGGGCAAGGCGCGGCGTTCGAGCTCTTGCACGACCTCGATGCCCGCGATGTCCTCGAGCCAGGTCCCGTCGCAGAGGTTGAGAAAGACGTCGTATCCCTTCGCCACGAGCGCCGGGAGCTTCGACGCCGCCTCGCCCTTGCGCAAGGGTATGGTGTCGACCTCGTGCCCCGAGAGCCATCGATGCGGCTCGGGGAGCGGGTCGTACGCGGCGACCGGCGACGAGCCCGCCTCGTAAGGCGAGACGAGGACGCAGATACGCATGCTCGTTCAGCCCTGCCCTTCCATGTCCTTCGTCACCCGCGCCTCGGGATACCTCGCGAACGATAACGCGGCGAAGAGCAGGATCACGGTCGCCAAGGGCCCCGTGACCTGCACGCCGAGCGGCCTGTCCGCCGAGCTGCCGAGCGCGTCCTTCACCCACTGGAACACGCCCGTCGAGACGCCGAGCGAGATCTTCTGCAAGAAGCCCTGCGCCCCGAAGAACATGGCCTCGCGCCGCTCGCCCGTCCGCCGCGTGGACGCCTCGCACACGTCCGCGAGGATGGCGTTCGGGATGGCCATGAAGATGGCAATCGGCACGCCCGCGAGCGCAAAGACGGCCATGCCGATCCGCACGTCGCGGACCACGGGCACGAGCGCCATGAGAACGCCGAACAGGAGGGCCGAGGCGATCATCGCGCCCTTCTTCGAGATGCGGCGCGTGATGCCGCCGAGCAGCGGGAACACGAGCGCGGCCACGCCGAACATCGGGCCGAGCAGCTTGCCCACCTCCGCGAGCGGTCGGCCCATGAGGACCTCGACATAAAAGGGCACGCCCGTCGAGATCATGTTGAAGGCGAAAAAATAAAACGTGTAGCCGAAGACGTAGGGCAAAAAGGCGCGGTCCGCGAACGTGGCCCGGAGCGAGGCGACGAGGCCGAGGTGGCTCGGCGCGGATTCGATCTCGTCTCCACGGACCGAGAGGCGCCGCTCGTCGACGAAGAGGACGGGCAGGAGCATCAGGACGAACGAGAGGATCGCGAGGGCCGCGGCCATCGTCTGGAGCTCGTCTCGAACATCTCCGCCTTTGCCGAGGAAGAGGGCCGGGGCGACGACCATCACGAAGAGCGCGCCGAGCAGGGCCGCGGCGGCGAGCAGGGTGGAGAGCGAGGTGTTCTCCTGCTTGTCGGGCGCGATCTCGGGCAGGAGCGCGAGGTACGGCGCGACGTACACCGAATACATCGCGTAATAGGCCGTGAGCATGGCCCCGAGCCAGACGACGTTGAGGAGCGAGGAGGCGGGCGTGGGCGGGAAAAAGATGAGGCCCCCCGTGAGCGCGAGGGGAAAGACGCCCGCGAGCATGAAGGCGCGGCGGCGGCCGAGGCGGTGGCGGCTGCGGTCGGACCAGTTGGCGACGATCGGATCCCAGAAGGTATCGAAGCCACGCGCGACGAGGTTGAGGAGGAGGTAGGTCGGGATCGCGCCGGCCAGGAAGGCGGGGATCAAGGCCGTGCCCTTGTCGTCGGGCGGCGCGTAGAGGCGCAGGACGTAGGTCGTGACGAGCTGGTAGCCGAGCACGTTCCCGGTGTTCCCCGCGGCGTAGACGAGCTTCCTGAAAAGCGAGAGCCTGGCCCGAGGGACGGCGGCGGCGAGGGCGGTCATCGGCCGAGCACGATACCCCGAACCGGTTCGGGCTTGACAAGTGGGTCGAAACCACGACGTGTTTTCTCCCCATGAACGTGCTTCGCAACACCCTGGGCTCTTGCTTCGTCTCCCTCGCCGCGCTCGCGGCCCTCGGATGCGGAGGTGACGAATTGGGCGGTACGACCTCGGGCACGACCCTCGGCACAGGCGCAGGCAGCAGCAGCAGCGCGAGCAGCGGCAGCGGCAGCGGCGGCAACGGCGGCAGCGGCGGCAGCAGCAGCAGCAGCAGCGGCAGCGGCGGCGGCGGCGGCGGCAGCGGCGGCAGCGGCGGCGGCAGCGTCGTTGATTGTTTGCCGCCCGCGGGGACACCGGCGTCCGGGACGGGGACGTGGTACGACGCGCCGAACGAGGCGAAGGTCGTCGTCGAGAACGCGGCGAGCTGCGCGCGGACGTACACGCTCTCGACCACGGGGCCGCTGCGCGACGATAACCCCGCGAACCCGCGGATCTATACCGAGCAGCCTGGACAACCCGTGCTGCGCAGCGGGCACGACATGCTCGACGCGTTGTATGCGCTGGCCGTGGAGGAGTCGCGCGAGTGTTCGGTCGCGGCGATCAGCGATTACGCATTCAATGGCGGGAACCCCCTCCCCTGCCCCCCGGGCGGCTGCTTCGAGACGGGAAGGCTCTGGAAGTACGTCTGGACGCGGGATACGTCGTACGCGGTGGCGCTCGGGCTCTCGCTGCTGGATCCGACGCGGGCGCGGAACTCGATGGAGTTCAAGACGAGCCCGCGGCGCGACGGGACGAAGCGCGAGATCGTGCAGGACACGGGCACGGGCGGGAGTTATCCGATCTCGTCGGACCGCGTGGTCTGGGCGATGGGCGCCCTCGAGCTCCTGAAATACCTCGCCGGGGACGAGCGGACGGCGTTCCGGGACCTCGCGTACGAGGCGATCGTGAACACGGCCGAGCGCGATCGGCTCGTCGTGTGGGACAAGGCCGACGGGCTTTATCGCGGCGAGCAGTCGTTCCTCGACTGGCGCGAGCAGACGTATCCGGCGTGGGTCGCGAACGACACGGCGCAGATCGGGATGAGCAAGGCGCTCGGGACGAACATCGGGCATTACGTGATGCTCGACGTGGCCTCGAAGCTCGCGAGCGAGAAGGGGGACGCGGCGGCGAGCCAGAAATACGCAGGGTGGGCGGCGGCGCTGAAGGACGCAATCCGGGCGCGGCTCTACCTGCCCGAGCGGCAGATGTATTCGACGTTCGTGACGACGTACCTCGATCCAGCGCCGACGCTGCAATACGATCTGCTCGGGTCGTCGTTCGCCGTGCTCTTCGACGTGGCGACGGAGGCCGAGGCGAAGGAGGTCGTGGCGCGATATCCGCACCTGCCGAAGGGCGCGCCGGTGATCTGGCCGCAGCAGCAGGACACGCGGATCTACCACAACCGCGGGATCTGGCCGTTCGTGACGGCGTTCTGGGCGAAGGCGGCGGCGAAGGCGCAGAACGCGGACGCGATCGATCACGCGGTGCATTCGCTCGTGCGGGGCGCGGCGCTGAACCTCTCGAACATGGAGAACTTCGAGGCCGTGACGGGGGCGAACTGGAAGGACGAAGGGCCGATGAGCGGGCCCGTGGTCAATTCACAGCGGCAGCTCTGGAGCGTGGCGGGGTTCCTCGGGGTGGTGCACGACGTGATCTTCGGGCTGGAGGCGACGCAGACGGGGATCCGGTTCGCGCCGAAGATCACGCGAAAGATGAGGAATACGCTGCTCGCGGGGATGGACGAGATCACGCTGTCGGGCCTGCGGTACCGCGGGCGGACGCTCTCGGTGCGCGTGAAATTGCCCGCGGCGGCGCCCGGGGACAATGGCGTGCTCGACGTCGTCTCGGCGCGGCTCGACGGGCAGGAGGTGGGGACGGGCTTCGTCGACGCGGTGGCGCTCGCCGGTGAACACGTCTTCGAGATCGAGCTCGGCGCGGGGGCGCCGTCGCCGAAGGGGATCACGTCGCTCGGCGACGCGGCGATCGCCGATTACAAAAACGTCTTCGGCCCCCGCGCGCCGTCGATCACGGGCGTCGGCCTCCTGAACGATCGCGTGCAGGTGAGCTTCTCCGTGGCGGAGAACGCGGACGACGTGACGCTGAGCGTGTATCGCGACGGGACACGCATCGCGCAGGATTTGCCCGGGGGCACGACGTCGTACGTGGACACGGGCAGCGCGGAGCACGCGACGCGGACGTATTGCTACACGGTGGAGGCCGTGTTCAAGGCGTCGGGCAATGCCTCGCAGCGGGCGCGGCCGTGGTGTTACTGGGGGCCGAGCAATGGGCGGATCCAGTCGTTCGGCGCGCAGGCGAGCTTCCAGGCGAACGGCGGGACGCTCGTCTTCAACCACGGCCGCTGGCATCACGAGAACTGGGGCGATCCCGGGCACACGATCACGGTGGCGAACGTGAGCGCGAAGCAATCGGGGAGGCACCTCCTGCAGGTGACGGCGGGCAACGGCGCCGGCGATTACACGACGGGGATCACCTGCGGCGTGAAGGCGATCGAGGTCTGGGACGGGGCGACGCTCGTGGGGAGCGGGCAGCTCACGATGCCGCACCTCGCGAAATGGGACGACTGGCGCGATTCGAACTTCGTGCCGGTGGATCTCGTGGCTGGAAAGACGTATTCGATCGTGATCCGGGAGGACGCGGCGTCGAGCAACATGAGCGACTTCGAGCATTTCAGCTCGTACAACGGGACGGGCGGCCAGGGCGGGCGGTTCAACAAGGTGAACATCGCGGAGCTGAAGGTGCTCGCTATCGGGGGCCCGTGAAGGCGCGGCGCGCGCCCGACGCGCCGACGAGGACGTCGACGAGGGCGGCGACCATGGGGTGGTGCGGCGGGTTCGCCTCGAGCCAGAAGAACTCGCCGGCCGGGTTGACCTCGAGCAGCACGTAGTCCCCCTCGGGCGTCACGATGAAATCGGCGGCGCCGTATTGCATGCCCACCATGTCCTGATAACGACCGAGCGCCTCCTCGACGTGCCGCGGCAGGTCGTGGTGGCGCCACTGGTCGATCGTCTCGAGCCCCTTGTTCCGCCAGTCGACGTCGGCGCCCTCGAAGCGCGGGGAGTCGATCCGCGCGGCGAAGATCTTGTTGCCGAAGACCGTGGCGCGCACCTCGAAGGCTTTTTCGACCCGCTCCTGGAAATACATCGGGCAGAGGCGGAGCTGCTCGAGCCGCGCGAGCGTCTCGGGGCCGACCTCGGTCGTCATCACGACCTGGAGCTTGCCGTCGTCCTTCACGAAGGGCTCGGGGCTGAGCATCTTGACGATGGCGCCCCCGGGGCACGAGGCGAGGAAGGCGCGCGCCTTGGCCGGGTCGTTCGTGCCGAGGGTGCGCGGCGTACGAATGCCGGCCTCGCGGAAGATGCGCTGGTGCAATGGCTTGTGGTCGCTGCCGCGGACGCGGGCGTAGGGGTCGACCTTGAAGGCGGGGCAGGCGGCGAGCACGCCCTGGAGGAAGCGCTCGGTCTCGGCAAAGACCATTTTCTTGTGGCCCGGGTGCATGGCCTCCGGCAAAAGGGCGGGCTTGTGATAGCGGCGCCCCCAGATGGCGTCGCCCGCGCCGATGGCGTGGCCATTGAAGAGGAACACCTCGCCCTCCGGCTCCTGGCCGAAGGTGATGCTCGCCTTCACCGGAAAATCGCTGAGGTAGAAGACGACGGGCTCGGCGCCGCGCCCACGTACCTCGTCGGCCACGCGCTCGATGAAGGGAGGGGCGTCATTCTTGTGCGTGAGGATGAGAACTTTCATGGTTCGTCGTTCTCCCGGAGGAGGGTCTCTGCGATGGAGGCGGCGATGGGGAGGCCGAGCTCGGCTTCGAGCATGCCCCATTCGCCGGTGGGGTTGACTTCGAGGAACACGGTCTCGCCGCTCGGGGTCACGATGAGGTCGAGGCAACCCTGCGAGAGGCCGAGGCGGCGCATGAGCGCGGCGAGTTTCTTTTTGATCGACGCGTCGAGGACGTGCGGCGTCCAGGCTCCCGCCCCGGAGAAGCGCCAGTCGGCGCCGCATTGTTTCCCGTCGAGCGCGCCCGTCCACGCGGCCCCGCCGGCCCAGGCGACGCGGAGCTCGAGGGCCTTCGGGATCTCCTCCTGGAAGATCATCGGCCCGCGGCGGAGCGCGTCGAGGCGGGCGAGGTCGTCGCGGCGAAGGCGGCGCGTGGGGAAGGCGCGGGCCGATCGCATCCCGTATTCGAGCGGCGAATGCAATTTGCAGACGACGCGCCCGTCGTGGGCCTCGAAGAGGGCGCGGACGGCGTCCGGGTCCGAGGTGTATCGCGTGTCCGGGATCCGGAGGCCACACGCGCGCGCGAGCCGGAGCTGGAGAGGCTTGTTCTCCGCGGCCCGGACGTGATCGGGCGGGTCGACGAAGCGCCCTTCGAGGAGCGAGAGCGCGCCCCAGAAGAGGGTAAACGCCTCGCGATTGACGGCGGCGAGGTCGGCCTCCGCCATTGCCTTCGCCTGGATGCGCGGCCACGCGCGCCAGAGCCAGATGGAGTCGGGCCGGAGGTGCTCGCCGCGCGCCCATACCGCGCCGGGCTCGTCCGCGGCGAGGGAGAGGCCGAAGGTGCCGTCCTCGAAGAGGCGATCGGTGTCGAGGCGAAGGGGGCGCGCGCCGCGGAGGCGTAGCTCCTCCGCGACGCGCTCGGTGACGAAGGGCTCCTTCGCGTGGGAGAGCAGGAGGACCGTCTTCGATACCAAAACCGTCACCTCGTCCGGGTAAAGAATCACGCTCCTCCCAGGCCCTCACGCGATCAGCCGTAATCGCAGTACGGCTTGTACGTGAAGCAGTCGTCGTCGTCGGACGGGTACTTCTTCGTGCACTCGCTGTCGAGGCAATGGTACGTCGGCGCGGGGCCGCCGCTCGTGTTCAGCTCCGTCGACTGGTTCGGCTGGTCGTCCACGAGGAGGTGGGCGAAGAGCGGGGTCATGTTTTCGTCGTCGTTCGGCAGGGACATGGTGTCTCTCCTTCGATCCGGTCACGTCGAATCGCTTCGACACCCAGCCTTACGCGCCCGGCCCGTCGTTCTGGACAGGCCGCCGAGATAATTTTTCAGCGATAGCCGGAGGCCTGGAGGTGGAAGAGGGTCGCGTAGCGGCCCTTCGCGGCGAGGAGGGCCTCGTGGTCGCCGCGCTCGATGGCGCGCCCGCCCTCCATGACGAGGATCTCGTCGGCGAGGCGGACGGTGGAGAAGCGATGCGAGACGAGGAGGGCCATGCGACCCTCGGTCTCGGCGCGGACGCGTTCGAAGAGCGCGGCCTCGGCGGCAGGATCGATCGCCGCGGTGGGCTCGTCGAAGAGGAGGAGGTCGGCGTCTTCGCGGAGGAAGGCCCGCGCGAGGGCGAGCTTCTGCCATTCGCCGCCGGAGAGCTCGACGCCGCCGGGGAACCATTTGCCGAGCCGCTGTTCGAGGCCGCCCGCGAGCCTGCCGACGACCGGGGACGCCTCGCTGCGGGCGAGCGCGCGGGCCATTCTCTCGTCGGACACGGGGGCCTCGTCGGCGCGAGGCGCGACGTTCTCGCGGACCGTGAGCTGATAACGGACGAAATCCTGGAAGACGACGGCGAGGCGGGCCCGGAGGGCGTCGGGATCCCAGGCGGCGAGGTCTTTGCCGTCGAGCAGGACGCGCCCCGTGGTGGGCTCGTACAGGCCGGCGACGAGCTTCAGGATGGTCGATTTGCCGGAGCCATTCTCGCCGACGAGGGCGAGCTTTTTGCCGGGGGGAAGGAAGAAGTCGACGCCGGCGAGGGCCGGCCGCTTGGAGCCCGGATAGGTGAAGCCGACGTTCTCGAAGCGGAGCCCCTTCTCGTCGCGCGCGGGCGCCGCGAGGAGAAGGTCCTTGCGCGGGGGGACGGGGAGATCGAGGAAGCCATAGAGGTTTCCGAGGTATTGCTGGTCCATGTAGAGACCACGCAAGCCGCCGAGGGCCTGCTTGAGCGCGCCGTCGCCTTGCTTGAACGTGACGAGCGCGAGGCCGAGATCCCCGACGGTGAGCTCAAGCGCGAGGGCGCGGAGGGCGACGTAGACGTAGACGGAATAAAAGAGGCCAAGCGCGACGAGGTCGGCGCCGAGGCCGACGAGGAGGCGCTTGCGCGCGAGGGACTGGTCTTCGTCGAAGACGAGCGAAAAGACACGCTCGGCGCGGGCGAGGAAGGTGGGGCCCGTGCCGAAGAGGCGCACCTCTTTCGCGTGGTCGTCGCGGGTGAGGACCTGCTCGAAATAGGCTTGCTCGCGCGCCTCGGTGGCGCGCCGGTTCTGGAGGCGGAAGACCGCGGCGGCGAAGCGGGTCTCGGTGAGGAAGCTCGGGAGCGCGGCGAGGAGAATGGCGAGCGCGCAGAGGGGCGAGAACTGAAAGAGGAGCACGGCCGAGCCGGCGAGGACGACGAGGGCCTGGGCCATGGCGAAGAAGCCGGCGAGCAGCGCGACCGGGCGGGAGACGGCCTCGCGCCGCGCACGCGTGAGCGCGTCGTAAAAGCCGGCGTCCTCGAAGCAGGCATAAGGGACGCCGATCGCCTTCTCGAGGATCGCCCGCTGGAGGCGGAAGCCGAGCGCGAGGCGAAGGCGCGCGGAGGCGAATTGATGGAGGCCGCCGACGAGATAGGTGAGGAAGAGGAGGACGGCCTCGACGAGGATGGAGGCGAGGACGACGCGCCGATCGCCGCGGGCGACGCCGTCGAGGACGCGGCGGGCATAAAAAGCCATGCCGGTCGGCGCGGCGCCCGCGACGAGGGCGGCGAGGACCATGACGGCGAGGGCAAAGGGGCTCGCGCGAAAGGCGAGCGCGGCGGTGCGGACGAGGCGAGACCGAAGGGCAGAGCCGGGCGAAGGCGGCGCGGGAGAGGAGGCTGTGCCCATGGCATTGGCGCGGGGGCTTCAGGGCCCGGTGATGGCGATTTGCTGGACGGCGGAGACGTTCGTGCCGGTCGTCGTGGTGGTCGCGCCCGCGATCCAAGCGAATCGTGTCCTCGTGGCGTCGAAGCCGGCCTGGCCGTTGAGGGTGATCCGCATCGAATCATTCCGCGCCGCGGTGGCCGCGACGCGGGCGGAGCGGACGGTGCCGCCGAGGTCCACGAGGACGAGCGTGAGATCCGTCATCGTGAGGCCGGGGCGGGCCTCGAGGATGAGGCTGTTCGGGCCGTCGACACGGAGCACACACGCCGGGCAAGCCGGCCAGTTGGGCTGCGGGAAGGTCCAGGGAGAGGCGGCGACGGTGGCGTAACGAGAATGCGGGATGGGCTGGGTGTCGGGGAAGGAGACGGTCGAGGCTTGCGCGGCCTGGAATTCGCTGTCGAGCAGGCTCAGGAGGGCCGGGGTCAAAGGTGGGTTTTGCAGGGGTTGATTCTGCGATCCCACGGGCGCGGCGTCGTCGCAGGGGAGCTGGAGGGCGCGGCAGAGGGAGAGGCGGCGCACGTCGCAGGAGGGGGCGCCAGAACAAGCGCCCGGGTCGGCGGGGATGGCGGCGCCATTTTGCTGGAGCGAGACGCCCCGTTGATAGATGGTGTCGAGGATCTCGGGCGCGGTGCGCGTCGGGGAATACGCCCACAAGGACGCGGCGATGCCGCTGGCGACGGCCGTGGAGATGGAGGTGCCGGTGAGGAAGGGCGGCGGCGCGGGGGGCACGCCATTCGTGTTTGGTGTGGCCGAGGCGCTCGGGGAGGTGTCCCAGGCCGACGCGAGCAGGCCGAGGGCCGCGAGGCGAGGGCGCGCGAGGGGGCGCGGAGGGACGAGGGGTTCGTCGCCGTAATCGACGCCGCCGACGGCATACACGACTCGATCGTAAGGGGCCTGGTTCTGCGCGGGGCGACGCGGGAAGGTCGGCCAGAGCTCCGCCCACGCGGCGGCGAAGGGGGTGCCGACGAGCGCGTCGCACGTCTGGGGGTCGGGGGCCGCGAGTTCTTCCCAGCGCGCCGGGCAGACGAGGCCGGTCTTCGGCGAAATGCCGCCGGTGTCATTGCCGGCGGCCGCGAGGAGGAGGGCGCCGTGGCAGGTCGCATACCGCATGGCGTCGAGCACGGCGCGCGCGGGTGGCGCGAGCAATTCGGGGTTCGCGGCATAGTTGAGGGGCGCGCAGTTCGCCCGGCGGCGATCGTCCTCCCAGCCGACGCTCAGGTTGATGACGAGGCGCGGATCGCCCTGGTTGTTCAGGATCTCGGCGCGCCAGGCGAGGACGAGCCGCTCGAGGGCCTGCGCGAGGTCGCCCTCGGTGCCGAAGAACCCGCCCTGCGTCGGGGAGGTGGCGAGCGGATTGGCGAGGTCCACGCGAGGCAAGCCGAGCGCGGTCGTGACGTGCGCCGCGCAAGGCGCGCCCTCGCCATTGGGGCAGGCGAGATCACGGGCGACGTGCGCGACAGCGTCGCCGTGGCGGCTCTGGCCGATCGCAATGCCGCCGAGCAGCGCGTCGGGGGAGGTATCGACGGCGACGAGCCGGGCCGGGCGCGGGAGTGATGGATCGGCGTCGGGCGGCGGCAAGGAGGCGACGCCGCCCGCGCGGAGGAAGAGCTGCTTGCGCGCCCAGGTCGCGGCGTCGTCCTCGAAGGCGAGCGGCGCGGTGTCGATACAATCCTCGCCGAGCTCCGCGCCCGCGCCGAGGACGGCGTCGAGCTGCTGGAGCTCGTCCTCTCCGGGCCCGTTCGGGCCGTAGGTGAGGCATTGGGTCGCGCCGGGGTTGACGCGGGCGCCGGTCCATTCATAGACGCAATAACGCGCGAGGGCGGGCGGCGGGCCGCTCGCCGGGCCCTTGAAGAGCTTCGCCTCCGTCCAGATGCCGAGGGGATCCTTGGGGCAATCGCCGCTCGGATTGACGACGGCAATAAAACGATGACCCGTGCAGCCCGGGTCGTCCTCGGCGGGAGGACACGGCGGCGGCGGCGGCGACGTGGGGCCGCAGGCGAAGCCCGACGAGAGCGTGATGCCGAGGGCGACCACGGTGAGGCGAACGCGGGTGCTGGAGACGAAGCGGGACACGGGACCTCCACGGGGATCGCCCGAGCACCATGTCGCTGGTGCTCGGACGATCCGAGGAACTTACGCCGTGCGCGAGGAGGACTGGACAGGAAATTCGCCCGTCCTCACCGGCGGCGGCGCCGCGCGAGCCCGAGCGCGGCCGCGAGCCCGAGGACGAGGCCAGCGAGTGAGCCGCGCGACGTGCCTGCCGCGCTGACGGAGCAGCTCTCGGCGGGCATGGACTTGGCCGTGGCCTCCGCCACGAGCCCATTCTCACCACAAGGCTCGGGCACGGTGAAGCAGACTTCCTCGGCGCAGCACTCGTTCATCTCCTCGTCGTGGATGCCCACGGTGACGCAGAGCTCCTCGCCGGGCGTGGCGCCCGCGAACGAGAGCCCACCCACGTGCGCGATGTCGCCGGGCGGCGTGGGAGGGACGTCCACGTATTGCGGCCAGACGGCGACGCCGCTCGGCGGGAAGATGAAGACGTGCTCGATCGTGTCGAGCGTGCGATTCTCGAATTTGAAGGAGTAGTTGAACTCCCCGCCCGGCGCGCCCGGGATACACGAGGTCTTCTCGCCGACGACGGAGAAGCAGCAGGCCGGGATCTCGAAGCAGACCGATTGCGAGCAGCACTCCTCGTGCGAGGCATTCGTCATCCCGACGTCGAGGCAGAAGCCCGCGCCGGGGTTGACGCCGGAGACGTTCACCGTGACCGTGGTCCCCTCCCCGGGCTGGAGCGGCGTGGGCAAGGTGACGACGTTCGGCGAGACGTGCGGATCGGGCAGGAGCACGTGGGCGATCGGCTGATCCGTGTCGTTCGAGATCTTGATCGTGACCTCGTATCCGCCGTCCCCGCCCGAGCAGGCGAGCGGATAGGTCGAGACGGTGGCGCACGCGTCGCCGGGCGGCGGGGGCGGCGGCTCGCAGGATCCGTCACAATCGACGCCGTCGTCCGGATCTTCCCAGGTCGTCTGCGTGGTGACCGAGGCGGTCTGTCCGCCCGAGCTGGCGAAGACCTGGATCGTATTGCCGCAGGCGGCGAGGTTCACGGGGGCGGAGAACGTCGGGTCGGCGCCGCAACCGGAGGCGCAGATGTCGATCTCGGGGCCGCCGTTGAGCTGGTACCAGATTCGATCGACGGGGTTGCCGCTGCTCGCGACGCTGCCCGTGATGTCGGGCGCCGCCGAGGTGGCGCAGAGGGGGAGCTGGGCCGAGACGCTGAGGCCCGGGGAGACGCTGACGCGCTGGCCGCAGCCGAGCTCGAGCGTCGTCTGGGCGAAGGTCGCGGTGCTGACCGCGCCGGAGCTGGACACGACGCTCGCGCCGGGCTGGAGGGTATAGGTGCCCTGGGGGAGCGCGAGGCGCACGACGCCATTCGTGGCGGCGGTCGCCTGGGTCTCCGGCCACCCGTAGAAACTGCCGGACGCCGTGTACGTCGTGGCATTGCCCTGCCAGTCGGTGCCGTTATGGCCGCCGGTCACCGCCGCCTGGGGATAGAAGAGCAGGCCGCTCGTGATGGAGTAAGGGAGCTCGACCTCGTTGAAGCAATAAGCATGATCGATGATCGCGGCGTCACCGGGGGCGAGGAGGTGATCCGTGCTGTCACGCTGCAGCGTGAGGTTGCCCTGTCGCTGGGCCGCCGGATCGTGGAAACCGAGCATCAGGCCTTGCTGGCGCCACTGCGTGGGGATGTCGTAGGTATTGACGACGAGCTGCTCGTAGACGGAGGAGAGCGCGCCGGTGGCCGGATCGAAGTTGCCCTCGAACGAGGTGGTGCTGTAGCCGCCCCAGGTATCGACGTCGACTGCCCGGATGGTGGTGCCCGCGGGATACGTGCTCGACCAGGGAGGATCGGCGGAGAACCAGAGGGCCGAGAGCGAGCTGTAGGCGCCCGGATGGGCCGCGACGAAAGGATCGGCGAGGAGGATCCCGCCGTGGAACCGGGCGGGCTTCATGACGAAGGGATACCGGAGCTGGCCGCCGATGTTCTGCTGGAGGTCGGAGGTCACGCCGGACTGGACGGTCATGGGGCCCGCGGGGGTGCCGGGTCCCATGCGCGGGGTGATGAGCTCCGTGGTAAGGCGGCCGGTGCGGACGAGGCCCCTGGCATACCCCCAGTAATCGCCGGGGACCATGTTCGGCAGGGTCCACCACGTCGCCGGCGAGGCCTCGGGCATCTCGGGGGGCACGAAATCGCCGTAACGCAGGTTCCCGGAAGGCCCGAAGTTCGCGCGAATGTGGGTCTGATCCTGCTCGATCTCGCCGAGGACGTCGAACGGACCGGTCAACGCGCCGAGCGCGCCGCCGCCGCCGCCCTGGTACGGGGACATGTCGATGCAGATTTCCTGGATCTCGTCGCAGCTCGGGTGGAGGTCGAGGGGGAACTCGAAGGTGATGGTGTTCTGCGTGGGGTCGTTGCCCGTCGTGATGGAGAGCGAGCGCGTCTCGCTCGTGCCCCCGAGCTGGAGGATGTAATGCTCGGAGCTGTTCTGGAAGGTGCTCTTTCCGTAACTCGTGTTGATCTTGCCATCATTGATGACGAGGGGCGTATCGCATTGCGGATCGAGGCCGAACCGGACGTGCACGAGGCCGATACAATCGGCGATGTCGGCCGTGGTCCCGCCGGGCTGCTGCGCGACGGGCTGGAGGACGACGCCGCCGACCGTCTGGAACCAGTATTCCCCCGTCGCGGTATACGGCGCCGCGGCATAGAGGTAACCCGTCGCGCTCAGGTTGTACGTGACGCCGCCGGGGCCACCGGCGCCGGACTCGGCGGAGAGCTCGAAGCTACGCGAGAGGAGCGTGCCGAGCGTCGCGTTCGTGTTGCTTTGGTACCCCGAGGGCGAGGTGCTCGTGGCGGCCACCCTGGCCCAGCCCATCCCGAGCTGCTGGAGGAGCGCGACGATGGTGGGGTTCGTATTGGAGAATCGCGCCTGGCCTTTGACGATGTTCGGTTCGAGCACGACGTCCGCGAAGGCCGGCGCGCTGGGCAAAAGGAGAAAACCACCAAGGAGCGTGGACAAAATCGTCCGATTCGACGTGCGAGCCATGTCTCGACCTCGTGAAGAAAGGCCAAACGAAGACCACGGGCAGCGCCAGACCCTACGGTGCGCGCCCAAGGCAACGTGCGGCGTGTTGTTCAGCGGGCCTTACGCGCCCTGGTCACCCGATTGGACACACGACCGAAAAAAATTTGGCGCGTGACTCCGCTCACTCGCCGAGCAGGCGCAAGGCGGCCCAGTCGAGCTCGGGCGACACGAGGCGAAGGGCGCGCGTGGCGGCGCGCAGGGCCGTCGCAGGGTCTCGCTCGATCGGCTCGGCATAAAGGAGGCGCGTCGCCTGCTCGGCGAGGGCGTCGCCCATCGGGCGCGGCGTCGCGAGGGCGGCGCGCGCCCCCTTCAAGAGGAAAGCATGTGCGAGGCCGAGCCCGCCGCTCTCGGCGAGGGACGCGGCGGCGCGCGCGGTGTCACACCCGGCGAGGACCACGACGTCGGGGACACGCGAGAGGGCCATCACGTCGGCCACCGAAAAACGACCCCGACGGGCGAGGCGCAACGAGGCCTCGAGCCCGTCCGGCCCATCAAACGTGGCATGCCCGGCGTAATGCACGATGCGCACGGAGGGCATTTCGAGCGCGTCTCGAACGGCGTCGTGGGTCGCGGCCTGGCCCCGGAGCTCGACGACGCGTAGGCCCCGCGACTGGAGCGCCGCGACGACCGCACCCGCGCTGCCACGCGCGCCGGGCAGGTCCTCGGTCGGATCCACGATCACGACGGCGGTCGCGCCCACATCCGACGGCGCGGGCCGCGGCGCGAGGTCGAGCGAATACACGACCGCCGCGCGCTCGATCAGCGGCGCGCCGTCGAGCGGGAGGGCATGCACGTCCACCTCCGCGAGCTCCGCCGGCAGGACGAGCCGCACGCGGCGCGCCCCGGCGAGGGCCGAACGAAACGGCGCGAGCCACGCATCCGCGCGCTCCGAAGGCGAAGCGCCCCGGGGGACGGCCCGGAGCCGCCGGGCCTCGACGCGCCCGCCATCCGTCATCACGAACCCCGCGAGGCCCTCGCGCGCCGGATGCACCACGAGGAGCGCCTCGCCCGCGGCCGGGACGGGCAACGCGGCTTCGCCCCCGGTCTCCTCCGCGCCGAGCGCCGCGAGCGCCCGATCGAGCGCGCCCCGCAGGGCCGCCCGCTCGGCCTCGAGCCCCACCCCGCCCGGCCCACGCGCCGCAGCCCTCTCCTCCAGGACGGCGCGCTCGCGCCGGTACTTCGCGACGGCCTCGTCCCACCGCGCCCGCGCCTCCGCCGGGAGAGCGCTCACGCGGTGGATCCAGTGGAATGCAGAGACAAACCCAGCGAGCGAGCGCCGCGCGGCCGAGAGGGCCTCCCCCGCCGCGCTCGTATCGCCCTGCTCGGCCTCGCGGAGCAAGAAGTCCACCGCCTGCCGCGCGCCCCGCTGCCGCGCCGCGAGGAACGTCCCCCGCCCCTCGCCGAGCGGCACGCCACGCCCCCACGCCACGAGCGCGCGCGCCGCTTCGCCGAACGCCTCACGCGCCTCGGCGCGTTTGCCCGAGGCGACGAGCGCCTCGGCGCGGCCGAGCGCGCCCTC
Organism: Polyangium spumosum; assembly: GCF_009649845.1. Lineage (NCBI taxonomy): Bacteria > Pseudomonadati > Myxococcota > Polyangiales > Polyangiaceae > Polyangium > Polyangium spumosum. The sequence continues at coordinate 1,482,194 of NZ_WJIE01000001.1, forward strand.
GAAGACGAGCTCGGGCAAGAGGAGCCGCTCCCCCTCGGCGCGCAGCGCCTCGTATGCCACGAGCGCCTCCTCGGGTTTTCCCTCGGCGACGTGGAGCCGCGCCTCGATCATCCGCTGCCACCCGCCGAGCCCGGCCCCTCCCCCCGCGCGCCGGGCCTCCTCGAGGCGCGCGCGCGCCGCCCCCGCCGCCCCCGCTTCGAGCTCCACGAGCGCGAGGTTCACGAGCACGGTCCCGAGGCCCGCCGGGCAGCCCGCGCGTGTGATGGCAAGCGCCTCTTCGAGCGCGCGTTTCGCCTCGCCGAGCCCCTCGCCCGAGCGCGCGGACGCCCGGAGCGCGATCCACCCCGCGTTGCTCGCGAGCTGCGCCCGCCGGCAGGCGTCCGCCGCGGGCCCCGCGAGCGCCCGCGCGTCACCGAGCCGCGCCGTGGCCTCCTCGTGCCGGCCGAGCACCGCGAGCACCTCGGCCTCCTGCTCCAGCACCGCGCTGCGATACACGTCGAGCCCGAGCCGCTCGGCGCCCGCCGAAGCGGCTGAAAACGCGGCGAGCGCCGCGCGTAGATCCCCGGTCTCGACGCCGAGCAGGCCCCGGTAATAAGCCGCCTTGCTCTCGCCCTCGGGGCAAGCGGCGAGCAGCGGGCCGATCCCGTCGAGCAAGACGCGCACCTCGCCGAATGCGCGTTTTTCGAGGAGCAGCCCGTACGAGAGCGCGAAGGTATCGTCGAGCTCGTCGGAGATGCGCCCCGCGGCGCGGCCCTGCGCGAGGGCCTCACGAAACAGGGCCGCCGCCTCGTCGAAGCGCCCGCGCATCGCGAGGAGGATCCGCGCTTTCTGCCGGAGCGCCGCCCGCCGCGCCTCCGGCGAGCCCTCCGCGAGCACCTTCGCGACGAGGGAGGAGGCGCGCTCGAGGTCGCCGCGCCGCCGCGAGGCCTCCGCCTCCGCGAGTGCGTCGGGTAAAACCGCGGGGGGCACGATCGAGAGGCGGAGGGGACCGACGGAGACGTCACGCGCGGACGCCGGGACCTCGACCGAGACCCGCGCGCCGCCCCGCACGGCCTCGCCGCGCGCCTCCACCGCCGCGCCGTCCACGCGCACGACGACCTCGGCCGGCGCCACGTTTGGCACGAAGAACCGTACGGTCCGATCCGCGCCGAGCTCGCATCCGGCGCCCGCGCGCACGGCCGCGCAGCCGGAGAACCCGATCCCCGGCCCGCCGCCCGCGGGGGCCTCGCCGCGGGGCCGCGAGAGCGAGATCCGCAGCCGATGCATGGATGTCCCGGCCAAACCTTCCCCGGAGGCCGCGGCCTTTGCGAGCGTCGACTCCTCGGGCAGGGCCTCGGGGCGACCCACGAGGAGCACGAGCTCCCACGCGCCCTCGGGGACGTCCCCGAAGAGCGCCGCCGCCGTGCCCTCGATTCGAATGACGCCGCCCGCCCCGACCCCGATCGGCGCCTCCCAGGGCCGGGCGGCGCCGTCCCGCACGAGGAAGGCCCGCACCGCGATCGCCCCCTGGACGGGCGCCTCGGGGCGGAGCGCGAGCGCGAGCCGCGAGGCCGGATCCAGCCGGATCACCGCGTCTTGCGGAGGCGGCTCCCCGCGCTCGGTCTGGTTGCCTCCCTCGACGAAGAGCGAATACGCCGCCATCGGCGCCGGCGGGTCCTTGCGCGCCACGAAAAACACGGCCGCCCCGAGCGCCGCGGCGAGTAATGCCGCGACGAACGCGGAGCGCGCCCCTGCGCGTTTCGTTTTCCCGATCGGGACGACGGGCGCCTTCGTGTCCTTGCCTCTCGCCTCCGCGTCGAGCGCGGCGAAGACGCCGTCGGCGAGCCCGCTCCGCTCGGCCCGATCGAGCGGGCGCAAGAGCTCTGCGAGCTCCTCCTGCTCGCGCTCGCGCACCCGCCGGGCGAGGCCCTCGATCCGCGGATCCTGCTCTTCGCTCACAGCCCCTCCTCCCTCGCCCTCGGCGCCTTTCGCGCGGGCCCGCCCGAGCTCACCGCCTCGTCGTCGAGGATCCTCCGCACCCGCTCCCGGAGCCTCTGGCGTTGCTTGTACACCGCCTCGCGGCTCTTGCCCGTCACCACGCACATCTCCTCGATGGATCGCTCGTCCACGAAAAACGCGAAGAACCCCTCCCGCTCCTCGTCGTCGAGCTCGGCCTCGAGCCGCCGCAGCGCCTCGCGCGAGACGACGGCGGTCTCCTGGCTGAAGTCGCCCGCGGGCAGCGCGAGCTCCAGGGCCTCGATCTCGGTCGCGATCTCGGTGAAGGGGCTGCGCACGCGGCTGCGCAGGATCGAGCGGACGTGGTTCTCCGCGATCGTCCCGACGAACGCGCCGAGCGAGCCCGCCGCGGGATCCCAGCGCGCGAGCAGGTTCGCGCCGAAGACGTGGACGAAGACCTGCTGGCAGAGGTCCATCAGCTCGGTGCGGAGATCCCCCTTGCCGCTCCGCCTCCGGACGAGGACGCGGGCGACGCGGGCCTGGACCACGGGCGCGAGGACGTCTTCGATCAAGGCGCGCTGGGCCACGCGGTCGCCGCCCCGCGCGCGCCGCACGAGCGCCTCGATCTCCGACGAACCGTGGGCGCCGCTGCTCTCCGACACGAAGCCTTCCTCGCGGATCGAGCCGCTCGCCTGCCGCGACGGCAGGCTCAGAGGACGATCGTACGCCGTCCTTCGACGATCACACGTCGTTCGAGGTGCGCGCGGACGGCGCGCGAGAGGACGACGCGCTCGACGTCCCGACCCGTGCGGGCCATCTCGTCGGGGCCCATCGCGTGCGTGACGCGCGCGACGTCCTGCTCGATGATCGGGCCCTGATCGAGGTCCTTCGTCGCATAATGAGCCGTCGCCCCGATCATCTTCACGCCGCGCGCGTGCGCCTGGTGATAAGGTTTGGCGCCCTGGAACGCCGGCAAGAATCCGTGGTGGATGTTGATGACGGGCGGCGCCTCGTTCAGGAAATCCTCGGTGAGGACCTGCATGTAGCGGGCGAGGACCACGAGATCGACGTGGTGGCGCCGGCAGAGCTCGAGGATTCGTTTCTCCTGCTCGCGCTTCGTGTCGGGCGTGACGGGCAAGCAAAAAAACGGAATGCGGAAGCTCTCGGCGACGGGCTCGAGCGTGGGGTGGTTCGAAAGGACGAGCGGGATCTCGCAGGGCAATTCGCCCGAGCGCTGCCGGAGGACGAGATCGTAGAGGCAAGCCGGGTCCTTCGTGACCAGGATGGCGACGCGCTGGACCAGGTCGCCGTACCGGACGGACCAGGTCGCCGAGAGGGTCGTGGCGAGGTCGCCGAACGCGCCTTCGAGGGCCGCGCGGGTCGAGGAGCCGCCGAGCGCCGCGCTGGCCGCGGGCGCCGAGAGGCCCGAGACGTCGACGACCATACGCATGAAGAAGCGCGGGCCGCCCTCGGCGTGGACGTCGGTGTGGTTGCCGGCGTCGACGATGTTGAGGCCGGCGTTGTAAAAGAAGCCGGCGAGGCGCGCGACGAGGCCCGGCTGATCGGGCGCGGCGACGAGGAAGGTGGCGTGGACGATGGAGCTCATCGTATCGCCTCCGATACCCGAAGAAAGCCCCGAAGGCGAGCGGGATCAACGCAGCGCGGCGAGGAGAGCCACGCTTGACGCCGGGCGCGCCGCGCGCCATGCCCGGATGCGGCCTCGTGGTGGGGCCTCGTTGAGCCCTCGGAAGGGAAACACACGATGCACAAGCTCGTCCTCCTCCGCCACGGCGAGAGCCAGTGGAACAAGGAAAACCGCTTCACCGGCTGGGTCGACGTGCCGCTCAGCGAAAAAGGCGTCGAGGAGGCGCGCGCCGCGGCGCAGATGATCGCGGCCGAGGGGCTCACGTTCGACGTGGCGTACACCTCCGTGCTGAAGCGCGCCATCAAGACGCTGTGGATCGTGCTGGAGGGGCTCGATCGGATGTGGATCCCGATCACCGAGAGCTGGCGCGTGAACGAGCGCATGTACGGGGCGCTGCAGGGGCTCGACAAGGCCGAGACCGTGGCGAAACACGGCGAGGCGCAGGTGAAGATCTGGCGCCGGAGCTACGACGTCCCGCCCCCGCCGATGAGCGACGACGACCCGCGCTGGCCCGGCAAGGACCCGCGATACGCGTCGATGCGCAAGGAGGAGATCCCCGCCAGCGAGTCGCTGAAGGACACGGTGGCGCGGTTCCTCCCGTTCTGGGCGTCGGACATCGCGCCGGCGATCCGGAGCGGCAAACGCGTGATCATCACCGCGCACGGAAACAGCCTGCGCGCGCTGGTGAAGCACCTCGACGGCATCTCGGACCAGGAGATCGTCGAGCTGAACATCCCCACGGGCGTGCCGCTCCTCTACGAGCTCGACGCGAACCTGAAGCCGATCTCACGCCGGTACCTCGGCGACGAGGAGGCGGCGAAGGCGAAGGCCCAGGCCGTCGCGAATCAGCTCAAGGGGAAGTGAGGCGCCATTGCATTGCGATGCAGCGCCGCATCGCAATACAATGACCACGCGTTTCACGCATCATTCGGTCCGCAAGAACCGCGCCTTGATGCGTTTGACCCCCCAGCCGGAGAACTTGACCGTGGCGATCGGGTCGTCGCCGGGGTCGACGTCGACGATGGCGCCGACGCCGAACTTCTCGTGCATGACCCGCGCCCCACGCGCGAGGCCACCCGCGCCCTCGCCCGGCTCGCGCTCGATGTACCGCTCGCCCGGCGCGCGCGCAGGCACGGAAGCCGAAGGCGAGGCGAAGGAGCGCGCGGACGTCTTCTCGCGATCCATCGGATGCACCCAGGGCCCACGCGGCCGCGCAGGTTCGTCGCGGTCGCGGTACCCGTCGCGGAACGACCGCTCGCTCGAGGCCGCGGCCGTCATGAGGCCCTTCACGGCCGCGGTCGGGAAATCGGCGATGAAGCGGCTCGGCACGCCGAAGCGCGTGTTGCCGAAGATCATACGCCGCGCCGCGTGCGTGACGAAGAGGCGCTCTCTCGCCCGCGTGACGGCGACGTAGGCGAGGCGGCGCTCCTCCTCGATGTCCTCGTTGCGCTTGGGATCCGGGCCCTTGAAGGGGAAGATCTCGTCCTCCATGCCCGTGATGAAGACCGTGTCGAACTCGAGCCCCTTGGCCGCGTGCACGGTCATCATGGAGACGCGCGGCGCGTCCTCGAGCGCGTCGATGTCGCTCGAGAGCGTGACCCGCTCGAGGTAACCGGAGAGCGTGCCGACCTGCCCCGCCGCGGCCGCCTCGGCCTCGTAATCGAGGATGGAGCCGATGAGCTCCTGCAGGTTCTGCTTGCGCGCGTCGCTCTCGGCGCTGTCGTCCTCGTCGAGCATACGCGCATACCCCGTGCGCGCGAGGACCTCACGCGCGAGATCACTCGGCGGCGCGGAGGCGGCCTTTTCGCGCAGGCTCTCGATGAGATCGCGGAAGGCGAGCAGGCTCTTCTTCGCGGCCGTGCCGAGGCCGCCGCGCTCGACGAGCGGCACGAGCGCCTCGTAGAGCGGCACGTTGAGGGCGTTCGCCACCTGCGTGAGCCGATCGAGCGTGGCCTGGCCGATCTTGCGCGCCGGGACGTTGATGATGCGCTCGAGGTCGACGTCGCTCTTCGGGTTATCGAGGATGCGCAGGTACGAGAGCAGATCCTTCACCTCGGCCCGCTCGAAGAAGCGCATGCCGCCGACGATCTGGTAGGGGATCCGCTCGGCGCGCAGGACCTCTTCGAGCACGCGCGACTGGGCGTGCACGCGGTAGAAGATCGCCACCTCGCCGAGCGGCACGCCGCGCGCCTGGGCCTCGCGGACGCGCTCGGCCACCCACGCGGCCTCGTCGTGCTCGTTCTGCGCGGCGACGACGACGACGGGCTCGCCGCCGTCCCGCGCGGTCCAGAGCTCCTTCGGCTCGCGATCCTTCGCCGGCTTGATCACGCCGAGCGCGGCCCGGACGATGTTGCCCGAGGACCTGTAGTTCTGCTCGAGCTTGACGATGGCGGCGTCGGGGAAGTCGCGGCGGAAGTTCCGGACGATACGCACGTCGGCGCCGCGCCAGCGGTAGATGCTCTGATCGTCGTCGCCGACCACGCAGAGGTTGCGGCTCGCGGCGAGCGCGCGCACGAGGCGATACTGGACCTGGTTGACGTCCTGGAACTCGTCGACGAGCACGTGCCGGAAACGCGCGCGAAGATCCTCGCCGGGGAGGCTCTTCGGGTCCTCGGCGATGCGCAGCACCGAGAGGATGAGGTCGTCGAAGTCGACGGCGTTGGCCTTGCGGAGGTAGCGCTCGTAGCCCTCGTAGACCTTCAGGATCGCGTCGTCGAAGAAGCCCTGCGGCTCGAAGTCGGCGGGGCCGCGGCCCTCCTGCTTCTCCTTGTGGATCCGCGAGAGGACCTGCCGCGGCGGATACCGCTTGTCGTCGAGCGAGAGCTCCTTCAGCACCCGCGCGACGACGGCGCGCTGATCGGAGTCGTCGTAGATGACGAAATTCCGCTCGAGGCCGGCCGCGTCGTGGAAGCGCCGGAGCAGGCGCGCGCAGGTCGCGTGGAACGTGCCGATGCAGAGCTCCTTGGCGATCTCGTCGCCCGCGAGGCTCGCGATGCGGCGGCGCATCTCGCCCGCCGCCTTGTTCGTGAAGGTCACGGCGAGCACGCGGTACGGAGGGACGCGGTGCCCGGCGAGCAGGTTCGCGATCCGATACGTGATGACGCGCGTCTTGCCGCTGCCCGCGCCCGCGAACACGACGAGCGGGCCCTCGACGTGGGCCACCGCCCGCGCCTGGGGCTCGTTCAACCCGAGCTCATCCGCCGGCTCGGGGAAAGCAGGCGGAGGAAAGGCCACCAGATCCGTCACGGAGGGGGCCGTAGCACGTGGCTCCCCGTGAGGGGAGTCCCTGACGCTTGACGCAGCGGCCGCCCGCTCGCATGAGGCTCCCGCCGTAGCCGATTTTTCAGCGAAAAACCCGCGACACCCGCCCTCTCCTTCGGCACCCTCCATTCCAACGAACCGATGCGCATCGCGCTCATCTACAACTTCAAGATCACGGGCTCCCCCGAGGAGGCGGAGTTCGACCCCCCAGAGACCATCGACGCGATCGAGGACGCCCTCTCGCGCGCAGGCCACGAGGTCGAGCGCGTCGAGGTCTCGGGCCCCGCCTCGCGCGTCATCGCGCGCCTCGAAGCGATCTCGCCCGACCTCGTGTTCAACATGGCCGAGGGACACAAGGGCAAGACACGCGAGGCGTTTTACCCCGCGCTCTTCGACGAGCTCGGCTTCCCCTACACGGGCTCGGACGCGTACACGCTCTGCCTCACGCTCGACAAGGCGCTCACGAAGCGCACGCTCGCGAGCTACGGCGTCCCCACGCCCCGCGCGCGGCTCGTGACGCGCGTGGCGATCGAGAGCGGCGCGCTCGACGACGTCACGTTCCCGGTGATCGTGAAGCCGAACTTCGAGGGCTCGTCGAAGGGCATCTCCGGCGATTTCAGCGTCTGCGAGGACAACCACGAGCTCGCCGAGGTCGTCGACCGGCAGCTCGCGCGTTTCCCCGCGGGCGTGCTCGTCGAGCGCTTCCTGCGCGGCGTCGACGTGTCGTGCGCGTTCGTCGAGGGCCTCGGCGACGACGGGGTCCTCGACCCGGTCGAGTACGTGATCGATCCGCGCTACTCGAACCTCTACAACGTCTACGACTTCCACCTGAAGAACGTGCGGCCCGAGCACGTGACCTCGCGCCTGGCGGTGCTGCCGCCCGCGGTGCTCGATCGCATCCAGGCGCTGACGCGAAGGATCGTGCGGGCGCTCGATCTGCGGGACCTCGGCCGCTGCGAGTTCCGCGTCTCGCCGGGCTCGCCGCAGACGGGCTACGACATCCACTTCCTCGAGGTCGACGCGCTCCCCTCGCTCGATCCCACGGCGGCGATGTTCGTCGCGGCGAAGAAGCGCGGCTTCGACTACGACGGCGTGATCCGGTCGATCGTGCGCAGCGCGTGCAAGCGCCGCGGCCTCTCGCCCCTCCTCGAAGGCGCGCCGCAGCGCCGCCAGAAGAAGGGCGCGCTCCGCGTGGGCTTCACGTTCAACATGAAGCGCGACGGCGGCGACGCGGAGGCGGAGTTCGACCCGCCCTCCACGATCGAGGCGATCACGAGCGCGATCGAGAGCTTCGGCCACACGGTGGTGCCGCTCGAGGCCAAGCCCGATCTGCCGCACCGCCTCCTCGCCGCGCAGCCCGACGTGGTCTTCAACATCGCCGAGGGCGTGCGCGGCCGCGGCCGCGAGGCGCAGGTCCCCGCGATGCTGGAGCTGCTCGGCATCCCCTACAGCGGCAGCGATCCGACGACGCTCTCGCTCTGCCTCGACAAGGGCCTCACGAAGCAGATCCTGCGCGCCTCGAAGATCGACACGCCCGCGTGGCAGGTGCTCACGACGGGGCGCGAGAAGCTGAAGGCCTTCCGGTACCCGGTGATCGTCAAGCCAAACGCGGAGGGCACGTCGAAGGGGATCACGGGCGCGTCGGTGGTGCCGGACGAGGCGAGCGCGCGCGCCGCGGCGAAGGTCCTCGTCGAGAAGTACGGTCAACCCGCGCTCGTCGAGGAGTACATCCACGGCCGCGAGTTCACCGTCGGCCTGCTCGGCGATCGCCGCCCGCGGGTCCTTCCGCCGATGGAGGTGGTCTTCGTCGATCCACCCGAGCACCCGGTCTACGGCTTCGAGGAGAAGCAGCAGGGCACGACCCGCGTGCGCTTCCAGTGCCCGGCGAGCCTGACATCGGCGGAGCTCAAGCGGATCGAGAAGATCGCGCGCGACACCTTCCTCGCGCTGCACTGCCGCGACGTCGCGCGGATCGACCTGCGTTTGGCGAAGGACGGCACCGTGTACGTGATCGAGTGCAACCCGCTGCCCGGGCTCACCCCGGAGTTCAGCGATCTCTGCGTCATCGCGAAGGTCGCCAGCATGGATTTCCGGACGCTCATCGGCGAGATCCTCGCCGGCTGCATCAAGCGCTACCGCGGCGAGCGGGCCGCGGCCGCGCCGCCTCTGGTGCAGGTCCCGCCGGCCCAGCCGCTGAGCCTGCTCCCGCTGCTCACGGAGGGCGCCGGCCCCGCGAAGGTCAGCGGAACCTGATCGAACATCCGTCCTCGCCCGATCGACACGTCCCCGCGCACGTCCTGCACACCGCCCGGGCCCGCGCCTTGCGATGGGCCTCGGCATGGGATCTCCGGCCGGGCGTCGTTTCTCCCTGCTCGCCTTCGCGTGTGGGCTCGTGCTGGTCGCCGCAGGCTGCGGTCGCGGCGCGACACCACGCGCCGCCGAGGCGCCCGTCGTGCCCGCGCCCTCCACGTATGCCGTGGTGATCCCGCCGGGGACCTATTTCCCCGACTGGCCCTCGCTCGTGGCCCCGGGGGAGCGGGAGTACGACGAGGCGCGCTCGATCGAGCAGCGCGAGGCGCTGCCGCCGCGAGGACCGGCGGCCCAGGTGCCGATGCGCATGAGCGACGGCCCGCGGTAGATCGGACGGAACCACGCACGTGGTGTTTCCCGTTTCCACGCGAGGTGGTTTAGACTTCGGTCTCCGCCGTGAGACCCGCTGAACCCGAGCTGCAGAGCGTGAGGCCGACCCCCTGGGCGCCGGGCTCGATCATCGGGGGAAAGTACCGCCTGACGACGCCGATCGGCGCGGGCGGGATGGGGGAGGTCTGGCGCGCCGAGCACACGTCGCTCGGCACGACCGTGGCGGTGAAGCTCGTCGATCTCGCCTCCGCGCAGAACCCGCAGGAGACGATGGCGCGTTTCCTCCACGAGGCGCGCGCCGCGGCGCGGCTCAAGAACGAGAACGTGGTCCAGACGATGGATCACGGCGCGCAGGGGCACGTCGCGTACATCGTGATGGAGCTGCTCGAAGGCGAGAGCCTCGCCAAGCGGCTCGCGCGCCAGCGTGTCCTGCCGGCGTCGGACGCGGTGCGCCTCTTCCGCGAGATGGCCCGCGCCCTCGAGAGGGCGCACAAGCAGGGCATCGTCCACCGTGATCTGAAGCCGGAGAACGTCTTCCTCGCGAACGAGGAGGGCCGCGAGGTCGTGAAGATCCTCGACTTCGGCATCGCCAAGACCGCCGACGCCGGCCACGATCCGCACCTCAAGACGCACGCGGGCACGGTGCTCGGAACGCCCGCGTACATGAGCCCGGAGCAGGTGCTCGGCAAGGAGATCGACTTCCGCTCGGACCTCTGGCAGCTCGCGATGATCGCCTTCGAGTGCGTGACGGGCGCGCGGGCCTTCTCGGGCGCCACGCTCGGCGAGCTCTTCATGCGCATCTGCTCGGCGCCCCTGCCCGTGCCTTCGCAGGCCGCGCGCAACGTGCCGCCCGGCTTCGACGCGTGGTTCGCGCGCGCCGCGCAGCGGGATCCGAAGGAGCGGTTCCAGTCGGCGCGTGAGCTCGCCGAGGCGCTCTCCATCGTGCTCCTGCGCTCCCAGGGCGGAGGCGCGGCCACGGTGCCGCTCGGCTCGATGGTGCAGTCCGGCAAGCTCGAGCCGACGGGGCAGAGCACGGCCTGGTCGAGCGGCGCCTCGAACCCGAGCTCGCGACGCGCGCTCACGATCGCGCTCGCCGTGCTGCCGGTGCTGCTCATCGGCGTCGTCGGCGCCGTGTGGATCGTGAAGGGGCGCGACCCGGACCCTCCGGCCCCGGCGCCCTCCGCGCGCCCCGCGGCGAGCGTGTCGCCCCCCGCGAGCCCCTCGATCATCGCGCCCGCCCCCGCGCCGAACGTCCCGGCCACGGCCGAGCCCGCGGCGACGACCGACGCCGACGCGCCGCCTTCGCCGAGCGCGCCCGACGCCGGCAAACCCGCGCCGGTTCGCGGCGGGGGCAAGCGTATCGGCAAGGAAGATGTCCTCGGCTTCTGAGCCGAACCCGAGCCCCGACGGACCGATGAACCTGCCCCTGTCGAAGCCCAAACGAGCGCCTCATCGGACGTGCCTCCTCGTCGTGTTCGCCGCGCTCGCCTGGCTCACGCCGTCCGTGAGCGCGGGGCAGGATTTCGCGACCAAGAGCGCGGCGCGCAAGCTCGGCGAGGAGGCCATCGTGCTCTTCGACAAGGGCCAGTACGCGGAGGCGCTCGAGAAGTTCAACCTCGCCGATCAGCTCGTCCCCGCGCCGACGCTCGGCCTGCGCGCGGCGCGCAGCCTCGTGAAGCTCGGCCGCCTCGTCGAGGCCTCGGAGCGTTACCTCGCGGTGACGCGGATGGATCTCTCGGGCAAGGCGGTCACGTACCTCTTCCGCAAGGCGCAGGCCGACGCGCTCAAGGAGCGCGAGGAGCTCTTGCCGCTCATCCCGAGCCTGACCATCGAGGTCACGGGCCCCGTGGGCGCCGGGATCACGGTGTACGTCGACGGCGAGCAGATCCCGCTGGCGCTGCTCGGACAGAAGCGCCCGATCGATCCTGGCCCGCACGAGCTCGAGGTTCGTCGCGGCGAGACGAAGGTGAAGAAGAAGGTCGACCTCGTCGTGAAGCAGACGGAGAAGGTCGTGCTCGAGCTCCCCCCGCTGCCGAAGCCGAAGCCGCCGGAGCCGGACCCGTTCTGGAGGACGATGGCCTGGGTGGGGATCGGCGTCGGCGCGGGCGGGCTCGTGGCGTTCGGCGTGACGGGGGGCCTGGCGCTGTCGAAGGAGCAAGAGCTCGTCACGAAGTGCCCGAACCGGGCCTGTCAGCCCGAGTTCCACGCCGACGCCGACTTCTTCGACGCGCTCCGGTACGCGACGACGGCGGGCCTCGTGGTCGGCGTGGTGGGCCTCGGCGTGGGCGTGCCGCTTCTCATCGCAGGGCCGAAGCAAAAGCAAGACGAAAAAAAGGCCGCCGAGATCACGTGGACGCCCGTCCTCGGGATCGGCTCGGCGGGTCTACGCGGCACGTTCTGAGCGGATCGCAGAAGTGCAAACCCGGCGCACGCTCGCCGTTTTAGCCCTGCAAGACGTGTCCCCCAGGAGCCGCGAAGAAGCGCTTTCCTTTCGGGCATTTCCACCGTTTCCCGAGGCTGGTCCGTTTCTTGCGATCGGTCTTCGCATGGCCCGCGTTCTGATCATCGACGACGACCCGACCTTCGGCCAGCGAGCCGTGCGTTGCCTGGAAAAAGCGGGCATGCGCGCGCGCTTTCACGAAGGCCCGTTCGGCAGCCTGCACGCGGTCCGCGAGACGGGCTGCGACATCGTGCTCGTCGACGTGGACATGCCGCGCCTCGACGGCGGCCTGCTCGTGAAGATGATCCGCGACGCTTACGGGCTCGGGCAAACCCGCATCATGCTCGTCGGCGACAGGTCGGACATGGAGCTCGCGGACCTCGCGATCAGCGTGGGAGCCCACGGATACGCGTCGAAGAGCCTATCCGACGCGGAGCTCGTCGGCCGCGTCGTCGAGCTCTCCGGGCGAAGGGCCTCACGCAGGCCGACGCCGGCGCTCGGCTGAGCATCCGTCTCGAGGGGGGAGGTCGTCACCGGTCTTGCCACCGGCTCGCTGGATGAACTGCGCATCGCGCAGTTCATCCACCATCGGTCCAGGCCGTGCCTGGTCCGGGGGTGCAGGGGGGTGGACAACCCCCCTGCCGGGGCCTGGGGCAGCGCCCCGGCGCAACGCTTCCTTCCGTCAGCGCCGCGACCGCAGCCGCCGCACGAACGCCGCGAGCCCGAGCGCGAGCCCGAGGACGCTCGCCGATCCCGCGTTGCCGCGGCTGGTCCCTGCGGCGCGGCAATCGCAGCCGCCCTCGTCTGCCGTCGGGAGCGAGCCGCCCGCGCCAGCCGAACCACCCGCGCCGCCTCGACCACCGTCGCCGCCGGCACCACCTGCGCCGCCGCCGCCGCCGCCGCCCATGCCGCCTTCACCCTCGCATGCGCCTGCCTGACAGGTGCCCTCGGGGCAACTCGTGCCGTCGGGCGCCGCGCCGTCCTCGGGGCAATCGTTCGTCGCGCCGTCGCAGCTCTCGGCCACGTCGCAGTCGCCCGCCTTGTCGCGGCACACCGTGCCCGCCGCGGCCAGCGCGTCGGCCGGGCACTCCATGGTCGAGCCGTCGCAGCTCTCGGCCACGTCGCAGGCGCCGATCGCCATGCGGCACACGGTCCCGGTGCTCGCCAGGACGTCGGCCGGGCAATCGTTCGACGCGCCGTCACACGCCTCCGCCGCGTCACACGCGCCTGCCATGCCGCGGCACTCGGTCCCTGCCGCGACCTTCGTGTCGGCTGGGCACACGCCGCTCGCGCCGTCGCAGCTCTCGGCGGCGTCGCAGGCGCCTGCCGGGGCGCGGCACTGCGTGCCTGCGGGGACGAGGTTGTCTCCTGGGCAGAGCGGCGTGAAGCCGTCGCAGATCTCGTCCACGTCGCAGGCGCCCACGGCTGCGCGGCACACCGTGTTCGCCGCGGCGACCATGTCGGCCGGGCAAGTGTTGCTCGCGCCGTCGCACGCCTCCGCCGGATCGCAGCCGCCTGCCGAGGCGCGGCACTGCGTCCCCGCCGCGACCTTCGTGTCGGCTGGGCAGGCCGTGCTCGTCCCGTCACACGCCTCGGCCACGTCGCAGGCGCCACCCGACGCGCGACACTGCGTGCCCGCCGCGGACGGCGTGCAAGTGCCCACCGCGCCTGCGAGGTCGCAGGCCTGGCAATCGCTCGCCGCGCCGCCGCACGCCGTATTGCAGCAGACCCCGTCGGCGCAGAAGCCGCTCGCGCAGTCCTTGCCGACCTGGCACGCCTGCCCGTTGTCGAGCTTGTTTTGCGGCGTGAACAGGTAGGCGGCGCCTGCGTTCGACGCGGCGCTGTCGTGCGCCTCGGCGCCGACGATCACCCACGAGCCGCTCACGCCGACCGAATGGCCGAATTGATCTCCGATCGCGAGATCCGCGCCCGTGATCTTCTTCTCCTGGGCCCACACGCCCGCGTTCCGGAGGAACACGTAGGCCGAGCCCGCCGACGACGGCTCGTCGTAACGCGCGCCGATGACCGCCGTGTCGACCACGAGCGAGACGGAATGCCCGAACTGATCACCGCCGTCGCCGTCCATCGCCACGAACTGCGCCTGCTGCGCCCAGACGCCCGCGTTCCGCGTGTACGCATACACCTTGCCTTGCGAGGCGAGCGCGAGCGGCGCGGCGATGAGGGCCGTGTCGCCCGAGACCGCGACCGCGTAGCCGAACCAGTCGTTCGCCTTGCCATCCGGCGGGGCGAGCTTCGCTTGTTGCGACCAGGTCGTGCCCGTCCGGAAGAACACGAACGCCGAGCCCGACACCGAGCCATTGTCGTCGTCCCCGTAGGCGCCGACGACGATGGTATCACCCGAGATCGCGACGGCCGTGCCGAACTCGTCCTGCGCCGCGGCCGCCGCGCCCGCCGTGAGCTTCGATCCCTGCAGCACGAAGGTGCTCGCGCCCTTGAGGTACACGTAGGCCGATCCGGTATCGACCGCGTTGACTCCGCCGACCGTGTTGTCGTCGAAGGGCGAGCCGACCACGAGCGTCGTGCCCGAGAGCGCCACCGACGAGCCGAAGCGATCCCCCGACGCCGCGTCGTTCGCGGTGATCTTCTGGAGCTGCGTGAAATTCGAGCCGAACGCCGACCGCTGGAAGACGAAGACCACGCCGCGGCTCGCGTTGTCGAGGGGCGCGCCGACGGCGATGACGTTGCCGGCGACGGTCACCGCGCGGCCGAACCGGTCGCCGGCCGTCAGCGTCGCGTCGCCCGAGACGAGCTTCTGCGACTGCGTCCACGTGTTCGTCGCGGCGTTCCGGAGGAACACGTAGGCCGCCCCGGAGTCCGTGCCCTTCGCGTCGTCGTCCGGCGCGCCGATGACGGCCGTGTCCGCGTCGATCGCCACCGCATATCCCAGCGAGGCGTCCGCCTGCGCGTCGCCCGCCAGGAGCTTCTGCGACTCGGACCATACGATGGGGTCGACGACGATCGGATAAATCGCGCCCGTATCGTCGACGTGAATGGCGATCCGCCCCTCGCCCGCCGAGAGGAACGCCGGGAGCACGCGGCCCTTCGCGTCCGTGACGTGGAGATCGGTGTACCGGAGGATCACCTCCCCCGCCTCGTCGCGCAGGAGCGCGGCGTCGGCCTCGGCCGTGAGCTCGGGGGCGAGCCCCTCGGCGCGCATCGAGAGCGTGACGCTGCCGCCGCCCTGCTCGCGGCACGCGGGCCGCTTCGCGAGATCGAAGCCCTGCTCCAGGCCGAGCGGGCCATTCAAATACCACTCCACGACGTCCCCGCGCCGATACTCGGCGCGATTGCCGCTCGCCTCGGGCGACGCCGCGGCGGCCGGCTCGAGGTCCCCGTCGCAGCCCACGGCCTCGAGCGAGAGCTCGAACGGCCGATCGGCCCGCGCGTCGGCCGCGACCCGCACGCCCGCCGGGGAGAGCTCCGCCGAGAGGCCCTGCGCCGGGTTCCGGGCTGAAATCGTGCCCTTCGCGCCGCGCGAGAGGTGATACGCGGGCGAGGCATCCTTTTGCACCGCCGCCACGTACGCGGCGCGCAGCCCCGCGTGATCCACCACTTCCTCCGCTGGGGGCGCCTTCGCCTGCGCCGGAAGGGACACGTCCCCCGATTGCGGACCACTTTCGTCCGCGCCGCACGCCGCCGCCAGCGACACCGGAAGAGCAAACCACCATCGCTTCGCTGCCAACATTCGTCACCCCGTATCGTGAAGGGAAAAAGCTACACTCTGGACGAGCGTCCATCCTACCAAAGCCGCCCGTGTAGAGCGAAGCCTTACGGCTCGACCGGGCTGCTTTGCCCGCGCGAGGCCTCCCCTGGCCGGGTGGGGCGGGCCACGAAAAAGTGACCAGGCGGGCTCCCTGCCCCGTTGAGTTGGCGGCGTGAGCGACTATGCTGCGCCGCCATGTCGGAATTTTTGGTGGACAAGAAGCGCACGCACTCCTGCAACGCGCTGCGCACGAGCGACGTCGGCAAGAGCGTCGTGCTCATGGGCTGGGTGGCGCACCGCCGGGACCACGGCGGCCGGGTCTTCATCGACCTCCGGGACCGCGAGGGCCTGACGCAGGTGGTCTTCGGCCCGGAGATCGGCAAGGAGGCGCACGAGCTCGCGAGCGAGCTGCGCTCGGAGTACTGCATCGGCATCGCCGGCAAGGTCGTGACGCGTGTCTCGTCGGGCGGTCAGCCCAATCCAAAACTCGCGACCGGCGAGGTCGAGGTCAATGCCGAGGAGCTCCACATCTTCTCGCGCTCGGAGACCCCGCCCTTCCTCATCGAGGACGAGATCGACACGCGCGAAGAGATCCGGCTGAAGCACCGCTACCTCGACCTGCGCAGGCCCGCGCTCCAGCGAAACTTCCTGGTACGCTCGAAGCTCTACCGCGCCGCGCGTGATTATTTCCACGGCGAAGGGTTCACCGAGCTCGAGACGCCTTTCATGGTGAAGTACACCCCCGGCGGCGCGCGCAACTTCCTCGTCCCCTCGCGGCTCAACCCCGGCAACTTCTATGCGCTCGCCGAGTCGCCGCAGATCTTCAAGCAGCTCTTCATGGTCGCCGGCTTCGAGCGATACTTCCAGATCGTCCGCTGCTTCCGCGACGAGGACCTGAGGCTCGACCGCCAGCCCGAATTCACCCAGGTCGACGTGGAGATGTCCTTCATCACGGAGGAAGACATTTTCACGACGATGGAGGGCCTCATCCGCCGCATCTGGAAGGACGTGCAAGACGTCGACCTGCCGCGCTCGTTCCAGCGGATGAGCTACCACGAGGCGATGCTCAAATACGGCTCCGACAAGCCCGACCTGCGCTTCGGCCTGGAGCTCGCCGACCTGACCGACGTCCTCCGCCCGCTCGACGGCGGCGGCGTGCCGCTCTTCAAGACCGCGCTCGAGCAGAAGGGAATCATCAAAGCGCTCCGGATCCCCGCGAAGGAGGCAGCCTCGCTCTCACGCACGGAGGCCGACAAGCTCGAGGAGTTCGTGAAGGGCTTCGGCGCGCGAGGCCTGGCGCGCGCCCGCGTCGGCGAAAACGGCGACTGGACGCAGTCGCCGCTCAGCAAGACGGTGACCCCCGAAGCGCGGGCCGCAGTGAACGCCGCGCTCGGCGCCGGCCCCGGGGACCTTTTGTTCTTCCAGTTCGGCTCGTTCAAGCTCGTGAACGCGGTTCTCGGCGGCCTGCGCCTGCACCTCGGGCACAAGCTCGGCCTCATCCCCGAAGGCCAGTGGCGTTTCCTCTGGGTCACCGATTTCCCGATGTTCGAGCAAAACGAGAGCGGGCAATGGGTCGCCGCCCATCACCCGTTCACCTCGCCGAAGCCGGAGCACGTGCAGCACCTCGGCGCGGAGAACGGCCGCGTGGAGGCCCGCGCCTACGACCTCGTGCTCAATGGCAACGAGATCGCCGGCGGCTCGATCCGTATCCACCAGCGCGAGGTGCAAGCCAAGGTCTTCGCCGCCCTCGGCCTCTCCGAGGACGACTTCCGCGCGAAGTTCGGCTTCCTCCTCGACGCGTTCAAGTACGGCCCGCCCCCGCACGGCGGCATCGCATTTGGCCTCGACCGCCTGGCGATGCTCCTGTGCAATGCAGGCAGCCTGCGCGACGTCATCGCCTTCCCGAAGACGCAGAAGGGCACGGACCTGATGACCGACGCCCCCACCGGCGTCGCGCCCGAGCAGCTCGACGAGCTCGGCGTGCAGCTCAAGAAGGTCTGAACGAGCCTCTCCACCGCGCTTCCGCGCGCGCCTCCCCCCTCCGTACACGCATCCACCTCCGCCGCCGCGCCCGCCGTCATCGGCGGCCTGTCGGTTTCGTGCGCGGCGCGGGAAACCGTTTGTTCTCCCACGATGTGCGGCGATGCTGCGTGCTCGCTCTATCCGCCTCGCCGTGTGGACGAGGCACCTCGGAGGAACGCATGCAATCACGTCTTGCCGCATTTTCGACACGAAAGACCGGCGACATGAGGTCCGGCATCGCCCGTGTTCTCGGCGCCCTCGCGCTCGGGGGCCTCCTCGGCGCGCTCCCGGCTTGTAGCTCCGGCGCGCCCGCGTCCGCGCCGACGCCCGCGCCCGCGCGCGCCTCCGCCCCCGTCGACCTCGACGCGGTCGTGCGCTCCGTGCGCCTCGCCTATCGGGCCTCCGACGATCACTTCGTCGGCGGCGGCCGCGCCTACGACGTTACCTATCACGCGGGCGCGTTCGACGTCGCACCCCGACCCGACGATCACAGCACGGCGGCCGCGGCCCGCTTCCGCACGGTCGACGTCGCGCGCGGCGGGGCGCGCTTCGACGGCGCTCCGAGCCCGCGTGTCGCCGCGGACGGCCACCTCGCGATTACCCGCGGCGCGGTGGAGGAGCACCTGCGCAACGCGGAGGACGGCGTCGAGCTCTCGTACTCCTTCGCCGAGCGGCCGGCCGGCGCGGGCGATCTCGTCGTCCGGATCGAGGTCTCGGGTATGGCGCCCTCCGGCGAGACCACCTCGGGTCACCATTTCGTGGATCCGGCGGAGAACCTCGGCTTGAAGTTTGGCAAGGCCACCTGGATCGACGCGAAGGGCGTGAAGACCGACGTTCCCACGCGTGTCGCGGACGGCGCGATCGAGCTGGCGGTACCGGCGGGCGTCATCGAGGGCTCGGCGTACCCCGCGGTGCTCGACCCGATCATCTCGCCCGAGGTGGGGATGGATGCGCCGCTCGTCGTCCAGCCGGCCAACCTGCAAGACGACCCGGCGATCGCCTATGGCAGCGGGCAATACCTCGTGGCCTGGCGCGATCGTCGCTCGTACGTCGACAACATCTATGCCACGCGCGTGCAGGCGGACGGCACGGTGCTCGACACGTACGGCATCCACGTCGCGCGGGGCCTCAACCCGGCCGTGGCCTCCGACGGCACGGACTTCCTGGTCACGTACGAATCCACGAAGAACATCTACGCCACGCGCGTGACCGGCGCCGGCCAGGTGGACGGGGGCGAGATCACGATCAGCGCGGGACTCAAAGCGGAGTCGAACCCCGACGTCGCCTTCGACGGGACGAACTACGTGCTCGTCTGGGACGACGCGCGCAACACGTCGAGCAGCGCCTTCACCGACGTCTACCGCGCGCGCTTGACCCCGGCGGGCGTGCTGCTCGACCCGAACGGCGTGCTCACCGCCACCGAGGTGGTGAATTACTCGGCGGGCGGGCACGAGCCCGCCATCGCTTCGAATGGCCAGGGCTCGCTCATCGTCTGGCACGACGCCCGGATCTTCGGCGTGCGCATCGATGCGCAGGGCAACCAGCTCGACGCCACGCCCTTCCATGTGAGCCCGGAGCTCGTGGGGAATGACCGCGACGACAGCGCGGCGATCGCTTTCGTCAACGGGGCCTACACGGTGGCCTGGGCGCGCAGCCCCGGCGACGGCGGATCGGTGGTCGCGGCGCGCGTGGACCCGAATGGCACGGTGCTCGATCCGGCGGGCGTCGCCCTCACGCAGACGGCCGATCCGAATACGTATTTCCAGGACGTCGTCGTGGGCTCCGACGGGCAGGACGTGGTGGTGCTCTTCACGCAGGGCGTGCACGAGGACGGCCAGGGGAGTTATCGCGTGCGCCTCGATTCGCAGGCCACGGTGCTCGACGCGACGCCGGTCATGCTCGCCGCGGCCAGCATGGGGCACGCGATCACCGTGGCCCCCGCGCCTTCGCTCGCGGTGTATGCGGACGACAGCACCACGGACGAGGCCGCGCAGGACATGTTCCTCGCCGGCACGCGCCTCGCTCCGGGCGGCGCCGCGCTCGACACGCCGGGGATCCTGCTCTCGAAGAGCGCCAATGCGCAGTTCGCCCCTTCCGTCTCCTTCGACGGGACGAACTTCCTCGTGATCTGGGCCGATCACCGCAGCTACGATGCGCAGAAGGCCTTCCTCGACATCTGGGGCGCGCGCGTGAGCCCCGCCGGCGCCCTCCTCGACCCCAGCGGGATCCCGATCCGGACCGGGGGGCGCTGGGACTTCTCCCCGCAAGTCGTCTTCGACGGGACGAACCACGTGGTCGCCGCGTGGGGGACCAGCAGCTTGCCGTGGGACGGCGATCCGTCCTGGGACCCGTATATCGTGCGGGTGAGCCCCGCGGGCACGGTGCTCGACCCCGTACCCCTCCACATCGAGATGGAGTCGTTCAGCCACGAGCCCATCGCGCTCGCTTCGAACGGCGCGGAGACGCTCCTCGTGAACGACCATTTCGATGGCGTCCAGATCGCCCGCGTCACCTCCGCGGGGACGCTCGCCGCGCCGCCCGTGATGGCCGTCGAGGTGCTCGATAGCTGGTTTGGCATGCGGCAATCGCTCTCGTACGGCGGCGCCGGCTACCTCCTCGCTTTCCGCGACAAGCTGAACAACAACGGCCTCGTCGCGTCGCGGCTCGACGCGATGGGCAACGTCCTCGATCCGGGCTTCCTGCAGGTCTCGGACCCGAACAGCTTCGTCGGGCGGCCGGCGATGGCGTCGAACGACACGATGCACCTCCTGGTCTGGCCCGAACCGGCCCCCCAGGGCACCTCCGGCTCCACCCTGCGCGCGGCGCGCGTGGACGCGAATGGTACGGTGCTGGATCCCGGCGGCTTCGTGCTCGCCGCGGTGCCGACCCTGCAATACGACCGGCCCTGCGCGTCCTTCTACGTGACCGATTATTACGGCCCCTGCCCTGCCGCGGTTCACGACGGCAAGAGCTTCGTGGTCGTCTGGCGGTCGTCGCCGTCGGGCGCGTCGGCCGAGAACCCCGTGGATCTCCTCGGGGCGCGGGTGGGGACGGACGGGACGATTCTCGAGACGTTCCCGGTCTCGTCCGAGCCCACGGGGGAGGGCCCGCCCTCGCTCGTCTCGCGGGGCCATGGCAAGACGCTCGTCAGTTATGCGCGGTTCGTCGGGGAATCGCCCTTCTCGGCGAGCCGGGTGCAGGCGCGGCTCCTGCGTGTCCCGCAGGCGCTGGGCGAGGCGTGCGACGTGAACGAGGACTGCGAATCGGGCGCATGCGAAGCGGGCGTCTGCGTGACGCCGGGCAGCGGCGTCGGTGGGGCCGGCGGAGAAGGTGGCGCCGGTGGGGCGGGCGGAGAAGGCGGCAGCGCAGGCGCTGGCGGCGTCGGTGGAGCCGGCGGCAGCGGCGGAAACGGCGGCGCAGGCGGCAGCGGCGGCAGCGGCGGCGGCAGCGGCGGCAGCGGCGGCGGCAGCGGCGGCAGCGGCGGCGCAGGCGGCGGCGGCGGCAGCGGCGGCAGCGGCGGCTCAGGCGGCGTCGGTGGAGCCGGCGGCAGCGGCGGCGGTTTGGGCGGCGGCGCCAGTTGCAGCACGTCGAGCGCCTCGACGGAGACGAGCGGCTCCTTCGCGGTCCTCGTGATGGGCGCGCTCGCCCTCGCGAGCCGGCGCCGCAAGCGCTGACCCCACCCCGCCCTTCGCGCGAGCCTCCCCGCCCTTCGCGCGAGCCTCCCCGCCCTTCGCGCGAGCCT